>JBFKGZ010000005.1:0-43269 GCA_041633075.1 Candidatus Deferrimicrobiaceae bacterium | reverse complement strand
GGGGAGCTTCGGCCGCAGCTGTTGGACCGTTTCGGCCTGTGCGTGGAGGTTTCCGGGGAGAAGGAGATCGGGTTGCGGAAGCAGATCGTGAACCGGGTTCTCTCCTTCGAGCGGGAGGAGCCCGAGTTCCTTGCGGAGTGGATGGAAAAAGACGAGGTTCTCCGGGAACAGCTCGTATCGGCCCGTCGGACGCTACCCTCCGTGCGCGTGTCCGACGACGTTCTGCAGGCGGTGGTGGAAGTGGTCTCGGAGCTCGGCGTGGCCGGACACCGCGGGGATATCACGATCCTGAAGAGCGCGAAGGCCCTTGCGGCGATCAAGGGGATCGAGGTCCCCGACGAGGAGTGTCTGGCGGACGGCTTTCGGATGTCGCTTCCCCACCGGCTCAAGGAGGACCCGTTCGAGGAGACGGCGACAGGACGCCGCCGGCTCGACGCCGTGCTTGCCCGCTTCGGCGTCCAGGGCCAGGGACGGTGACCCTCCCGTGAAGCCGAGGACGCCGGACTTCCCCGGGAAGGTGCGGGAGATCTTTCAACGGGCCGCCTTCATAGACGACCTGGGGATAGGCTTAAGCGACCTGGGGCCGGGCTGGTGCGAGTCCGCCCTGGAGGTCCTTCCCAAACATCGGCAGCAGGATGGGTACGTCCACGCGGGGGTGCAGGCGACGATGGCCGACCACACTGCGGGAGGAGCCGCGGGTACGCTTGCCGCGGAAGGCGAGCTCGTACTGACCGTCGAGTTCAAGATCAACTTCCTGCGACCCGCGCTGGGAGAACGTCTCCGTTGCCGTGCGGCGGTCCTGAGGCAGGGCAGGACCCTCAACGTGGCGGAGTCGGAGGTCTACGCGCAGCGCGACGGGAACGAGAAGCTGGTGGCCAAGGCAATGGTCACCCTGGCGCTGGTACCTGCGGCGCCCGGACCATCCGGTCACGGGAGAGGGACATGAGAGAGGACGGGCGATGGACAGCCGTGTTGACGAGACTCGAGGGGCTTTTGGACCGGGCCGGAAGACTCTTGGACGGCTTGGGCTCATCCCTTCCCCCCGACCCGACCGCTTTCGAGAGGTATTGGGCCTTCCGCTGGGAAAAGCACGGAACGATCGGGACGCTCGCGCCGATCGCGCATCCCCATTTGGTGGACCTCGACGATCTGGTGGGAATCGACGACGCCAAGGAGGTTCTCGTCCGGAACACGGCGCAGTTCGTGGCCGGCCACCCTGCGAATGACGTCCTCCTTTGGGGGGAACGGGGAAACGGGAAGTCGTCATGCATCAAGGGGCTTCTGAAGCGGTTCGCTCCCGGCGGCCTGCGGCTCGTGGAGGTCCGGCGCTGGGACATGCTGAGCCTGTCCGCACTCGCTGCGATGCTTCGGGGCGTCCCGTTCCGGTTCGTCGTGTTCTGCGACGACCTCTCCTTCGGGGAACGGGAGGACGACTACCGGGTCTTGAAGACTCTGCTCGACGGCGGCCTCGAAGAGCGGCCGGCCAACGTCCTGATCTATGCGACCTCCAACCGGCGGCATCTGATGCCGGAACCGATGTCCGACAACACAGGCGCTGGGGAGATCCACCCGGAGGAGGCCGTGTCGGAAAAGCTCGGCCTCGCCGACCGGTTCGGGGTAAGGTTGGGATTCCCCCGATTCGACCAGGAGAGGTATCTTGCCGTGGTCGATCAACTCGCGTCGCGACTCGGTTGTCCCGTGGACCGGGAGCGGCTGCACGAGGAGGCCCTCCGCTGGGCGATGGACAACGGGCATCGCAGCGGCCGGGTCGCGCGGCAGTTCATCGACGATCTGGCCGGCCGGTTGGGTACTCCGCATCATGAATATGGCGTCGCACCGAAATCGTCGATGCGCCGGTCCAGCGAGGCGCGCGACTAAAGGTTGAGGAGGGACACTCCGGATCTCTTCGCCGAGAATGACAGGAGTGTCCTCCCTTGAGCGCAAGCAGCGCAACGAAGCGGGAACGGATGCAGTCGGTTTTGTGAAACGGAGTAAAAGGCACGCCCGGTCCCGAGGGTAGCGAGGAGAAACCCGGCTACCCGTCCAGTTCCGGTGCGTGCGGCTTGATGTCCAGGACCGGCGTCCCGTCGATCGCGTCCATTCCGCGGACGCGAAGCACGTTCCCTCGGATCGAGAGCAGGACCACCGTGTGAAGGGAGATCGGGTTCGGCCGGTGCGGGGACCGTGTGGCGAAGACGCCCCTTTTCGGGCGGGCCTCGTCATCCCGGGGATGGACCGTTTGCCGTGCGCGATCCGCTTCGTGCATCCAGCACAGAACGATGATTTTCCCGCACCCGGGTCGGGAGGTGCCACTCCGGCTTTTCCCGCCTGGCGCGCCTGCCCGGCGTTTCAGACCCGAAAGCGCCGACGCGTAGACCGGGTCGATCACGATCGTTGCCTCCGTGCCGGAAAGCGAGCCCTGCTTCGGCGCCTCCCCGGGCTTCTTCATTTCCGACCGGACGACCCCGATCGGATGGATGCGGTATCCTCTCCTCACCCTTCGTGGACCTCGTGCCGGATTCGGCTCTTTCCGTCGTGCTTCACCGCGTACATGAGTTCGTCCGCCGTCTTAACCATCCGGTCGACCGAGTCCGGCGGCTTGCGGAACGTGACGGCACCGATGCTCAGCGTCACCGGCCAGCCGTTCGCCTGCATGGAACCCGAAACCATGTCCTGAAGCTTGGAAAGAACCGCGCGCGCGGACTCCTCCCCGGTTTCCGGGAAAAGAAGGGCGAACTCGTCTCCCCCGAGACGGGCCACGATGTCCGTCGCGCGGAGATTCCCGCTGGCGGTATCCGCAACCTTGCAAAGAACCGTGTTTCCGACGCTGTGCCCGAACCGGTCATTGACCGCCTTGAAATTGTCCAGGTCGATGTACGCCACCGTAAACGGGTGACCGTATCTGCGGGCCCGTTCGATCTCGGCGTTCGCCCGGTCCTGAAAAGCCCTTCCGTTGAGCACACCCGTCAGAGGATCGACGCTGGACAGGGTCTTCACGTGCTCGTAAGCGATCTTCAACCGGGAGAGAACGATCAGGAGGATAAGAAAGAAGCCGAACCGGACGAGCATGTTCCAGTAGGGGATTGCGGGATGGGAGTAATGGTGGCCCGCGTATAGGTCCGCCGCGAGCCAGCAGATTGCGCTGACCGACGCAATAATAAGCCCCGTATTCCTCCCTACGAACCATGTCGTCATGGCAACGGGGAGCAGGTAGAAGATCGAGAAGCTGATCTCCTCCCCGGTTGCGTAATCGGTGAGCCCGATAATAAGAACGAGGATCATCCCGGCAAGAAACCAGGCGGGGCGGGGCAGCTTGGCGAAAGACTCCGTTGTGGTCGTCACGTCGGAAGGACCTCCCCGGTCCGCTTCCATTCAGTTGATCCCGATCTTCCCCTGCGGGGCCTCGGCGGCCCGGATCGGGCCGAAGGCCGCCTCGTACTTTGCGAGGTTTTCCTGGAGCGCTGCCACCACCCGCTTGATATGTCCCGGCGAGAGAATGACCCGGGCGGTGACGGTACCCGTCGGCGGCGCGACCATCAGGAAATCGAGGAAGAACTCCTCCCGGGTATGCGCCACGATCATGTTGTTGGAGTATACCCCGCCGCGCAAATGCTCGGGGAAAGCAACCTGGATCTCGACCGGTTTCTCGTTCGCCGTCGGCCCCTCCTGTTTCAGTAGAGTTCGTACTTCAGCAACCGGCAGTCGATCGGGCCGTTCATCAGCGGGATCCGGCGCGATGCTTTCAGCCCGATGAACCGGGTCACCGCCGGATTTCCGGAGAGAACCCAGGCGGTCCAGCCCCGGCATCGTTTCTTGAACGCTTCCCCCATCGCCCGGTAGAATGCCTCGGCCTCCGGTTCCCCCCCCGTCCGCACCCCGTAGGGGGGATTGCACAGGATCGTGCCCGGAGGCCCTTCCGGGACGAACCTTCGGATGTCCAAGGTGCGGAACAAAACGGCACCGGAAACGCCGGCGCGGCGGGCGTTCCGCTGTGCGCCCCGGACCGCCTCTCCGGAACGGTCGGATCCCTCGATCCGCGATGGGGGAGCCGCCTGCGCCTGCTCCCGCGCCTCGGCGACCATCCTCTCCCAGACATTCCGATCATACCCGGCCAGGCGATGGAATCCGAAGGAGGATCGCAATAGCCCCGGTGCCCGGCCGGCGGCCAGGAGTCCCGCCTCGATGGGGATCGTCCCGGCTCCGCATGCCGGGTCGACGAGGGGAGTGTTCCCGTCCCAACCGGTCAGGAGAATCATCCCGGCGGCAAGCGTCTCCCGGAGCGATGCTTCTTCCGGGTCGCCCCGGTATCCTCGCCGGTTCAGGCTTTCCCCGGACAGGTCCAGCGAAAGGGTGCAGGAATCCCGCACGATCCGCAGATGGATCCGCACATCCGGAGCGAGCAGATCGACGTCGGGGCGGGCCCCGCACGTTTCCCGGAACCGGTCCGCGACCGCATCCTTTGCTTTCTGGGCAGCGAAGCGGGAGTGGGTTACCCCGGAGTCGCGCACCTTCGCGTCGAAAACGATCGATGTATTGACCGGAAAGATCTCCGGCCAGGGAACGGCCTTCACACCCTCGTAGAGCGCGTCCGGCGTGGGAGCCGGAAAATCCGTCAGGAAAAGGAGAACGCGGTTTGCCGTCCTGAGCCAAAGGTTTGCCCGGTAGCCCAGCGCGATGTCTCCGGAAAAGGAAACTCCTCCCGTTACCGCCGCGATCTCCTTCCCTCCCAGGGTCCGGATCTCCCCTGCCAGAACGGTCTCGAGCCCCTTGCTCGTTGTGGCGAAGTACCGGCGTGTCGACATGGTTCCATCATACCGGGGGACATTCCCGGCTGTTATCTTTTCCCGACGCAGGAGCGCCCCCCCCAGGGACGTTCCTAAGAACCCTTCCTCGCATGCGGCGGGAGCCGCATCTGTGCGCCCCGATGGGAGGGCGCCGTGATCGGCTCCGCTTTACCTCACTCCGCCCTCCTCCTTCGGCCTGCTCCGCCAATGACGCGCCCCGCTGCGAGGGTAGCGGCATCCGGAGGACCCGGGGCGCAGCGGAGCGGAAGCGCCCCGCGAGCCAGGGTCCCCGCAAACACCCATGGGAGAAGTGTCCCCCGCCCGCCGACCTATGATACAGTGAAAACATCAAGAAAACAGGGGGATTCGGATGGCGATTACCAGGGAAGAGGTGTTGCAGGTGGCCCGGCTCGCCCGGCTGGCGCTCTCCTCGGCCGAGGGGGAGAAGATACGAGAGCAGCTCGGCGGCATCCTCTCCTATATCCGGCAGCTCGACCGTCTCGACACCACAGGAGTCGTGCCGACCTCCCACGCCATTGAGATGGGAACTCCCTTTCGCGACGACTCCGCCCATCCCTTCGGGGAGAAGGAGGAGATTCTGAAGAACGCCCCCGATCGGGAAGAGGACTTCTTCCGCGTGCCCCGGATCATCGAGGACTAGCCCGATGGCAGGCATTCCCGTGCACGCATGGACTCTTCTCGAGGCCGCGCGGGCTATCCGCGAAAAGGAGATCTCCTCGCGGGAGCTTACCCGCGCACTTCTTTCCCGGATCGAACGGATCGACCCGCAGATCCGCGTCTATATCACGGTTCTCCCGGAGGCCGCGATGCAGGAAGCGGCTGCCCGCGACGAAGAGCTTGCGGGGGGACACCTCCGGGGTCCGCTGCACGGCGTCCCCGTAGCGCTAAAGGACATCTTCTGCACGAAGGGGATCCGCACCACCTGCGGAAGCCGGATCCTCGGCGATTTCGATCCGCCGTACGATGCCACGGTCACGAAGAAGATCCGGGAAGCCGGGGCGGTACTCCTGGGGAAGCACAACATGGATGAGTTCGCGATGGGGTCTTCGACGGAGACGTCGTGGTTCGGCCCCACGCGCAACCCGTGGGCGACCGACAGGATACCCGGAGGGTCCTCCGGAGGGACGTCGGCCGCCGTGGCGGCGGGGACCTGTTTCGCCGGCGTGGGGACGGACACGGGCGGCTCGATTCGCCAGCCCGCGTCCCTGTGCGGCGTCGTGGGTATGAAGCCGACCTACGGTCGCGTTTCCCGCTACGGCATGATCGCTTTCGCGTCCTCCCTGGACCAGGCAGGGCCGATTGCCCGATCCGTCCCGGATGCGGCAGTCGTCCTCGGGGTCATCGCAGGACACGACCGGAGGGACTCCACGTCGGTCGACATTCCGGTTCCGGATTTCCTCGCTGCGACAGGAAAGGACGTGAAGGGGATGCGTATAGGGCTGCCGCGGGAGTACTTCGCGGGAGGGCTGGACGCGTCCGTCAGGGAGGTGGTGGAGAGAGCGCTGAAGGCACTTCTCTCCCGGGGGGCCGAGGCGGTGGAGATTTCCCTCCCCCACACGGAGTTCGCCCTCTCGACGTATTACATCATCGCCCCCGCGGAAGCCTCCTCCAACCTCGCCCGGTACGACGGGGTCCGGTACGGCTTTCGGGCGGACGGAGGGACGGGGCTGATCGAGATGATGTCCCGGACCCGCGGAGAGGGGTTCGGTGCGGAGGTCAAGCGGCGGATCATGATCGGGACCTACGTGCTGTCCGCGGGATACTACGAGGCGTATTACGGGAAGGCGCAGAAGGTGCGCACGCTCCTTCGGCGGGACTTCACCGAGGCGTTTTCCGGGGTAGATGTGATCCTGACCCCCACCGCCCCCACACCGGCTTTCCGCATCGGCGAGAAGGTGGACGACCCGCTGACCATGTACCTGTCGGACATCTACACGATCCCGTGCAATCTGGCAGGCATACCCGGGATCTCCGTTCCGTGCGGCATGTCGCCCGACGGACTTCCGATCGGTGCCCAGTTGCTGGGGAGGCATTTCGACGAAGAGGCGCTCTTCGCCGCCGCCGCCGCGATCGAGCGGGAGATTCCGCTGCCGCGGGTGGCGCCGCTGGAGGGATAATCAAGGGATGGCGTTTGAAGCGGTCATCGGCCTGGAGGTGCACGCCCAGCTGGCGACGGAGAGCAAGATCTTCTGTCCCTGCCCGGCGAAGTTCGGGGCGGCGCCCAACGAGAACACCTGCCCGGTCTGCACGGGGATGCCGGGCGTATTGCCCGTCCTGAACCGCAGGGCGGTGGAGTTCGCCATCCGGACGGCGCTGGCTACTTCCTGCAAGGTACAGGAACGAAGCGTCTTCGCGCGGAAAAACTACTTCTACCCGGATCTGCCGAAGGCCTACCAGATTTCGCAGTACGAGCTCCCCCTGGCCGTCTCCGGCCACATCGACATCGAGGGAAACGGCACGAGCCGGCGGATCGGGATCACTCGTATTCATCTGGAGGAGGACGCCGGAAAACTCATTCACGCCGGGGCGTTCGCGGGAGCCCAGACGTCGCTTGCCGACCTCAACCGCTGCTCGGTCCCCCTCATGGAAATCGTCTCCGAACCGGACATCCGGACGCCGGAGGAAGGAGGAGCCTACCTGCGCCGGCTTCGGGACATCCTCGTCTACCTGGAGGTCTGCGACGGGAACATGGAGGAAGGGTCGTTCCGCTGCGACGCGAACGTGTCCGTCCGGCCGAAGGGAAGGAAGGAGTTCGGGACCCGGACGGAACTTAAGAACATGAATTCCTTCCGGAACGTGGAGAAGGCCCTCGAGCACGAGATCCGCCGGCAGATCGGGGTGATCGAGGACGGCGACGCAGTCGTCCAGGAAACGAGACTATGGGACGCGGACGCCGGCGTGACCGTCTCCATGCGCGGCAAGGAGGAGGCGCATGACTACCGGTACTTCCCCGACCCGGATCTGCTCCCGCTCCACTTCGACGCCGCGTGGGTCGAGGAACTGCGGAAAACGATCCCGGAACTTCCCGGGGAGAAGATCGCGCGCCTTTCTTCCCGGTACGGTATCCCCCGTTATGACGCGGAGCTTCTCTCCTCCTCGCGTTTGCTTGCCGACAGCTTCGAGACGTCGGTGGCTGCCTTCGGCGGGAACCCGAAGGTGACTGCGAACGAATGCATCCAATGGAAGGAGGCCCTCGTCGCAGGGAGGCTCTCGCCGGAGACGATCGCGCACGTCGTGGAGGATCGCGAGACCGGGACGATCTCCGCCACGGCCTCCAAGACGCTGGTGGAGATCGCGATCGAGACGGGGAAACCCGTCCGGCAGATCCGGGACGAAAAGGGGCTGACCCAGGTCTCCGACGCAGGGGCGCTCGAGGCGATCGTGGACAAGGTCATCGCGGGAAACCCGAAGGAGGTTGCGAGCTACCGCGCCGGCAAGGCCGGCCTGCTCTCCTTCTTCGTGGGGCAGGTCATGAAGGAGACCAGGGGCAAGGCGAACCCGAGGGTGGTTCAGGAGGTTTTGAAGGCCAGACTCGAGTAGGAGGAAGCAATGCGGAAAGCAGTGATCGTCCTGGGAGTCATCCTCCTGGTATTCGTGGTCCTTATCCTGCTGATTCCCCGGCTGGTGTCGGTCGACTCCCTGAAACCCCGCGTCGTGGCGGCACTCGAAGAGAAGACCGGCCGCAAGAGCAGCCTTTCGGGCCTTTCCCTGTCGCTGTTCCCCGGAATCGGAGTGAAGGTGGCCGGGCTTACGATCTCCGGGGACCCGCGCCACCCCGGGGAACATCTCCTGTCGGTGCCGGAGGCCGAAATCCGGCTGGCGATCGCACCGCTGTTTTCCGGGAAAGCGGAGTTCACGAAGGTCATCCTTCGCCGTCCGGAGATCCGGTTCCGGAAATACCGCGACGGAACGCATTCCGCAACGGATATCGTCGACCGGCTGGCGGCGGAGGAGAAACCCGCTGCCGGGCCGCCCGCCAAGAAAAAGGAGGAGGGGGTACCCCTGGTCCTGGGGGCGGTAAGCGTCGAGGAGGCGATACTCTTCCTCCGGCTGGAGGAAAAGAATGGGGCAGAGACCCGGTGGGATATCTCCCCGTTCACCGTCCGCCTGTCCGGCATCGGGGACAGGCGGAACGACTTCGAGATCCGGACCCGGATCGAGGGCCTGGTCAGGGGCGAGGTCTCCTTTGCCGGACACCTCTCCCGTTTGGAGGGGGGAGAAACCGGGCGCGCCGCGTCCGCCATGCAGGGGGAGGGAGTGCTGTTCGGACAGAAGGTGGCGGTGACGGGTGAGATCTACGCCGGCAACGAGCCCCCTGCGGTCGATCTCGCAATCTCCTTTCCGGGCATCGAGATCGACAAGATTCCGGAAATTCTCGGGGATCCGCCGGACCGATTGGCGCAGGCTCGGCTCGAGGGGGTCATCCCCCTATCCGTGAAGGTCACCGGGAGGCTATCGTCGCCGGGATTCGAAGCCCGGGCCGACCTGACCCGCGCCGGCGGGACGCTCAACGCGGATCCGGAACTGCGAAAGCACATCGGTACGCCGTTAACGATCGTGGCGAACGGAAGCTACGCCGCAGGTCGCCTGCACCTTTCGAACGCGGAACTTCTCTTGTCCCCCCTGTCCGTCACCGCGAATGCCGTTCTGCACCCCGGAACGGGGGCCCGGGAATGGGCGGCTTCCGCGAAGATTTCCTCCCTCGCCGAGCTCGGAACGATCCGCGGAGCGGGACTGCTCTCGAAATGGTCCCCGGTGGGAAGCCTTACGGCTGCGGGGAAGGGGAGGCGGGAGAAATCGGCGGCGAAGGAAACGTACGAAGGAAAAGTCGACCTCGGGGAGGTCGGATTCCGGATTCCGGAAAGGAACATCGATCTCCGAAAGCTGACCGGAAAGATCGCCCTCACTTCCCGGGCCGTCGAGTTTTCCCGTCTCTCCGGGCTGCTCAACGGCCACCGCTTCTCCCTTACCGGCAACGCCTCCCTCGGTCCCGCCACCACCGGACAGGCGGACCTGCGGATGGCGTACCTGGACGTGGATGCGCTCTTTCCTCCCGGGGAGGAACGGGGCAAGAAAGAGCAGAAGAACGCTTCGCCCGGGAAACCGGCGAAGAAGGAGAGGGAAACGCGGGAGGTCTCCGCGCGGATAGGGGTCGCGATCGAGGCCGGGAAGGCGAGAGAAGTGGAGTTTACCGATCTCAGGGGCCGGGTCCGTTACGAGAAGGGGAATCTGCACCTCGATTCCGTGACCGCGCGGATGTACGGCGGGGATGTCGCCATTTCCGGCCTCGTGGGACTTGCCTCTCCCGCCCCCGATTTCCGGGTAAAGGTGGCGCTCAAGGACCTTGCGGCCGAGGAAATCCTTTCCCGCAAGACCTCCCTGAAGGATATTCTCTCCGGCCCCGTTTCGCTTTCGACGGACCTGGGCGGTGGAATGAAGGATTTCGCCGACTTCACGCGCACCGCGACCGGGTCGGGCTCCATCAAGGTAACCAATGGTAAAATAAAGGGGTTGGACTTGCTCTCCACGGTGGCCGGGCTCGCCGGCCTTCCGTCCCTCGTCCCCGGGGCAACGGCAACGCGCGGGAAGGCGGCGAAGGGGGAGACTCCGTTTTCGGACCTTTCAGCTTCCTTCCAGGTCGAGGACGGGAAGATCCGGTCGGAATCCCTGCGGATCGTCTCCGACAAACTGGGACTTGCCGGAAAGGTCGCCGTGGGTTTCGACCGGACGCTCGATTTCCGGGGGACGATACGGCTGTCCCGGGAGCTGTCGGAGCGTGTTCGCGGAAAGGCGGGAACGTTCCTTGTCGGGCAGGGCGGAGAGGTGGAGATCCCCCTTGTCATGTCGGGACCGATTTCGTCCCCGGCGGTGACCGTCGACACCGCGGCGCTTGCGAAGGGCGCCGGGGAAAGGCTCCTCAAGGGGTTGACCGAGAAGATTCCGGGGCGATCGGTTTCCTCGGCAGCGGACAATGCCGCGAAGGAGACTCCTGCGAAAACGCCGGAGCGGCAGGAGCCGAGGAACGAGTTGGAGGGGCTGTTCCGGAAATTCCTCCCGGGGAAGTAGGGGTGAACAAGATGGCAAAGCAGCAGAGAGCCCTTCTCGTCATCGACATGCTCGAGGATTTCGTGCGGCCCGGGGCGCCGCTCGAGGTTCCGCGGACGAGGGACATTCTCCCGGCGTTGCGCCGCCGCGTAACGCGGGCTCGCCGGGGCGGGGAACTCGTCGTGTACGTATGCGATTCCCACAGGAAGAATGACCCCGAGTTCGCCCGGATGGGGTGGCCGCCTCACGCCGTGGCGGGGACGAAGGGAGCCGCCGTCGTCCGTGAGATCGAGCCGAAACCCGGGGATGTGGTCGTGGAGAAGAAGACCTATTCCGGTTTCCACCGCACCCATCTCCCCTCCGTACTCCGCCGCCACGACATCCGGTCGTTGTCCCTATCCGGATGCGTCACCAATATCTGCATCCTGTACACTGCCGCCGACGCCGCCATGCGCGGCTACGACGTCACCGTGGAGGAATCGGTCGTGGCGGGCCTGGACGACGAGTCACACCGGTTCGCGCTCGACCAGATGGAGAAGGTGCTGGGAGTTCGCGTAATCCGGCGCGGGGGGGAAACGACACGGGAGGCAGGAAGATGAACGCGATTCCCAGTCAGGAGGAGATCCGCCGGGGAGTCACGGCGGACGTCTATTTCGTCCGCACCATGGAGGTCCTCAGAAAACTGGGGAAGGAGAAGGTGCGGGTGAAGGCGGAAGGCTACGTCAAGCAGTTCCCTGACGCATACGAACACGCGGTCCTGGCGGGGATGGACGAGATGCTCTCCCTGCTTTCGGGCAGGAATGTGGACGTGCAGGCGATGGGGGAGGGGTCCATCTTTTTTCTCGAGGAACCGGTCTTTTCCATCGAGGGGCCGTACGGAGAGTTCTGCGAGATGGAGACGGCGATGCTCGGAATCCTCTGCCAGGCCTCCGGGATCGCCACGAAGACCTCCCGCATCAAGGGGCTGGCCGGCGACCGGACGGTCTTAAGCTTCGGGGCGCGGCGCATGCATCCTGCGCTCTCCACCGTCATCGACCGGTATGCCTTCCTCGGAGGGGCGGACGGCGTCTCGGTGGTACGCAGCGCCGCCTTCCTCGGAGAGCCCCCCCAGGGAACGATACCGCACGCCCTCGTCCTGGTAATCGGGGACACCGTCGAGGCGCTGCGGGGATTCCACCGGGCGGTGGCGGCGGACATTCCCCGTGTCTGCCTGATCGACACCCTTGGGGACGAGAAGTTCGAGGCCCTCCGGGCGGCGGAGGCCCTGGGGAAGTCGCTGGCCGCCGTCCGCCTCGACACCCCCTCCTCGCGCAGGGGAGATTTTCGGAAGATCCTCCGGGAAGTCCGCTGGGAGCTCGACCTGCGGGGATTCTCCCACGTGCGGATCCTCGTCTCGGGGGGACTCGGCGAGCAGGATATCCTCTCCCTGCGGGACATCGTGGACGGGTTCGGTGTGGGAAGATGCATCAGCAACGCTCCCACCATCGACTTCTCCCTGGACATCGTGGAGGTGGAAGGCCGTCCGTTCGCCAAGCGGGGGAAACTCTCCGGCGGCAAGCAGGTGGTCCGATGCGGATCGTGCGCCCATCGTACGGTCGTCCCGGAAGCCAAAAGCACACAACCGTGCCGCTGCGGATCCCCGACGGAGCACCTCCTTCTTCCGGCGATGAAGGAAGGAAGGGTGGTTGCTCCCGCCCTCACGCCGCGCGAGTTGCGGGAGAAGGTGAAGGACCAGGTGGCCGAATTTCACACGCGGGAAGAAAGCCGGTGAGGGAAGGCCTCCGCGGTGGGAGCGGGTCGATGAAGACCCTGGAGTGGAAAGGGGACGCGCTGCTGCTGCTCAATCAGCGCATCCTTCCGCTGAGGGAGTCGATGACGAGAACCACCCAGGCTTCGGAGGTGGCCAACGCCATCCGTACGATGGTGGTGCGGGGCGCGCCCGCGATCGGCGTGGCGGCCGCGTTTGGTCTGGTGCTGGCCGTGCAGCATGCCACCCGGAAACGGCTTCCGTGGCGCGAGGAGTTCCGCAAGGCCGCCCGGGAACTTCGGGCCACCCGGCCCACGGCCGTGAACCTCTTCTGGGCAATCGACCGGATGCGCAAGGTGGCGGAACGGCTTCCCGACGAGCCCGAGGGGGCCGCCTACTATCTCGAGAAAGAAGCGATGGCGATATTCGACGAGGATGTCGCCGCCAACCGGCGGATGGGAGCGCACGGCGGGAAGCTTCTCAAATCCGGCTCGGTGATCACCCACTGCAATGCCGGCGGCCTGGCGACGACGGGGTACGGCACGGCCCTGGGTGTGGTGCGGGCGGCGGTCGCGGCAGGAAAGAAGCTCCACGTCTATGTGTGCGAAACAAGACCCTTTCTTCAGGGGGCCAGGCTGACCGCGTGGGAACTTTCCAAGGATGGCGTCCCGTGCACCCTTATTACGGACTCCATGGCCGCCACGATCCTCCGGACGGGGAAAGTCCAGGCGGCGATCGTCGGGGCGGACCGGATCGCCGCCAATGGCGACGTGGCAAACAAGATCGGCACATACGGGCTGGCCGTGCTGTGCCGGGCCCACAAGGTTCCCTTTTACGTGGCGGCCCCCCTATCCACTATCGATATGCTTGCCCGGACCGGGAAGGCGATCCCCATCGAGGAACGGGACGGCAGGGAGGTGACCCACTTCCTGGGGACGCGGATCGCCCCCGACGGAATCGACGTGCATAACCCCGCCTTCGACATTACCCCGGCGAGGTACGTGACCGCCATCGTTACGGAAAAGGGCGTGCTCCGTCCCCCCTTCCCCGGGGCCATCCGGAAGCTCTTTCGGTGACGACTCCGCCCCGCCCGGACTCCCTGTGCGACCGGTTAGGGGAGATTGGCGTCGTGGACACCTCCCGGGCGCTCCCCCTCGTCGAGGAAATCCGGAAACGGATCCCGTGGACGGAATCGGTCTGGGAGGCCCTCTTCGCGGGCGCCAGGGCGGCGCCCGATCCGACGTTGTATTTCCTGAACCTGTCGAAGCTGTGCGATTCTCTTCCTCCCGAGGAGTTGGCGCGAGCGTACGCGCGTCCGGAAAACCCCCCGGTATTGGGCGCCCTTCTCGGCGGATCGGAATCGGTGCCCGAACAGCTGGCAAGGCGCAGGGACGTATTCTCCTTCCTCTTTCTCGAGGGGGGGGTGGCGGAAGCGGGAGCGCCCGACTCCCTCCTGTCCGAGGCGATGGGGCTGGCCGACCAGTGCGGGACCGAGGGGGAGATGCAGGCGGCTTTGCGCCACCTCAGGCACCGCGAGTTGGCCCGGATTGCCGCCCGCGACCTCGCAGGGCTGGCAACGCTTCCCGAGGTGATGGCGGAACTCTCCGCGCTGGCATCCGCTTCCCTGGCGGGTGCCGTGCGGTTCGCCCGCCGGCATCTCTCCGAAAGGTACGGCGCTGCCGTGATCGAGACAGTGGGGGGAGCGCGGCGCGAGTGCGGGTTCGTCGTCCTGGGGATGGGGAAGCTCGGGGGTCATGAGCTCAACTTCAGCTCGGACATCGATCTGCTTTATCTGTACGAAACCGAGCTCGGGATGACGGAGGGCGGCAAGGGAAACGAGCAGGTGCCTCTCCATCAGTATTTCGTCCGTCTCTGCGAGGCGATCACCCGGATCATCTCCGAAGTTACGGAGGACGGGTTCGTCTTTCGCGTCGACCTGCGGCTTCGTCCCGACGGCATGAAGGGGGAACTCGCCAACTCGCTCCGGTCCGCCGAGATCTATTACGAGTCGTGGGGGCAGACGTGGGAACGCGGAGCGATGATCAAGGCCCGGCCCGTTGCGGGGGATTTCTGGGTCGGTGAGGGGTTCCTGAGGATCATCACCCCGTTCGTGTACCGGAAGTACCTGGACTTCACCTCCCTCGAGGAGATCAAGGAGATGAAGGACCGGATCGACCTCGCGTCCTCGCGCGCCCGGAAGCATGAGCGGGATCTGAAGCTGGGGGCAGGCGGGATACGGGAAATCGAGTTCTTCGCCCAGGCGCACCAGCTGATCTACGGGGGGAAGAATCCAGACCTGCGGCTCCGGGGAACGGCGGACGCGCTGCGGTCGCTCGTCAGGGCGGGCATCGTCTCGCAGGAAGAGTGCGATACGCTGGAAAGAGCGTACGGGTTCCTGCGATCTCTCGAGCACAGGATCCAGGTCTTTCAGGACCGGCAGACCCACGTTCTCCCGCAAAAGCAGGAGGATCTGCTGCGCCTGGCACGGACCATGAACCTGCCCGACGCGGCGGCGCTGCTGTCCACGGTCGACCGGCATACCGGAAACGTCCGGGCGATCTACAACCGGCTCTTCCGGGGGCCAACGGAGGAAGCCGGGCCGGAAATTGCTCCCGAGGTGTTCGCCGTGCTGGACCCGGAAACGGAGGAGGAGGAACTCGCCGACCGGATTTCGGCGTTGGGATTTGCCGATCAGGCAGCGGCGCGCCGGAACGTGGGGATGCTCAGGGACGGCCCCGCGTTCACCCGGATGCCGGCGCGTGCGCGACGGTATCTGGGGAAGATCGCCCCCCTGATCCTTTCCCGCGTGCTCCGGTCCCCGGACCCCGACATGGCGCTCGGACACACGGAGCGGTTTCTCTCCGCGGTCGGCGCACGGACGATGTTCTATGCCTTGCTCTTCGAGAACCGGGCGGTGATCGACGTGCTCGTCCGCCTCTTCGGCAGCAGCCGATTCCTTTCCGGGTACCTCCTGCGGCACCCCGAGCTGATGGACACCTTTTTAAGAAAGGATCTCGCCCTCCTGGTCAAGACGAAGTCCGAAATGAGAAGGGAATTGGGGGAGGCGCTTGCGGCGTGCGCCGATTTCGAGCAGGAACTGGACGAACTCCGACGGTTCAAGAACATGGAGACGCTGCGGATCGGCATGAACGACCTCTCCGGCAATCTTTCGCTGGAGGAGGGGATGTTCCAGCTGTCGGCCCTGGCGGAGGTCCTTCTGTCGTATGCCCTTGTCCTGGCCCGGCGGGAGACGGGAAAGAAATTCGGGCTCCCGATGGTGACCGGCGAAGAGGGGAAAAGCGTCGAGGCGGAGTTCTGCGTGCTGGGAATGGGGAAGCTGGGCGCCGAGGAGCTTTCCTACCACAGCGACCTCGACATCATCTTCCTTTACTCCGGGGCGGGGGAGACCGCCCCGCTTCCCGGACGGGACTTTGCGGAGTTTCGCAAGGTGTCGAATCACGAGTATTTCGCCAAGGTGGCGCAGCGTCTGATCTCGATTCTGACGACCGCCACGCGGGAGGGGTACGTCTATCACCTCGACACGCGACTGCGTCCCTCGGGGAATGCGGGCCCCCTCGTCTCCTCCCTGGCTGCCTTCGAGCGATACCACGAGCAGTCCGCCCAGCTCTGGGAGCGGCAAGCGCTGCTCAAGTGCCGCTTCGTGGCGGGCGAGCGGAATTTCGGGAAGCAGGCAGAAGAGATGGCGTCCCGGTTCATCTTCGACCGGCCCCTGCCCCCCGATACCCCGGGCGAGATCAACCGGCTTCGGAAGCGGATGGAGAGGGAGTTGGGGAAGGAGCGTCAGCATCGACGGAATCTCAAGGTGGGCCGGGGAGGGATCGTCGATGTCGAATTCGCGGTGCAGTACCTGCAGCTCGTGCACGGTCCGGGCAACCGTGCCCTTCGCGCCCGGGCAACCCTTACGGCCCTCTACGAGCTCCTGCGGGCGAACGTCCTTTGCGAGGACGATTTCCGGGCGATGGACGAGGGATACCGGTTTTTGCGCGCCCTGGAGGTTTCCCTGCGCCTTTCCCACGACGCTTCCATCGAACAGTTCGACCCGTCCCGGCTGCCCGCCGAACAGGAAAACCGGTACCACCGGGAGACGGAGACCGTCCGGAGGATCTACCTGAAAATTCTCGGGCTGACGGAAGAGGGGGAGGAGCGCGGAGGTGCCTAGCGGTTACCCTATTTCGTCATCGGGAAAATCGAACATCGGGTGATGCTTGATCCACTCCGCCACGACCACCTGCAGTTCGGAACGAGGGCGGGTTTCGGATTTGACATCCAGCATGGCGTTGCGGATCTCCATCAGCAGATGGGTGTTGAACCCGCCGATCTCCTCCCAGCGGGAAGCGTCGTCCCTGCCGTTTTCGTAGAAGTGGGCCATGTCATCCTCTCCTACCAGTTAGAACGGCAGATCCGACGAAAAGATTCAATGGAAATTTCCCCCCCCCGAGTTTCGATGAATCTATCGGGGCAAAGGGGGAGTTGTCAAAGAAAAAGTCGCGGCATACGGTACGCCGGGAAGAAGGAGCCGGTTTTCCGGATTGCGCGTCTCGCCGATGGAGGTCACCCGGATACCCGCCAGGTCGACCACCGGGCACTTGTATTCGCAGATGCCGCAGCCGATGCACAGGTCGACGACCACGACCGGAATCTTGACGGGTTTGCCTTCCTTCCCCGGCCGCTCTTCGAAAACGATCGCCTTCTTGGGGGTCGGGCAATGCTCCTCGCAGACGATGCAGGGAGTCCCCTGCGCGAAGGGGATGCACCGGGAGGGGTCGACGAACGCCAGGCCGATGACGACCTTCTGCTTCGCCGGCAGCGTAAGCGTTTCGATCGCCGAAGTGGGGCAGACCTGCCCGCACAGCGTGCAGTTGTACTCGCAGTAGCCGATACGGGAGACGAGCTTGGGCGTCCAGATCCCCTCGATCCCTGCGGCAAGCAGCGTGGGCTGCAGTCCCCCGGTGATGCATACCTTCATGCACTCCCCGCAACGGATGCAGCGGGAGAGGAAATCGGACTCCGGGCGCGCGCCCGGGGGCCGCACGAGCAACGGGTCGGGCCTTGCCTGTGCGGGGGAGGTCTTCATCACCCACGTGGCGGCCGAACCGGCAAACAGGGCGGAGAGTGCCGCCCTGCGGCCCACGTCGAGCCTGTCCTTCGTCTCTCGGGCCAGCGTGAATTTCCATTCGAGGGCCCCTTCCGGGCACTCTGCGCTGCAGTTGAAGCAGGTTACGCATTCCGAGGGTGACCAATTCTCGTTCGTGTGGGGGTTTGCCCCGCCCGCGCAGACGTCACGGCACTGCATGCAGCGGCTGCATTTACTGTTCATGGTGAGCCGGAGCAGCCCGGCCCGGGAAAGGATTCCCAGTAGCCCCCCGAGCGGACAGACGAACCGGCAGAAGAAACGGGTCCGGTACCGGTTCAGGGCCAGAATGAGAAAGAAGAAGGCGAAGAAGAACAGCGCCTGCTCGTACCGCGCCGGGAAGAACGAGAGAAAGTGGGCCCGCAGGAACGTGTACGCACCGTCGAACAGGTCGGAGACCGGTCGCCACGGGAGATGGTATCCCCAATCGAGAAACAGGCGGAGAAGGTGGTTGATCCCCGGCAATACCGAAAGCGAGAGCGATCGGATGAGGAGGGAGATCGGATCCAGCAGTCCCGCCGCCTGGATCCCGAAGAGCGACGTTCCGGCGAAGAACAAAAACGTCGCGAACTTCCAGCGGCTCCCCCGCGTCTTTTTCCCCCGTTCTTCCACGTACTTCCTGTCATAGAAGCTCACTGCGTGGTGAAGCGTTCCGAGAGGACAGACCCAGCCGCAGAAGGCCCGGCCGAAGAGGAGAGTCACCGGGACGAACAGAAGTGCCAGGAAGAGGGTGGCCGGGAGTTTGTGCGCCGAGAGGAGCGACGTCAGAAGGACGAGAAGGTCGGCATCGAGGAAGATCTTCACGGGATAGGCGAGCTCGTTCTTTCCATCATAGTCCGTCTTGATGAGAAGGACGAAAAAGAGAAAAAGAAACGCGCCCTGGGAGAGGCGCCTTGCCAACTGCTTGGTGTCGACGAAGGTCCGCATGGCGTATCCGGGGCCTTTAGCCGGTCGGCCGGACCTCGTGGGCAAGGGGGTCCGGTACGCCGGCCTCGTCGAAGGCCTTCTGCCGGAGGGCGCACGAGTCGCACCGCCCGCACGCCTTATCGCCGTCCCGGTAGCACGACCACGTATGCTCGAAGGGCACGCCGAGCGATTTACCGATCAGAACGATGTCCTTCTTTTTCAGGTTGACGAACGGGGCCTTGACGAGGATCCGGCGCTCGTCTTTCGTCCCCCTGCGGATCGCCTCGTTCATCGCCTCGTAAAACGCGGGTCGGCAGTCGGGATAGCCGGACGAGTCGGCCCACACGGCGCCGATGTAGATGTTCGTCGCGCCGATCGCCTCGGCCCAGGACACCGCGATGCAGAGGAAGTGGGCGTTGCGAAACGGGACGTAGGTGACGGGGATGCCCTGCCGGTCCGGGTCCGCCGGAGGCACGTCTATGGACGGGTCGGTCAGGGCGGATTTTCCGATCGATCGGAGGTACCCGATGTCGATCACCATCCGCTCCCTTACCTTCAGGTGGTCGGCGACCGCGTGGAAGCAGGCGAGCTCCTTTTCCTCCGTTCGCTGCCCGTAATTTACATGCAGGAGGGAGATCTCCGACTCCCGGGTGGCGAAGGCGGCCAGCACGAGGCTGTCCATCCCCCCGCTCACGAGGACGACCCCCTTCGGCTTCGCAAGGGTAGTCACACGCCTCTCCGGTCCGGTCCCCAAACGAGCTTGTGAAGCTGCAGCTGGAACCTTGCGTCGACGGCGTCCCCCACCATCCAGCCGGCAAGCCTGTCGGGGGGCAGGAGGCCGAAGGCCGGGGACAAGAGCACCTGGAACGTGTGTTCCCTTCCGTACTTCCGGATTACCTCACGGGCGAAACGGTAGTCCTCCTCGGAGGAGACGACGAACTTGACCTCGTCACGGGCGCTCAGGTGGGCGAAATTTCCCCAGTCCGTCTTTTCGGCTTCTCCGGAGCCGGGGCACTTGACGTCCATGATCTTGACCACCCGGGGGTCCAGGCGGGAGAGAGGCACGGTTCCGTTGGTTTCCACGAGGACCGTGTGGCCGAGGGAAAGGAGCGCCGTCACGAGAGCGGGGGCCTCCTCCTGCAGCAGCGGCTCGCCGCCGGTCACCGTTACCCGCGGGATACCGAAGGCGGTCACCCGCAGGACGACCTCGTCGAGGGCGATCTCCTCCCCGTCGTCGTAGGCATACGTCGTGTCGCAATAGAGGCAACGGAGGTTGCAGCCGGTCAAGCGGACAAAGGCGAAAGGGAGCCCGACATACGAGGTTTCCCCCTGTATGCTGGCGAAGATCTCGGACACGCGAAGCATCGTTCCATGGTACCACGGTGCCCCTGCACCCCCCGGACCCGTTTTCCGGAGGCGTGTCTACTCGAGGACGTCGAGCCAGTGCGCGAAGAGGGCGTTCTTCCCGCGCACGATGTCGAAGAATTCCTCCTGGATCTTTTTCGTGACCGGACCCGGCTTGCCCGTGCCCACCCGGCGGTCGTCCACCTCGCGCACGGGCGTGATCTCGGCGGCGGTCCCGGTGAAAAACATCTCGTCGGCGATGTACATCTCGTCCCGGGTGAAGCGGGCCTCCTTGACCGGAATATTTAGCTTGCGGGCGATGTTCAGGACCGAGTCCCGGGTGATCCCCGGGAGAATCGAGGTCAGCGTCGAGGTCTGCAGGATCCCGTTGCGCACGATGAAGATGTTCTCCCCCGACGCTTCCGCAACGTACCCCTCCGTGTCCAGCAACACCGCCTCGTCGTACCCCGCCTTTTTCGCCTCCCACTTCGCCAGGACGGAATTGACGTAGTATCCGTTGATCTTTCCCTTCGTCATGGCCGAGTTCACGTGGTGGCGGCAGAAGGAGGATACCTTCGCCCGGATCCCCCTCCGGACCCCTTCTTCCCCGAGATAGGCTCCCCACGACCAGGCGGCCACCGCCACGCGGATCGGGTTGGTCTTCACGAAAAGTCCCATATCCCCCTCCCCGATGAAGACGATCGGGCGGATGTACCCCTCGTTGAGACCGTTGGCGGTAAGCGTTTTCCGGATGGCCTGGCAGATCTTGTCGCGGGAGAAGGGGATCTTCAGGAGGACGATATGCGCCGAGGAGAACAGGCGGTCCACGTGCTCCCTGAGCCGGAAGATGGCGGAGCCGCCGCCCTCGGTCTGGTAGCAGCGGATTCCCTCGAACACCCCGACGCCGTAATGGAGCGTGTGAGATAGGACGTGGACCTGCGCCGCGTCCCAGTCGACGAATTTCCCGTCCAGCCAGATCTTCTTTGTCTTGGGGACCACGGGCGCCCTCCCGCCGGAATTGATGTGCTATTCTTGCAAAGGTATGGAAAGACTGTCAATCCGGAGGACACGCTCCTGGCGGGGGATCGGGAACCGGACCGATGACGGAGGGAGCAAACAATCCTTATGACGCAAGGGCTCCGGAAGGAAGCGCTGGACCGGAAGCGGATCCAAACAGCCCGATTTTCCGTGGGGAGCGCGGTTGTCCTTGCCGTGACCAAACTCTTCGTCGGGATCGCAAGCGGTTCCCTGGGCATTCTCTCCTCCGCGTTCGACAACCTCGCGGACATTCTCATGTCGGGGGTGAACTACCTTTCCATCAAGAAGTCGATGGAGCCAGCCGACTTCTCCCACCCCTACGGACACGGAAAAGTGGAAACGCTCGGCACGGTCTTCATGTCGATGGTCGTCGCCCTGACCGGTGTGTGGATCGTACGGGAGGGAATCCACCGGCTGCGCGCCGGGATCATCCCGCGCTCCGTCGACACGGGGCTGGTCGTCATGGCCCTGTCCGTCGCCGCTTCCTGGTACATCGCCGAGCGGATCCGGAAGGCAGGGGAGGAGACCGGATCGAGCGCCCTGAAGGCGGACTCCCTGCACTACCGGACCGACGTCTATTCGAGCGGGGGGATCCTTGTTTCCCTCCTGGCGTACCGCGTGACCGGCTGGAAATGGCTGGACCCCGGGGTGGCCATGGTCGTGGGCGGCTACATCATTTATGCGGCCGTTCCCATTTTCCGGGAGGCGCTGGGCGATCTGATGGATCGCAGTCTACCGCCCGAGACGGTGGAGAAAATCCGGCGCATCATCGAAAGCCATAAGCCCCTCGTCGTCGGCTATCACAAATTGCGAACGCGCCGGTCCGGCTCGGAGAAACACGTGGACTTCCACGTCGTCGTCTGCCGCCAGTTTCTCCTTCAGGACGCCCACCGGGTGGCGGACCACCTCGAGATGGAGGTGTCTCAGGCGCTGGGAAATGCCCACGTGGTGACCCACATGGACCCGTGCGACATCGAATGCCCCGGAAAAGAGGAATGCGAGCGGATCCTAACGGAAATCCGGAAACTGGAGGTTCCCGGGGAGAAGAGGATTCCGCATCCGTAACCGTATTCCCCAACGCTATCCATTCTGTTATAATCCGCCTTGCCATGAGACTGACCCTTATCGTACTTATCGCTCTGCTGGGGGGCGTGGCGATGTTCGCGATCCAGAACCCCGGGATCGTCTCCGTCCGGTTTCTCAACTATTATGCGGACACTTCCATCCTGATCGTAATCGTCGCCTCCTTCGGGGTCGGGGTCCTTGTCGGGCTCCTTCCCGGAATCCCGACCGCCTTCCGACGGAAGCGCCGCATCCGGGAACTGGAAGCCGATCTGGCGGCACACCGGAAGTCGCAGCCCCCTCCCCCGCCTGTCACGCCTTGACCGATCGGAATCTGTCCCAGCCGGAATCGAAGCTCCTCGCCTGTCTTCTCCTTTTCTACCGGGAGGTCGGTCCGGGGGCCACGCCGGGGCTCAGGGGCCTGGATCACGAGGCGGGGCTGGAGCCGCACGAGCTCGACGAGGCCGTCCGGCGCCTGCGCAGCAGGGGGCTTATCGAATACTGGGAGCTGCAGCCAGCCGTCCGTCTGACCCGGGAGGGGCTTCTCCTCGCGCAGCGTATCCACGGAAACGAAGGCCGCTGACGTTCATGGGAGAGGCATCCCGGAAAGCGCGGTCCCCTCGGGGCAGCGGAGCCCGGTGAGCGATGCGGGCGAGACTTGCAGAGATCTCCCGCCGTCTCTGCGCAAGATTCGGCCGGCCGAACCGGTGTGGACACGAGGGGGATCCAGTCCGGAACCTGATCCTCACGATCCTTTCCCAGAACACCACCGACGCGAACCGCGACCGTGCATTCGCCTCCCTGATGCGGCAATTTCCCCGGATATCCCTTCTGGCGTCGGCAAGTCCGGCGGCGGTGGAGGAGGCGATCCGGGTCGGGGGGCTGGCGAAGGCGAAAACGAAGGCGATCCTCTCGGCGCTCTCCCGGATGAAGCGCGAGCGCGGAACGTACACCCTGGATTTCCTGCAAGGGATTCCGCTTCCCGAGGCGCGCGCGTATCTTACTTCCCTGCCCGGCGTCGGGATGAAGACCGCGAACGTACTTCTCCTGTTCTCCTTCGGGAAAGAGGCGTTTCCCGTCGACACGCATATCCTACGGGTGGCAAAGAGGCTTCGGCTGGTTCCGGCCGCGGCCGACCTCTCCCGGGCCGCGCGTATCCTCGAGCCGTACGTCCCGGCAGGGGAGCACGTGCCGCTTCATCTCAACATGATCCGGCTCGGGAGGGAGATCTGCCGCCCGCGAAACCCTCTTCACGCGGAGTGTCCGCTTCTGCCCGTCTGCCCGGAAGGGATGCGGGACAAGGAGAAACGAAGTGCTTTGCTTCACAAGTAAATACGGCATCGTATCCGTGCGGAACTCCCGGGGCCAAGGGGCGCAGCGGGGGGTTCCTCGAAGCGGCCTGTGGAGCGAGGGAGCGGGGACACTCCCGGGTTTCTCGACGATAAGGTCAGGAGTGTCCCCGGCGAGCGGAACCGGCAGCAAGCGGGCGAAGGTCGCGAGCGTAGCGGAGAGGAAGCCCCCCGCGAGCTCCTGGCACCGGGTGCCATATGCGGATGCGTTACCGTATTTACAAAATGGACCACCAAGGCCGAAGGCAAGATGACGATTCTGAATGCCGTGCAGCTGTTTCTCCTGGGTGTCCTGACTCTCGTGATGGGCGTGCCGGCGATCCTGCTGGCTCTGCTGCTGCCGGGAAAAGTGCGGAAGGGGAAGCTCTTCCTTGTGGTATCGAAAACGTACGCAAGGATCGCCTTGTGGTTCTTCCGGATCAAGGTGGAGGGGCGCGGGAACGAAAACATCGATGCCGGAAAGGCGTACGTCTTCATGTCCAACCACGTAAGCCATGCCGACTCGCCGGCCCTTGCCCTCGTCATTGCCCATCCGCTCCACTGGGTGTTCAAGAAGGAACTGGCGAAGATCCCCGTCTTCGGGTGGGCGCTTCTGGCCTGCGGGCAGGTGATGGTCGACCGGTCTTCCCCCGAGAGGTCGAAGACTTCTCTGGAGGAGGCGATATCCGGGCTGTCCGGGAACAATTCGGTGATGATCTACCCGGAAGGAACGCGCAGCCGGGACGGGAACCTGCAGCCGTTCAAGAAGGGAGGGTTCTGGATGGCCCTGCAGGCGGGGCTGCCGATCGTCCCGGTACGGATATCGGGGAGCCGCGAAGTCGTGGTTGCCGATACGCTACGGATTCATCCCGGAACCATTACGGTGGAGATCTTCCCCCCGATCGAGACCCGCGGAAAGACCGCCGCCGACATCCCGGATCTCATGGCCGAGGTCCGGGAGGCAATGCTCTCCGGAACGACGGATCCTGCGTAAAAAAGAAGAGGGCGCCCGCCGCCGTGAACGCCGCCGCCGAGGAGAACATGGCGGTGTACCCCAGATGCTCGGCCACGAACCCGAAGGCCCCCGCCCCCACCACCAGCCCCATGTCGAACGCCCCCGTGAACATCGCCATTGCCATCCCGCCCTTCTCCGACCCCGCACGGTCGAGGATGAGCGCGGAAAGGGAGGGAAACAGGAAGCCGTGCCCCGCGCCGCTGACCACGCCCACGAGGGAAAGGCCTGCGTGTCCCCGCACGAAAGGAATGAAGAGGATCCCCGCCGCGAGGAGGAGGAGGGAGACGAGGCAGAGGCGCTCGCGCGGCAGCCGGTCCGCGAGCTTCCGTCCCAGGGTTCTCGTCGAGACGACGGTCAGGGCGTAAACGACGACGAAGACGCCGATCGTGGAGGTCTTCCGGATCAGCAGGAAAACGGGAAGGAAGGTGAAGATCGACCCGAACGCCGTGCCGAAGAGAAACGCCGCCGAGTTGGGAATGAAGTACGTACGGGAAAGAAAGTCGAGAAGCGAGGTCACCGGGAGATGGGAAGACCGCTTCGGCTCCTCCATCCCCAGGGGAAAGAGCCCTGCGAGGAATGCGATGACGACGGCGGACAGGAAGAGCCCATGGAACCCCGATCTTCCGACCATCCATTCCCCGAGCCATCCGCCAAGCGCCGTAGGGATGAAAAAGGAGAGCCCGAACACCCCGAGCGCCTCCCCCCGCCGGTCCGGGGGGGCGGCCGCGGCGATGTAGGCGTACGAGGCGGTGGCGAAGAAGGAATATGCCGCTCCCTGAAAGATGCGGATGGCGAAGAGATGCGCGCCTGCCTCCCGTACGTAGAGCCACGGCACGGTGGAGGCGGAGGCAAGCAAAGCGCCGGAAATCAGGAACGCCGTGCGCCCCCGGCGGTCCACGAAGAGGCCGTTGACCGGCTTGAGAGCGACGGAGACGAGCGTCCCCGTGGCCATGATCAGCCCGATCTGCCCCTCCCGGATGGAAAGGGTGTACAGGAACGCCGGGAGGAAGATAAACATGGTCGCGTACAGGGAATAAAGGAAATTCGAAGTGTTCAGCAAGAAATAGTTCCGGTCGTAGAGCGAATGCGGCATACGGGGTACTATACCTTTTGTACGGATGTTTTCCACCGGCCGCCTCTCTCTTCCCCCCGGGGGCCGTTTCCGGGAGAATGGTGGACATGAAGCCGTTTCGTATCGCGCTGGCGCAGATCAACACGACCGTCGGGGACATCGCGGGAAACTCCCGGAAGATTCTCGACTCCGTCGCCCGCGCGAGGGAGGCGGGGGCCGCGCTTGTCGTCTTTCCCGAGCTGGCGATCACCGGGTATCCCCCCGAGGATCTGCTTCTGCGCGTCTCCTTCATCGAGAAGAACATCACGGCCTGGAAGGAGATCGCCCGCCAGGTGAGGGGGATCACGGCGGCGATCGGCTTCGTCGACCGCGACGCCAAGGGGAAACATTACAATGCCGCCGGGATCGCGGCGGCGGGACGCGTGCGCGGCGTCTACCACAAGATGCACCTGCCCAACTACGGAGTCTTCGACGAGGTCCGGTATTTTTCGCCGGGCAAGGAGCCGATGCTCTTCCCGGCAAGGCGGTCCGTCGTCGGCGTCACGGTGTGCGAGGACATCTGGGTTCGGCGCGGGCCGCTTCCCCGTGAAGCGAAGGCGGGGGCAAGACTGATCCTGAACCTTTCCTCCTCCCCGTACCATGCGGGAAAGTGGGAGGAGCGCAAGGAGATCGTGGTGAGGCACGCGACCGCCTCCCGGTGCCCGGTGGCATATTGCAACCTCGTGGGGGGGCAGGACGAGCTCGTCTTCGACGGAGGGAGCATGGTCGTCTCGGCCAGGGGCAACCTTCTGGCACGGGCAAAGATGTTCGAGGAGGATCTCCTTTTCTGTGACGTGGACGGAAAGGGGGAGGGAGGGCGCATCGAGCCCCCGCCCGAGGACGAGGAGGAGATCTTCCGGGCGCTGGTCCTGGGCACGCGCGATTATGTGGAGAAGAACCGGTTCCCCGGCGCGATCATCGGACTTTCCGGAGGGATCGATTCCTCGCTGGTCGCCGCGATCGCGGTGGAGGCGCTGGGGGCGGAACGCGTGCTCGGTGTCACGATGTCGTCGCCCTACACGTCGAAGATGAGCGTCGAGGACGCCCACCGGCTGGCGGCGAACCTGGGGATACAGTGCATCGACCTCTCCATCGACGAGATATTCCAAGCGTTCGGGTCCGAGCTTGCCGAATCCTTCCGGGGGCATGCCCCCGACGCCACGGAGGAGAACATCCAGGCGCGCATCCGTGGCACGATCCTCATGGCGCTTTCCAACAAGTTCGGCCACCTCGTGCTGACCACGGGGAACAAGAGCGAGATGAGCGTAGGGTACGCGACCCTGTACGGCGACATGGCAGGGGGGTTCGCCGTGATCAAGGACCTGTTCAAGACGAGCGTCTACCGGCTCTCGCGCGACTACAACCGCAAGCGCGGCCGCGAGGTCATCCCGGAACGGGTGCTCACAAGGCCCCCATCGGCGGAGCTTGCGCCCGGCCAGAGGGATTCGGACTCCCTTCCCGAGTACGACGTGCTCGACCCGATCCTGCGGACATACGTGGAGAAGGACAGGAGCATCCCGGAGATGATCGCAGCGGGGTATCCAGAGGAAACCGTCCGACGCGTCGTGTCCCTCGTCGACAACAGCGAGTACAAGCGCCGGCAGGCGCCCCCGGGGGTCAAGATCACTCCCCGCGCCCTGGGCAGGGACCGTCGAATGCCGATCACCAACCGGTCGAACCGGTGATCCCGGTTACCCTCCCCGGTCCGGAAGGGGGCGGCGAAAGCGACGCAGGAAAGGAGGAAAGTCATGGCGGGAGGAGCAGAAAGAAACGTGATTTCGTTGCTTCGGGAACAACTGAGAACCGTAAACGAGCTCCTCGAGGGAACATTGACCGACGTGACGCCGGAGCAGGCACACTGGATCCCCCCGGGCGTTGCGATGCCGATCGGGGCGACCTATGCTCACGTGGTCGTCTCGCAGGACGGCGTCATCAACGGAATGCTCAGAGGGGGCGCCCCGCTCTTTGCTTCCTCGTGGGCGGGCAAAACGGGTCTTTCCGAGCTCCCCCCCGATATCGATCCGAAAAAGCCGGGACTTCCGGACTGGAGCGCGTGGAGCCGCAAGGTGAAGGTGGACCTTTCGGCGTTACGGAATTACGCCCGGGCCGTCTACGCCGCTTCGGACGACTACCTGGCAAGGCTTCGGGGCAAGGACCTGGATCGCCCCATAGACCTCGCGGCGCTCGGGTTCGGGCAGTCCACGATAGGGTTTCTCATCAACAATGCCGTCCTGGGGAACGCCTTCACGCACTGCGGGGAGATCTCGTGTCTCAAGGGGCTGCAGGGGAAGAAAGGGTACCCATTTTGACGGGAAGGGGGTGGTTCGTCGCCCCTATGCCTTGAGCTTCATCACGCGGAATGCCTCGAGATAGACCGGCGGGGCATGAGGGTCGGGAATGCCGCTTTCGTTCTCCGCCGGGATCCGGTTTGCCCTCTTTGCCTCGCGGGCGGCGCGTTCCCGGATTTTCTCCGACGGGTCCCACCCCGCCACCTGGCTCCCGTAGACCCGAAGCGATTCGATCTTCTTGTCGATCGTCCCGGTGATGTCGATCCACGTGTTCGGGGAGTGGGTAGCGCAGACGTAGACCGCGCGAACCTCGTGTGCCACTCCCTCTTCGGGCCACAGAAGCTCCATCTCGGCGCAGGGGAATACGGCCTCGAGCGCAGCCGCCGCCGCCGCGCGGTGGTCCGGGTGATTGATGTAGTAATCCTCGAAGAACCAGGCCTGCGGGTCGCCGCAGATCACGACCTCGGGCCGGTATTTCCGGATCTCGCGGACCAGCCTGCGGCGCAGCGCAAGGGTCGGGACGAGTTCGCAGTCGTCGTATCCCAGGAAGACGACGTTTTTCACCCCGAGCACCCTGGCGGCCGCCTCCTGCTCCGCCTCGCGCGTGCGGGTAATCGTCTCCTGCGTGTACTTCTCTTCATGCGTGCCGACATTGCCGTTGGTTACGACCACGAACGTCACGTCGCAGCCGGCGCTCGTCCATTTTGCGATCGTACCCGAGACGATGAACTCGGCATCGTCGGGATGGGCGAAGATGGTCATCGCGGAAGAGGGAACGTAGTCGGCGTCGAACCTGGGCATCGGTCTCCTCGGGACACAAGTTCCTGGTAACAATCTTGATGCATCGGGAGAGGGAAAAGATGCGAAAGCCGGGTATCCTCGACGGAAAGTCAGGCTGGTCATACGGGCGCCGGGCCGCCTATCGGACGTTGATCGTCCGGTATTTTGCAATCCGGACCAGCCCCGGCTTCGCCCCCTTGAACTTGGAGACGTGGCGCGCCTCCGCCAGAAACACAGGGACGTTTTGCGATCCCTTCGCCTTGCTGTGGAGGACCGCAAGCCGGGCGGCCTCCTCCACGACTTCGTCCGGCACCTCCCTGCCCGGCGGGCGCTTGATGAGGACGTGGCTTCCCGGGATTCCCTGGGTGTGCAGCCAGAGGTCGTCCGGCGTCGCCAGTTCCTTCACGATCCGGTCGTTGCCCACGTTGTTCTTCCCCAGAAGGAGCGTGAATCCACGGAAAGAGCGTTCCTCCACCTGGGGCGGGACGGCCTTCCCGACGGTTTTCGCCGTTTTTCCCTTTTTCTGCTTTTTGGGAGGAAAGGAGGCGGACAGCTCCTGCCGGACGGCCAGAAGGTCTTCCCGCGTCGAGGCGGAGGAGAACTGCTCGTCAAGCGACTCGAGGTAATAGACGCTCTCGGCCACCTCGCGTTTTCTCCTCCGAACGATATCCGTTGCCCTTCGGGCCTTCTTGTAAAGTTGAAAGTACCGGGTCATGTTCTGCACGGGCGTCTTCGCCGGATCGAGGGGGATTCCGCGGAACTCGACCATCCCCTTGCGGAGAGAGGCCAGGTTTGCCTTCAGCGTCTCCCCGGATTCCCCTCCTTTCCGGCCTTCCTCCAGTCGTTCCTCGTCGCCTCCTACATTTTCGAGCTTGTGACGTTCCTTGCGGAGAAGAGACGACAGGCGGGAGCGGATATGCTGCCGGAGGATGGCATCCTCGAGGTTCCGCACGATCTCCCCATAGAACAGGTCCGCCGCCTCGTTGGCCGACGTCGCGGGGGCAAACCCGACAAACTCCGCGTGCGGACAGGGGAACGGGAGGAGCCGCTTCTTTCCCGAGGGGAGGGTACCGATTCCGGGGGAGAAATCGTCCTCCTCGTACCGGCGCACCAGATCCCGAACCGCCGCGATCAGGTCGGCTGCGCTGTTCTTTCCGCGTCCGGCCGCTTCATGGGCCAGCTCCTGTCCCAGGCCGGAAACCTCCCGCTGGAGGACGCGCGGAAGCCCCTCCCACCCCATCGACCAGATCCGCTCCGCGTCTGCTTCCGTAAGCTCGGGAAGGAAGATCCGCTCCGGCTTGGGAAGCGGCAGGTACGGGATCCCCGGGGCAATTTCCCGGAACCGGCTTTCCTCGGGGGAAACCGTCCGGAGGGGCTCGAGGATTTTCCCGCCCGGCCCCACGTAGATCAGGTTGGCGTGCCGCCCGTACAGTTCGGCGAAAAGGGTCGTCCTGTCGTGCTCGGCATCGGGCCGGTTCGATTGGAACTCCATCCGGACCAGCCGGTCGAAGGGGGTAACGGAGATTCCGGCGAGCCGCATCCCGGCCAGGTGGCGCCGCAGGTACTGGCAGAACCTCGGGGGAGAAGGCGGGTTGGGCACGCGACGCGTGGTGAGGTGGATGCGGCAGAGCTCGGCGTGAGCGGAAACGAGCAGGCGGACTTCCTCCCGTCCCGTCCATAGCGTCAGGATGATCTCCCGTTCCCTGGGCTGGTGCACCTTGGAAACGAGCGCTCCCTGAAGGCGACCGGAAAGCTCGGCCACGATCCGTTTCAGGAGGAACGCATCCATCGTGATGGTATTGTACTCCCATCTGGAAAGGGACAAGGTGCCCTGTCGAGGGCATTCGCCCTGTTGGACAAAGGAGGAGAGGAAAGAGGCGATGCCGTACACCGAAGCGCCGGGTTTCCGCATGTATTACGAAACGCAAGGGGCGGGAGACCCGCTGCTATTGATCAACGGGTGGGGAAGCGACAGCACGGAGTGGCTCTTCCAGCTCCCCGCGTTCGCGAAGCGCTTTCTGGCCATCGTGTTCGACAACCGGGGGGCCGGCAGAAGCGAGACCCCCCCGGGGCCGTACTCCACCGCGCAGATGGCAGACGACGCGGCGGCTCTCCTTACGCATTTGGGGGCGGCCCGGGCGCACGTCCTCGGAGTTTCTTTGGGTGGAATGGTCGCCCAGGAAGTCGCTCTTCGCCATCCGGATCAGGTGCGAAAGCTCGTGCTGGCGTGCACGGCGCCGGGCGGGGAAGGCTCCGTGCGCCCCGCGCCCGAGGTGTTGAAAATGTTCATCCGCTCTCCCGGCGGCGATTCGGAAGAAGAGATCCGCCGGGTGCTTCCCTTTCTCTACTCGGAGCGGTACCTTCGCGATCACCCGGAGGAGATCGAGGAGTTCGTCCGGAGGAGGCTCGCGGACCCGATTTCCGTGGAGGGGCACGCCGCGCAGCTGGCGGCGGCCGTGAGCCATTCGGCGTGGGACCGACTTGCGGCCATCGGAGCGCCGACGCTGGTGATCGCCGGGGACGGGGAGATGGTGGTGCCTACGGAAAATTCGCGCCGGATCGCGGAGCGCATCCCGGGCGCGAAGCTCGTCATCCTTCCGGGAGCGCCCCACCGCCTCTTCGCGGAGAACGCGGAAGACTTCAATCGCGTGGTGATTTCGTTCCTGCTCCCCGGCTCTTCGTGATCCGTGCCTAAAGTGCTCCGGCGGCGCGCAGGTCCTTCTCGAACCGGGCCGGATGGAACCGGTCTCCCGAGACGATCGTTCCCTCGATGTCCAGCGTGGGGACCTTCCGCATCCCGTCGTTGAGCTTCATGACCGTCTCGGCGGCGTCCGGATTTTCCTCGATGTTGACCTCTTCGTACGACAGGTCCTTCGAGGCGAGGAATTTTTTTGCCGCCCGGCAGTCGGAGCACCACGTCGTGGTGTAGATCACGATCCTCTTGCCCATCGGATGGCTCCTTTCCGCAATCGTCGCCGGCATCGGCTACAGCGTGGGCGGATCCTCCGGAGGGGGAAGCCCCGTCTTGCGGCGCTCGCCGACCGACCGGATGCTGTTTTTGTGAAATGTAATGATAAAATCGGCGGCCTGGATCGGGTCGTCCGTGACGTAGAAGAGGTCGAGGTCCGATTTCGAGATCGTCCCGCCCTTGACCATCGTGGTACGCATGAACTTGAGCAGGTCGCCCCAATACTCCGTTCCCATCAGCACGACGGGAAACCGGCGGATCTTTCCCGTCTGGATGAGCGTGAGCGACTCGAAGAACTCGTCGAGCGTCCCGAATCCGCCGGGCATGATGACGTACCCCGCGGCGTATTTCACGAACATCACCTTGCGTGCGAAGAAATACTTGAAGTGGAGGGACTTGTCCTGGTAGCGGTTCACCAGCTGCTCCTCGGGGAGCTGGATGTTGAGCCCGATGGAGAGTCCTTTGCCCCGCTTGGCTCCCCGGTTCGCCGCCTCCATGATCCCGCCTCCCCCCCCGGAGATGACGGAATATCCCTTGTGCGAGAGGGCTTCCGCCACCTTACAGGCGGTCTTGTACGACCAGTCGCTCCGTTTCGCGCGGGCGCTGCCGAAGATGGAGACGGCTGGGCCGACGGTGCGGAGAGCTTCGAACCCCTCGACGAACTCGCTCATGATGCGGAACACGCGCCACGTCTCGACTCCTGCAAATTCCTCCACGCTGTCCCCTTCCTACGACTTCCGGGACGTCTTGGCGAAGAAGGTCTCGAGCACCTGGACGACATCCTTGCTCCCGCACTTGGGGCACTTGCGCTTTCCGCCCTCGTACTCCGAGAAGGACAGGATTTCCTGGAATCTTTTCCCGCATTTTTTGCAGTTGAAAGAATACGTGGGCATGGCTTCCTCCCTTTTCGGGCAATGGGTTTTCTACGGCGAACGGATCTATCTGTGTACATGCCATAAAGTCGGGGCGGAGGCAAGAGAGACGATTGCCGGCGGGGCCGAACCGTCACGGCAGTTACCGGCATCCCAAGGGCATGGAAAAGGTTCCGTTTCTTGACTACCGGGAGGTGCTCGTAACCGGGGGAACGGGGTTTCTGGGACGCCACGTCTGCCGCGCCCTGATTGCCCGGGGCTATCTTCCCCGCCTCCTTGTCCGGGTCGGCTCGGAGGGACGGATTCCCGAGGATATCCGGCGTGCAGGCAGGGTGACTCCGGGCGATGTCACCAACAGGGAATTCGTGGAGATGGCCGCCCAGAGCACCGAGGCGATCGTGCACCTTGCGGGCATCATCCGGGAGTTCCCGGCGGACGGCGTCACGTTCGAGAAAGTCCACGTGGAATCCACGCGGCACGTGGTGCACGCAGCGAAGCTCTGGGGGATCCAGCGGCTCGTTCACGTGAGCGCCCTGGGTGCGGTTCCGGGTGGCCCCGGCAACTATTTCGACTCGAAGGGAAAGGCGGAGGAAATCGTCCGCCGTTCGGGCCTTGCCTGGACCATCTTCCGGCCGAGCGGGATCTTCGGACCGGGGGACCGGTTCCTCAACGAATTGGGGCGGGCGGTGCGCCGCGCCCCGGTTCTTCCCGTTCCGGGCGACGGGAAATTCCTCCTCCAGCCCGTTTTCGTCGGGGACGTGGTCAAGGGGATCGCGGACTGCCTCAACCGTCCCGACACGGAGACACGCGCATTCGACGTCGTCGGACCGGAGCGGTTCACATACGAGGAGCTGGTCGATAGGATCGCGGCGGCCGCCCGTTGCCGGGTCCGGAAGGTGCCGATCTCCTTCCCGCGGATCCGGCGCGCGGTGCGGTTCCTCTCGCGGTTCGAGAAATTTCCCCTCTCGCCGGATATGCTCGAAGTTCTCCTGGCGGGGAACACCGGTGACGGCGAAGCGTACGCCTCCGCATTCGGGCTGACCCCGCTCCGCCTTTCGGAGTACATCGATTCCCTGTGGAGAACCGATATCTCCCCCGGGGAGGAAGGCGCTTCCGACGGGGAAGAAAACTCCGGCACGCGAAAGAGGGCGGAAGGACCCCATTCCCGGGAGGCGGCCTGACGACCCTCCTGCCATCTGGTTTATCCGACATGTGTTGGTAATGCCGGTTGTGCCGGTATTTCGTTCCGATGGATAAACGTTAATCGAATCAAGACTGTTTCTTGCAGGCCCATGGGGGCCGGAATACCCTCTCCATCGACAAAACGGTCTTCGTGGGACGCGGCATCCGCCCGGTGTCATGCGCTCGAACGGAGAAGGCCGTGGGCGACTACGCCAAGGGGGCCCGGAAGGCCTGGGCCGACGTGGTCGGCAAGTACATGATCGAGGACGCCAGGGTGGAGCCGGTCGTCACGCTCTCGGCGAACCAGAACTGGATTGAGCTCACCCTGCGCTACATCGTCGACTACAAGGTGCGTCGTGGCACGAAGGACCGGCTCTTCACGAGGATCCTCGAAGAGATCGACGGAACGCAGGACCGGGTAGGGATCGCCGCCTCGACGCTCAACATCGAGAAGGTGCCGCCGCTCTCCGTGACCGTCGGGGGGCAGGCCGGGTAAACTGCTACTCTCCGATGATCTTGACGAGGACCCGTTTCCTCCGGCGGCCGTCGAACTCGCCGTAGAAGATCTGTTCCCAGGGGCCGAAGTCGAATTTTCCCCCGGTCACGGCGACCACCACCTCGCGTCCCATCACCTGGCGCTTGAGGTGCGCGTCCCCGTTGTCCTCCCCCGTCTGGTTGTGGAGGTACCGGGAGATCGGCTCATGCGGGGCGAGCTCCTCGAGCCAGCGCGCGTAGTCCTGATGCAGCCCCCTCTCGTCGTCGTTGATGAAGACCGAGGCGGTGATGTGCATCGCGTTCACAAGGCACAATCCTTCCCGGATTCCGCTTTCCTTCAGGCACCCGGCGACGTCGCGCGTGATGTTGACGAACGCCATCCGCTGGGGGATGTCGAACCACAGTTCCTTCCGGTAGCTCTTCATGAAATCCTCCTTTGTCATCCGGGGACGGATTCGAGAACCGGATTCGGCAGCCTTGCTTCCCGCATTCCCCGCACGGAGTTGGTGAGAAAAACGCGTCCGGCTCTGTCCAGGTCCCCACGAAAGAGAACCCTTTCCGTGATCCGGAGCGACCGGTCCTTCAACAGGTGACGCCGGAACACCCCTTCCAGGAGTCCGCTCGACCGGGGGGGAGTATAAAGGCGTCCCGAGATCTCCAGGAAGACGTTGGTGATCGACCCCTCGGTGAGTTCCCCTCGTTCGTTCAGGAACAGTACCTCGTCATACCCTGATTCCTGTGCAATCCGAAGTTCCGAATCCCGCCAGGCGCGGTTCGTGGTCTTGTGCCGCACGAAGGGATCCCGGGAGGAGACGGCCTTGTCCGACAGGGTCACCCGACAGGAAGCGGTTTCCCCCCCGGCCTGTGTCCCCGCAACCGGAGACAGGGTCACCGAGGCCTCTCCGCTTTTGTCGAGGAGGAGACGGACTTTCATCGGACCTTTTCCGACCTGCCTGCCCTCGACCGCTGCCTGTTCCAGCGCGGAGGTAACCGCCTCCCGCCGGAAACGGTATCCGAAATACCGGGCGGAAGCGGCGAGTCGGCGGAGGTGGTCGGCGAGGAGCCGGAACGTTCCGTCCTGCGCCAGAAGGAAGGTTTCCACCAGGTGGAAGTCCGGCGGAGGATGGACGAGAAATTGCGCCTTCTGCTGTACCTCCCGGAACTCCTCCACGGAGGTCGAGTCCCACACAATCCCGCCCCCTGCTCCCGCCTCGGCGAGTCCGTTCCGGACCGTGACGGTGCGGATCGCGACGGAAAATGTCATGTCCCCGCCCGGGAACATTGCTCCTATGGCGCCGGTGTAGACGCCGCGCGGCTCCGCTTCGAGTCTTCGCAGGATGCGCATGGCGGAGATCTTGGGAGCGCCCGTGACGGAACCGCACGGGAACAGGGCGCGGAAAAGGGTAAGAGGGGTCTGGCGTTCCGAGAGGACGCCCGAGACGGTGGTTACCATCTGCAGCAGGGTACGGAATCTCTGGATTTCGAACAGGCGACGGACGCGGATGGAGCCGGGATGGCACAACCTGCCGAGATCGTTGCGGAGCAGGTCGACGATCATCACGTTCTCGGCTCGATTCTTGGGGTCCTTTCGGAGGGCGGCGGCCGCCTTGCGGTCCTCCGCTTCCGAGATCCCCCTCGGCGCGGTTCCCTTCATCGGGCGGGTTTCGATACGGTCCCCGCGGACCCGGAAGAAGAGTTCGGGGGACTGGGAAACAACGGACCCTTCCCCGGTTCGCAGAAAGGCCCCGAACGGCACCGGCTGTGCGGCGCGCAGCCGCATGTACAGGGCAAAGGGATCCCCGGTATACGGGAAGAGGAATTTCCCGGTCAGGTTTGCCTGATACACGGACCCGTCCTCGATGAACCCGCGGATCGCATCCACCTTCTCCCCGTGTGTCTTCTCCGACATGGTGAAACGGTGCGCAGGGATCCTGTCGTCAGCAAGGAAGAAGGAGTCTTCCGGGGGAACTGCTGCGGCCCAATCTTCCGGGGCGTGTCCCATGCGGTCCCAGCGACCGGTGAGATGGTCGTAGCGCAGACAGCCTGCGTACACGCCGAACCAGAGGAGGGGGGAGATCCGGGGGAAGAGATCCGTTTCCCTTGCGAACACGGAATCCAGGGCGAACCCTGCCTCGTAGGAAACGTACCCGGCTATGACGTATCCCCTTGCCTGCCACTTCCCGGCTTCGGAAAGCATCGCAGGCACGCGGCCCGGTTCCGTGCAGACGAGGAGACGCTCGGGGCTCTTGAAAAGGTAGGAGAACCGGTCTCTTACCTCCGGACGCTGCGTTTCGAGCAGCACCGCGCCCGCCTCTCCGGAAGCGGCCCGGAAAACCTGTGCGGGATCGGGGGGTAGCGGCAGGGAATCCGGCCAGCTCCCTTCCTTCCGGAGACGATTCACGATGGGGGGCGGAAGATCAGCCCGCCAGTGCCCGGAAGAACCGGGATTGCACCTGCCGGGAGAGCAGCGCCTTCTTGACCGGAGGAAGGGCGGTCACGATCCGCGTTATCGCCCGCAGGATGGCGTGGTCGAGCCGGTCGAAGTCGTCGAAGAGCAGGTTCTGGAACTTCCCCTGCTCGATCGCCATGATCACCGTCCGCTCCCAGGCATTCTCGGGGACCAGGATCCTTTCCTTCCGCGGTTCCATCCGGATCGCGCCGCGGGTGCAAGCCATCCGGCACACTCCGCAGCCCAGGCAAGTGTCGCGTCGTACGTCGGCCTTCGCATCGGGCTTCTCCCCCCGGATCTCGATCGCATGGATCGGGCATTTCTTCGCGCAGAGGCCGCACCCGTTGCAGGTTCCCGGGCCGGCCGCCGCAAGGAAGGGGGAGGTGACCACCGCGTCAAAGAGCTGGAATCGGTTGATCGCGGAGAGCATCCCGCAGCAGCACCCGCAGCAGTGGCATACATAGGCGGGCCGCTTCTTGACGTTGTCGGAGATATGGACCAGCCCCGCCTCGCGGGTCCGGGCGAAGAGGTCTTTCGCCTCCTCCCGGTCGATCTTCCGGGCGAGGCCCCTCCGGACCAGGAAGTCGGCCGCCGCGTTGAACGTGGTGCACACCTCCATCGGCCTGTCGCAGCTGCGTCCTTCGTGCTCCGCGGCATGCCGGCAGAAGCAGAGGGAGACGGCGCACATCTTCGCGTTCTCGATCAGGTGCGATGCCCGATCGTGATCGAGAACGCGCGGGAGATCCTGCGGGTCGACCGTGTCCTCATGGACGAGCGTTCTCCCCGGCATGACCTTCCCGGCGAAGATCGACCGGACGAACTCCGGCTCGTCGTGGACATACTGCATCATGTAATGGGCCAGTTCCTTCTGCGGGATGTCGTCGCGAACCCGCATGAAGGCGAATTCGAAGAAGCCCAGCAGGGTGGGGGAGAGGATGTATTCCACCTTCCCCCGGTGTTCGAAGTCCATCACCAGCCCCTTTTCCGCCATCCGGTCGAGAACGGGACGAAGTTCCTCCGGGCTTCTTCCCGTGCGCGTGGCGATCCCACGGATGTCCGTGAACCGGATCGGCAATCGGCAGGCGATCTCCGCCTCCTCTTTCGAGTAGAGCCGCCGGAGGATTTCATAGAGGGCCGGCGCGGGAGGCGCGCCGATGGGGAACCGGTCAAGCCGCTTCTGGAGCCTTCCGTATACCCCCTGTCCGCTTCGGAGATGGCCCATCGATGTTTCCTCCTCGCCGTCTTCTTCCGAAGAGCGGTTCCCGCCGGTCTACGCCAGGCTCGTTTCCGTGCCCTGCCCGAACACGAAGGTGCGGTTTTTTCCGGCCCTCTTTGCCCGGAACAGGGCGTTGTCGGCACGCTCGACCAGCTGGCGGATATTCAGGCATTCCCGCGAGGCGGCTGCGATTCCGACACTGATGGTGCAATGCAGGGATGCCGCGGGCGGTTCCGACGAATCGGCCGGGAAGGGGTGGATTTCGACCTTTTTCCGGATTCGCTCGGCAACGATTCGTGCCCCCGACAGTCCGGTGTGAGGAAGAAAAATCACCGCTTCTTCCCCTCCGTACCGTGCCGGCACGTCGACGCTCCGGATGTTGTTCTTGAAGAGAGACCCGATCTGCTTCAGCACGAGGTCTCCTATCGGGTGGCCGTACGTGTCGTTGATCTCCTTGAACCGGTCGATATCGATAAGAAGAAGGGAAAAAGGGTATCCATATCGGTTTGCCCGGGAAAACTCCTCCTCCAGCCGCCGGTCCAGGTAGCGGCGGTTGAAGATCTCCATCAGGGGGTCGGTAATGTTCTCGGTTTCCAGCGTGACGATCCGCTGGATGTCCCGAACCGTCCCGAGGGCCAGCATGCAGACGAGCAGGACGAAGCAGGCGCCGGAGAAGAAGATCGAGGAGACGAGAAGACGGGAGGTGCCGTGATCGGAGTCGAAGAGAAACAGGTAGCCGAGGTACCCGGCGATGAAAAAGAGGATGAATCCGCGCAGGACTTTCCATTGGAGGTTCATTGGACCGGGCGGGAGTTCCCGGATGATGCGGGTAGTGGGGTAGAGGGAATATCCGAGGATACTCGCGCCGAGTAGGAGCAGGGCGTGGGAAAACATCAGGACATAGCCCAACGGCGGTGCCTCCCGCTATTTGTTATTCCTTCCGGTCCCCAGATATTGCCGCCCGCTTATCCGCTCCCTGTGGACGGTTCCCTCGCAATCCGTTCTGCGGTCAACCGGGATTGTAGCACACAGTCGTTCAGGGCGATCCCCCGATACGCGTTGCTGTTGAGATGGATGCCGGGGTTGGCGGCAAGGCGCTCCTCGATCTGCCCGAGCACTTTCCCGTGTCCGACGAGATACTGGGGAATCCCCTTCTCGTGGAAGAAGGAGCGGGAAAGGATCGGGTCGGCGGTCACACCCATCGTCGCCGTAAGTTCCGAGCGAACGAGCCCGAAAAGTTCTTCGGGAGGCAGGGCCGCAAGCGCAGGGGCCCGTACGCCTCCCACCATCGTCCGGATCAGGGCCTTCCCCTCCGGGGCCCGGTTCGGAAAGACGCTCGAATCCCACAGGGCGCCCAGGATCTTCCGCTTTTCCCCGCGGGGGACGAGGAAGCCGAACCCGTCGAGCGGGTTGCCCAGGACTGCCTTCTCGTACCCGAGCGCCACCACCGATATCGGTGAGTAGGGAATGGCGGAAAGAGCCGCCCGAAGGGACGGGTCCAGCCCCCCGAGCACCTCCGCCGCCCCGTACGCGGGCACCGCCAGCACGACCACATCCGCGTCGACCTCCCCGCGAAGACTTCTTTCCTCGAGCGAGAGCAGGATCTTCCCGTTTCGGTGGCTGACCCGGTCGACCTTCACACCCAGATGAAGGCCGTCGGAAAGCCGGTTGGCCAGGATATCGGTGAGTTCCTGGACGCCGTGGTCGAACGACATCAGGACTCCACCCGGCCCCGCCGACATCTCCCGTTTCTCCCCGGCGCTCCTGCGCTCCCGCTGGAGGGCGATCATCCCCTTTACGAGGCCTCCGTACTTCCGCTCGAGGTCGTGGATCAGGGGGAAGCAGCTGGCGAGCGACATCCGGTCCGGGTCGCCGGCATAGATCCCCGTGACCATGGGGTCGATGAGCTTCTCCAGCGCCTCGGAACCGAGGCGGCGGCGCGCGAAGTCCCCGAGCGATTCGTCGATTCCCGCGGGGGGGGGCGGCGCGAACAGTTCTCCGATGATGCGGAGCCTTCCCGGTAGCGAGAGCAGCCGGGACCGGAAGAATGCCGGGGGAGTCTCCGGAAGACGGTGGAGCGTCCCCCCCGAAAAAATGAAACGCTTTCTGGCAAGGTCCGACGACCGGGCGAGCCGCTCCTCGATACCCAGTTCCTTCACCAGGTCGAGCGAGTAGGGCTTGTTCGTCAGGAATCCATTCGGCCCCCACTCCATCCGGAAGCCGTCCTGCGGGATGGTGCGCATTTTCCCCCCGGGTACCGATTCCGCCTCGAAGAGGATGATCTCGACCGACTTCCCCGCCGCCTGGCATTCCCGGACGAGGTAGTGGGCTGTGCACAGCCCTGATATTCCCGCTCCGACGATGGCGATTCGCCGCATCAAGCCTTTCCTTTCCGATCTTCCGCCAGCCGCGCAAGAACGATTTCCTTGAGCGCCTCGATGAATGCCGGTGAGTCGTTGAACGCCGGGACCCGCAGGAACGTGACGATTCCGGCTTCCCGCGCCGTTTCCCTTAGCCGGATATCCAGTTCGTGCAGCGTCTCGATGTGGTCCGAGACGAAGCTTACCGGTACGACGGCGAGCCGTTTGACCCCTTCCCGCCCGAGGCGGATAACTTCTTGCACGGTGTCCGGTTTCAGCCATTCTGTTCTTCCCAGCCGGCTCTGGTAGGAGACCGAGTGGGAGATTGCCGGGAACCGCTCCATTACCGCCGCGACCGTTTTTTCCGTTTCGACCTGGTACGGGTCCCCCCCGTCGATGAACGACCGGGGCACCCCGTGTGCGCTGAAGAGGAGGTGGGTTTTCCCGGTGCCCGGCGTCCCTTCCAGCGTTTCCCCGATTTTTGCGCACAGGGCGGCGATGTACCCGGGGTGGTCGGGCCAGGACCGTATCTCGGTCAACGGGAAGTCGGCCCCGGCCCACCGGATCCATCTGCGAAGGTCGGAAAGGCTCGATCCGGTCGTTGCCGCGCAATATTGCGGGTAGAGGGGAAGGGCGATCGCACGGGCGACGCCGTCTTCCTTCATCTCGAGCACCGCGTGCTTGGCGAGGGGGTGCCAGTACCGCATTCCCACGTAGACGCGGTAATTCCCTCCGGATTTCCCAAGTGTGCCCTCGAGCGCTGCGCGTTGCCTGTCCGTCAATTCCGCGATCGGGGAGCCCCCGCCGATCTCCTCGTAATATCTCCGGACGTGGCGGGCGCGCAGCCCGGAGACGACCCAGGCGAACAGCGGCTGTGTGATGGGTGCGAGGGGGAGGCGGATCAGTTCCCGGTCGGAAAAGAGCCGGGCCAGAAAGGGCCGGATGGCGGAGAGCGAGTCCGGTCCCCCCATGTTGAGCAGGACCACCCCCGTGAGCGGGGAGGATGCGGACATGGATGGTTCCCCCTTTGGGGCGCTCACCCCTTTCTTCCGAGCCGTCGTACCGCCTCCACCATGGAGACCGCGTGTTCGGGGTTGGTGGGCGGAAGGATGCCATGGCCGAGGTTGAAAATGTGGGCGGCGGCGGACTGCCCACGCAGGAGGACCTCGCGCACGCACTGCTCGATCTGCTCCGGCGGGAGGAAGAGCATCGTCGGGTCCATGTTCCCCTGGAGAGCCACGTTCCCCCCCACGGCAGCCGCGGCCTGGTCGAGCGGAATCCGCCAGTCGACCGCGATGACGTCGACGGGAAGGGTCCGGATGGAGGGAAGGAGCGTCGCGCAGTCATTGGCGTAGTGGATGACCGGCACTCCTGCCCGGTTCAGCGATTCCACCACCTCGCGGGTGTACGGAAGCGCATACTTCTCGTAGTCGCCGGGAGTCAGGATTCCCGCCCAGGTGTCGAACAACTGGACCGCCTGCGCGCCTGCCTCGATCTGGGCGTTGAGGTACAAAACGACGGTCTTCACGATCTTTTTCATCAGCGAGCGGAATACGTTCGGAGCCTGGTACATGAGGGTCTTGAGACGGATGAAGTTGCGGGAGGTGCCTCCCTCCACGATGTAGGAGGCAAGAGTGAACGGCGCCCCGGAAAAGCCGATGAGCGGGACCTTTCCCTCGAACGTCTTCCGGAGGATCCGGATCGCCTCCATGACGAAGGGGACCTTGTCGGCGGGATCGGGCACGGCGAGGACGTCGACGTCGGCCTGGCCCCGGATCTCCTTCCCGAGGATCGGTCCCTTCCCGTCATGGAACTCGAGGGGGACTCCCATCGCCTCCACGGGGATGAGAATGTCCGAAAAGAGGATCGCCGCATCCACGCCGAGCCGTTCGATCGGCTGAACCGTCACCTCCGCCGCCAGCTCGGGCGTCTTGCACATCGTGAGGAACGAGTTCTTCCCCCGAATCTTCTGGTATTCCGGGAGGTATCTCCCCGCCTGCCGCATGATCCAGACGGGGGTCACGTCCACCGGCTCGCGCCGGCACGCTTTCAAAAATCGGTAATCCGCCATCGCCACCTCACAGTATGGGGACGTTCTTAAACTTTTTAATCCGATGCCTTGCATTCGGTATGGGAATACCGGGTGTTTTATGCTTCAGACGAAACCCTTGCGTATATTAAAAAGTTTAAGAACGTCCCCGGTTTGACTTCCCGGCCTCGACCGCCGCTTCCTGTCGCCGTTTCGTGCGGATGGGGACGTAGTCGCAGAAAGGCTCCTCCTCGAGGTAATCCTCCAGGACGGCGTCGGCCCGGGCCCGGCATCCCCCGCAGACGTTCAGGTATTCGCAGTCTCCGCAGCGCCCCTTGTACTTCTCGAACGCCCGGAGCGACTCGAACAGCTCGGAGTGGTACCAGATATCCCGGAAATGCTGCTTCTTGACGTTACCCGCCACCACGGGGAAGTAGGAGCAGGGCTGGACGTTTCCCTTCGAATCGATGAAGGCGATCGTCTGGGCGCAGATGCACCCCTTCCCTCCGCCCGTGGAAAAGGAGAGCGTTCTCGGCTGGATCTTGACCCCTTCCTCCTTGGCCTTCTGCAGCCGGACCCGGTAGTAGTGGGGGGCGCAGGTCGGCCTAACGAGCATGTCGGTCTCGTTTTTCTCCATCTGGTAGTGCCACTCGAGGATCTCCTCGTAATCCTCCTTGCTGATCAGTTCGCTCATGATCTCCTCGCCCCGGCCCGTGGGGACGATCATGAACATGTACCATGCGTGGGAGCCGATCTTCTTGGCGAGCCGGTACGTGTCCGCGATGTCGTGCTGATTCCGCTTGGCGAAGGAGGAATTGACGATGAATTTGATGCCGTTGCGGTTGAACGTTTCGGCCGCGCGCAGGGTGGCCTCGAAGGCGCCCGCCTGCTTCCGGAAGTCGTCGTGCACGGCCGCCGTGGACCCGTCGAGGGACAGAGAGACGATCTTGATCCCGCTCTCCTTCATCTTTTCGCAGACGTCGTCGGTCACAAGGGTTCCGTTGGTGGCGATGCACATCCGCAGGCCCTTGTCGGTCCCGTATTTCGCGATCTCGAACAGGTCCGGACGCAGCAGCG
>JBFKGZ010000004.1:0-53685 GCA_041633075.1 Candidatus Deferrimicrobiaceae bacterium | reverse complement strand
GCAGGGAGTCCGACAAAGGGCTGGCGGTGCGGACCGAGCCGCAGGCGCCGGTCGTCAGGGATGCCTTTTCTGCTGCGACAAGCGATCCCCGGGCTGCGTCGGGCGTGCTCGTCGCTCGCTTGTGCGGCGTACTGACCGTACGCCTCCGCGCTCGCTTTTGCGCTTGCCCGCCTCGCCCCGGGTCTCCCTTGTCTCGCGACGAAACCCTTCCGGGGACCGGCCCCCAGCAGCGGCGCTCGAATGCCAAGGTATTTGCGAGACGGTGCGCTAGATCATCCGGGAACCGTCTGTCTCTGCCGGAGCAGTGCGCGGACCGCCTCCTCCGGCGTTTCGCGTTCGCCAAGCGGAAGACCGGGAACCTGCGGGTGCCTCGCCCCGAACGTAGGCCTTTCCTTCCGGTAAAGAACTCCCAGCGGGATCCGTTCCTCCCATTCGAACGCAAGCGCCAAGGCGTTCCCCCTGTCCGTCACGTCGTGGTCGGCGGGCAGTTTGTACGCCATCTTGCCGTACCATTCGTAAGTGTTCTTCTTGTTGAACGTAACGCACGGCTGCAGGATGTCGACAAGGGCAAAGCCCGGGAAGCGGATCGCCTGGAGCATCAGGTCGGCAGTAAAGTCCTGGTCGGCCGCGTACCCACGCGCCACGAAACCGCAGCCGAGCGCCAGGGCGACCGCCAGCGGAGGGAACGGTCCCGAGATCACCCCGGAGCGCTGCAGCGAACCGGTCCAGCCGGGGTCGCTCGTGGGGGACGGCTGCCCCTTGGTCAGCCCGTAAACCTGGTTGTCGTGGACGAAGAGGGCAATGTCGACGTTCCTGCGCATGTTGTGAAGGAAATGGTTTCCCCCCTCTCCGTAGATGTCGCCGTCGCCGCTCGTCACGATGACGGTGAGCCCCGGGTTGGCCATCTTGATCGCCGCCGCCACGGGCAGGGCCCTGCCGTGCAGCCCGTTGAAAACGTTGACGTCCACGTGGTGCGGGAGTTTCGCGGCCTGTCCGATGCCGGAAACGAGGACGACCTCGTGCTTCTGCTTCCCCGTCGCCTCCAGCGCTTTCTTGACCGCGTTCAGGATTCCGAAGTTGCCGCAACCGGGACACCATGCGTTTTCGACATCCGTATCGAACTTGCCTACCATACCTTCCTCCTGATGTCTTCGGCCAGCATAGCCGGGGTGAACGGCAGCCCGTCGTACCGCAAGATCGACCCGTCTACCTTCACACCGCATTCCCCCCGGATCAGCCGCGCGAGCTGGCCGTGGGCGTTGTTCTCCACCGTAAGCGCCGTCCCGTAGCGGGGCACGATCTCCGCGATTTCCTCCGCGGGGAACGGCATCACCTGCCGCAAGTGGACCGTTGCCACGGTCCGCCCCTCGCGGGCGAGTATCTGCCGGGTCTCCTCGATCACTTCTTTCGTCGATCCGAAGCCGATCAGGAGCAGGTCCCCGTTCGGCGGCCCGGCGACGAGGGGGGGGACAATCTTTCCGGCCAGCATCGCTCCCTTGCGAAGCCGCTTCTCCACCATCCGGATCCGCGTCGGGTGGTCCTCCGTGAGATGTCCGTCTTCCGTATGCTCGTCGCTGTCGACCACGACGGTGATCCCGGGCTCCCCGGGCACCGCCATCGGCGAGATGCCGTTTTCCGTGTAGGCGTGGCGGAGATACGTCCCCTCCCGCGAGCGGGGAACGGAACCGCCGCGCACGATGTGCCGGCGGACCGGATGAACGACCAGAACCTCGGGGTCGATATCCACGATCGTGTCCGCCAGGTACTGGTCGGTCAGCAGCAGGGCGGGCACCTGGAATTCCTCGGCCAGATCCATCGCCCGCTGCGCGAGGTCGAACGCCTCCTCGGGGGACCCCGGGGCAAGCACGAGACGGGGAAACTCGCCGTGGCCGGCGGAGAGGGCGAATGCGAGGTCTCCCTGCTCGGTCCGGGTCGGCATCCCGGTCGCCGGGCCGGGCCGCATCCCGATGGCGATGACCACGGGTATCTCCATCATCCCCGAAAGCGACAACGCCTCGGCCATCAGCGCGAACCCGCCTCCCGAAGTGGCGACCATGGCGCGCGCGCCGGTGAAGGCCGCCCCGATCGCCATGTTCAGCGCCGCGATCTCGTCCTCCGCCTGCTCGAACAACAGCCCGACCGACGGTCCATCGTTCGCCAGGAAGGACAGGATCGAGGTGCCCGGGGTCATCGGATATCCGGCCGCGAACTTGCATCCGCCCGCGAGCGCTCCGAGTGCAAGGGCCTCGTTCCCCGACAGGATGATTCGCGGCACGGGGAGCCGGGACGGAAGACGGAACCGTTCCCGTATCTCCCCCGGGAGATGGTTTTTCGCCCAATCCGCCCCGAACCGGAGGGCCTGCCGGTTCTTTTCGAAAAAATCCCCCTTGAAATCGGCCCGGAAAACGGCGTCCGCGGTTTCCAGGGGAATCCCCAGCACCCAGGCAATCACGCCGGTTCCCACGACGTTCGCCAGGATCGGGCTTCCCGCACGCGCGGCCATCTCCTTGAGCGGGACGGAGAACAGCGGGGGATCGGCGGAAGGAACGTCGGCCAGGGCGAACCCGCCCTGTTCGACCGCGGGAAGAAAATGCGGCAGAAGATCCGGGTTGACGGCGAGAAGGACGTCCGCCGTCTCCCTTCCGGCGCGAACGGGGTCGGACCCGATCCGCACCGTCTGCGAGTTCCTCCCCCCCCGGATCCGGCTCATGTAGTCCTGGGTGACGTGGAAATGGTACCCCGCGTCCACGGCCATCCGCATGATCAGGTTGCTGACGGTGTGCACCCCCTGACCGGCGCCGCCGGCCACACGGACATTTACGTCGATCTCCAAAGCTGTCTCCTCCTGTTGTAATGATGACGTATCCACCGCAAACGTTGCCGTCACACGGCGCTGCCGTCCCGCTCCGGCTTCCCCCGGGTTCCCATGAGTTGCCGGCGTGTCATCTGCGCCGTTTCTATCCGGTGGGATAACCCGGGAGAAGACGACCCCCTACGGTCCGGCGATCTTCTTGGCGACGCGGGCGTTGAACTTGGCGAAATCGACCGTAAACCTCTCGTGGGTCCCCTTCCCGATCACCTCCACCTCGTCCCTGCCCTCGATCTCCCATATGGTCCGGCGTCCGTCGACCCCGATGCACCGGACGTGGACGGAGACTTCCAGCCCCGGCGGGGTCGCCGCGGTGTGGGTCACGTTGACAAGCGTACCGACGCTCCCCTCCCCCGGATCCAGATGGGGGGCCATTGCCTCGATGCACGCCCACTCGAACAAGCCTACCCAGAAGCCCGTGGCGAACACCTTCGGCATCGTTTGAAACGCCGGCGCCTCCGGGTACAGAAACGGCACCGTCTTGTTTTCCGGAACGCGGTATTTGTGGACATGCTCCAGCCCGACCTTGAGAGTGTCTTTCATCGGTTCCTCCCGTGTCTTGTCGGTTCGTCGGCGACCCGGCTCCGAGCGCTGCGCGGAAGCCTCACCCGGAAACGATAGACGATTTTCCAACCGGGGTACAATGGGATAAAACGAAAGGGTAAGATAAAGGATATTCACGGCGGGCGCAACCGCCGGCAGAGGAGGAGGAGCGCGATGGCACCGTTATCCGCGCGGGACCGCTTCGCGTGGCTTCTTGTGGTACTTTCCGTTTTCGCCGCAGCCATCTCGGGGTGTGGCGACACCACCGTCAGGAAGGCGGATTCGGTCGCCGCCCTCGCGGGCGCCGCGGGCGGCCCCGGCTTCTTCGACGGCTCTCCCTCCGACCCGGTCCGGTTCGACTCGCCACAGGGCGTGGCCGTGATCGGAACCGATCGCTTCCTCGCGGACACGCGAAACCACGTGATCCGGAAGATCGACGGCGCGGGCACCGTATCGACCTTCGCGGGAACGTTCGGCCTGCCAGGGTCCGCGGACGGCACGGGACCCGCGGCCCGCTTCTCCCTCCCCTCCGGGATCGCCGCCGTCGGAAATACACTGTATGTCTGCGACACGGGAAACCACACGATACGAAGGATCATCGCGACGAGCGGCGTGGTCACGACCCTCGCCGGAAGTGCGGGCTCGCCCGGCTTCACGGACGGTACGGGAGCCGCCGTTCGGTTCTCCTCCCCGAAGGGAATCGCCAGCGACGGGATCACGACGCTCTACGTGTCGGACACCGGGAACCACACGATCCGGAAGGTTACGGTGGCGGGTGCGGCCACGACTCTCGCCAGCCAGACGGGGTCGCCCGGCACAGCCGATGGCCTGGGCTCCGCAGCGCAGTTCTCTTCCCCGGAAGGAGTGGCCCTCATCGGAACCGGTCTTCTCTACGTCGCCGACACCGGAAATCACACGGTGCGAAAGGTGGTCTTGACCGCATCGAGCGGGGACGTGACAACCCTGGCCGGATCGGCGGGCGTGCCGGGAACCGACGACGGCGCCGGGTCGCTGGCCCGCTTCCGGCTGCCCTCCGGGATCGCCAGCGACGGGAACATGCTGTTCCTCTGCGATACGGGGAATCACACCCTCCGTACCGTCTCCCAGAGCGGCATTGTGATTACCCTGGCCGGAACCGCGGGGATCCCGGGATTTGCCGACGGAGCGGGGAGCGCGGCGCGGTTTCGCGCACCGGCGGGGATCGGAACGGCCGGCGGCGGGAGCAGCCTGTTCCTCGTGGCCGACACGGAGAACCATGTTCTCCGGCAGATCACGGCCTCGGGGGTGGTTTCCCCCGTGGCCGGCAACCCGCCCCGGGCGGGAAGCTCGGACGGCTCGGGTGCCGCTGCCCGCTTCGCCGGCCCGGCGGGGGCCGCCATCATCGGAGACGAACTGTTCCTCGCGGACACCGATAACCACACGATCCGCAAGGTCACCGCCGCGGGTGTTGTCACCACCATCGCGGGGTCCGCCAGTGTCCCCGGTTCGATCGACGGATCGGGAACCGCGGCCCGCTTTTTGTTCCCCGGCGGCATTGCGGCTCTTGCCGGCGACCTGTACGTCGCCGATTCCCAAAACCACACGATCCGGAAGGTGACGGTCGCCGGCCTCGTGACAACGATCGCGGGCAATCCCGGCTCGACGGGGTCCGCCGATGGCACGGGAACATCCGCCCGGTTCAACAACCCCCAGGGGATCGTTGCGCTCGGGGGTGACCTCTACGTGACCGATACGGGGAATCACACCATCCGCAAGGTGACCACGACAGGGGATGTCACCACATTGGCGGGAAGCCCGGGAACACCGGGGTCAACGGACGGAACCGCCACGGCCCGCTTCAACTCCCCCCTCGGGATCGCCTTCGTCGGAACCAACCTCTTTGTCGCCGACGCAGGGAACCACACCATCCGGAGGGTTACCACGCCCGCCGGGGATGTGGACACGTTTGCCGGCTCCGCGGGCCAGCCGGGATTCGCCGACGGTCAGGGCGGCAGCGCGCGCTTTTCCTCCCCGGACGGGATCGCTTCGGTCGGCTCGGTCCTCTACGTGGCGGACCGGGGGAACCACGCGGTGCGCCGGATCAGCACGATCCGGAACGTCACCACATTCGCGGGAACGCCCGACGCCGCGACGACGAGAAACGGCGATCCTTCCGTCGCCCTGATGAACGCCCCCACCGGGGTCGCGGGAGAGCCCGGTGCGATCTACTTCACCGACATCAACGAGAACGTCGTCCGCAAGATCCTCTTCTAGAAAGGAGTCAGGCATGCCACGGAAGACGAGTCGGATTCGGAACCACCATAAAGGGATCGTGAAGAACATCAAGGCGATCGTCAAGCGGGCCGATGCCCTCCCGAGCAGGCCGGGCGCGGCCACGCGCAAGGCCCTGAAAGGGGACATCGAGTTCCTCCGGAACGATCTCACTCCCCACGCGGAGGGGGAAGAAAAGGGGCTCTACCCGGCGGCGGACAGGCTGATCCGCAAGTACGGGCGCCCGACGGCGACGATGAGCCGGGAACACGTCCATCTGAAAAAGGAGATCGACGTCTACTGCCGCCTTGCGAAGAGAATCGCCTCGGCGAAGGGGCCCGTTCCGGCCGCCACCCGCACCGCGTTCTGGAAAGCGGCGATACGGCTGGAGTTCCTTCTTTCCGTCCACCTGGAGGAGGAAGAGGAGGATCTTCTCCCCTATTTCGACAAATATCTGTCACAGAAGGAAGTGGACGCGGTCATCGAGAAGATGCACGGCCACTAAGCGCGGAAAGGCCGCCGGCAACGGCATCGCCTCCCGGGGACCCGGGGCGATGCGGGGGGTCGACGAGGCGGCCTGTGGAGCGAGGGAGCGGGGACACTCCTGGGTTTCTCGACGATAAGATAAGGAGTGTCCCCGGTGAGCGGAACCGGCAGCGAGCGGGCGCAAGTTCGCGAGCGCAGCCGAGGGGACTCCTCGCGAGCCAGGGTCCCCGGGATCCGGCACTCGCAACCGGTCGCACGACCGCGACCCACGCCGCTTGGGCTAAAGAGTTCCCAGGAACGTCCCGTTCTTAGTCTCAGGGTCAGGCCTCTCGTACCCAGTTTACCCGCAGCAGTTTCGAATCTTCGGACCATTTGTACTCCACCGTCCCGCTGCACGCCTTGTGAACTTCCCGCCCGATCCGCTGGGCAAGTTTCTCTGCGGTCGTCGAAACCTCGAACCCGTCCTCGGTCTCCGTAAATTCGATGATCCGCGCGAGGGGATTGAACCCCATCGCCCTCTTCTCCTCGTTGCGGACGAGGTTCCGGATCTCCTCCCGGTGCGCCCGCACGAACGAGCCGCGCAGGGTGACCACTCCCCCGACGAAGCCATCGGCGATCTTCCGGCACGCCGGGCAGCGCCTCCTGGCAATTTCGCCGCCTTTCTTGCGGGTAAGCAGAGCGAATTCCTTTTCGTCCAGGTACCACCGCTTGTTCCGGCAGATGGCCCGGCATTCCGGGCAGACGCCCACGGAAGGGGCGGACTTTTTCGGAAGATACGGATCGGTTTCCCGGTTGACGTTCTTTTTGTGGGCGGGACTGTAAGTGAACCTCGCCATCGCCTTCCCTCCTCCCGTGCAATCGTAACGGTTGGATGCGATGAGCCTCCCTTCAAGTAAGACACTCCCGGAGACAGGCGGGTTCCGGATGGCAGCTATTCGACGACGATACCCTCCTCCGTCCTCCTCACCACGACGGGGGCACCCGCGCCCTTTTCGCGTCCCAGCAGCCCCCGGGCGCTCAGCTCGCTGATGGGGCCCCGGACCCATCGGTCGATCACCCGCGCCAGTTCGCGGACCCCGTATTCGGGACTGTACCCGGTCTCGGCGAGCCATTCACGGGCCTCCGGCTCCACCCGGAGGGCAAGACCCGACGCTTCCATCAAATTCTCCTCCAGGACGGAAAGCTGCATCTCCAGGACTTTCCGGACATCCTCCCTGCTCAAGGGTCGAAACACGATCTGCTCGTCGATCCGGTTCAGGAACTCGGGGCGGAACCTCTGCCGGGCCATGCTGATCGCCGCCTCGGCTGCGGCGGCATCGTCCTGCGCGTGGAACCCGATCTCCTTCCCCACAAGGATGTTTCCCGTCATCACAAAGATGGCGTTCCTCGCATCGGCGGTCCGCCCCTGGCTGTCGGTGATCTTCCCCTCGTCGAACAACTGCAGAAAAATATCGAACACCCGCGGGGCCGCCTTGTCGATCTCGTCCAGGAGGACGACGGAATACGGCGCTGTCCGGAGCCTTCCCGTCAACTGCCCCCCCTCCTCGTAGCCGATGTATCCCGGGGAGGCGCCCAGCAGGCGGGTGAGGGTTGAATTGTCCTGGTATTCCGACATGTCCAGCCGGATGAACGACCGCTCCTCCGCGAAGAGATAGGAGGAGACCTGCCGGGCCACCTCGGTTTTCCCCACGCCGGAGGGCCCCAGAAACAGGAACACCCCCAGGGGACGCCGCCGGTCCCCCAGGCCCGCATGCGCAAGCAGCAGCCGCCGGCACACCCGGGAAACGGCCTCCTCCTGTCCCACGATATGGAGGTTCAGATGATCCTCGAGCCCCTTGATCCTCGACTCCGTGAGGCCTGCGAGCCCGCCCTGTACGACCTCGAGGGGAACGCCGGACTTCTCGGCCATTACGCGGGCGACGGTGTCCGGCCGCACGATGGCGACACCCATCGGGATATCCTGGTCCGCCTCCATCATCCGCGATAGGAGAGGAACGCGGCATTCGGCGCAGGCGCGGTCCAGCAGGTCGATCGCCTTGTCCGGCATGAAATGTCCGTGGTCGAACCGGAGAGAGAGATCCACAGCGGCGGCGAGCGCCTCATCCGTTATCGTGACGCTGAAATGGGACTCGCGGTGGGCCCGCAACCCCCCGAGGATATCCAGCGTCTCGTCCCGGCCCGGCTCGGCGACCTGTATGGGCTGGAAGCGGCGCTCGAGCGCGGGGTCCTTCTCCACGCAGCGCCGGTATTCCATGATCGTCGTGGCGCCGATGCAACGCAACTCCCCCCGCGCCAGCGCCGGCTTCATGATGTTGCCGGCGTCCATCGGGGCGCCTTCGGCCCGTCCCGCGCCGACAACGGTGTGGAACTCGTCGATGAACAGGATCACTTCAGGATGTGTGCGGATCTCTTCGATCACGCGGGTAAGCCTCTCCTCGAACTCTCCGCGATACTTGGTCCCCGCGACCAGTTCCGCCATGGAAAGCTCCACGACCCTCTTCCCCGCGAGCACTCGCCTGTCTTGTCCCGTGGCGACGCGCTCGGCGAGCGCCTCGACGATAGCCGTCTTCCCCACGCCCGCCTCCCCGACAAGCACCGGGTTGTTTTTCGTAGGCATGACAAGGACCTTGAGGAGCTGGCGGATAGTGTTTCGTGTCCTCTCGGAATCCACGAACGGCAGCAGGCTCCCCTCGCGGGCCGCCCGGGTGATGTCCCGCCCGTAGCGGTCGAGTACGGGAGTGTTCGCTTCCACCGTTTCCGGTTCGGAAACCATCGTGCCCACGTCCTCGGTCCGGAAAGGTTGCTCCCCTTCGTCACGCATCGGAAACGAAACGGGATCCGGCGGGACCAACCCCGGCTGGATCCCCGAGCCGGTCAGCACGGCGGAGATGATCGGCCCCGGGTCGGAAAGGATCGCCGTCAACAGGTGGAAAGCGTTTGTTTCCGGGCTCTCTCCCCTCTCGGATATCTCCTTCCCTCGACGAAAGATCTCCTTGCACGCATCGCTTCGATGCACCACCTGGTCGGCGTGCCGGGCATGTCCGGGCCGAAGCCGGGACCGTACCCCCCTTCGCAGGGTGCTGCTGGAAATTCCCATGGTCGACAGGATCTCCTCGACGCGGTCCGCCTCGGCGCGTATTTCCTCGAGCGGGAGGGACTGCGCCTTGACGAACCGGATAAAGCTCATCGTCTTATGAAGGCTGCACACACCGATCAGCAGATGTTCACGCTCGATGAGGGGATGCCTTGCCAAGGCCGCTTCCGCGGCGGCGATCTGCCAGGCAAGGCCGGCGGCTGCAGATAGTTTTTTCATCAGCGTCTCCTTCACGCGGGTGTGGACCACTGTGTCCGGGATGACCTATATAAAATACGATGGACGGGCAATAAAATTCTATTCCTCCCGGCGGGAACGGGTCAATAACGGATGCGGGTAAAAAAAAGCATTCTTGAGAAAAGGGAAACGGCCCCACGAGGAGGGACGTGAGGCCGTTACTCTTGCCCGAAGTGAGGGGAACTCCGGGGTAAGATTCCGTTTTCACGGAACTTGGATGCCAAGTTGACCTACAAGTTTCGTGCCTTTTCGATATTGTAAAAATCTCAAGGCGTTATCACCCTTTTCGTTCTCCCCTCGAAAAGAAGGATTTCAATTTTGTCCTTTTGATTTCGGAAATGTAATTTACCTTTCCCCGCCGGGGTGGGTGCAAGGTTGGTAAAATACCGCGTATGCGCGACATCGAGTTCGCCGGTCTCCACGTGGATCTCACAGGCGGTGCCGTGACAAAAGAGACGCTCCCCGGCCCCGTTGTCGCGGCCTTCCTCGGCGGGAGGGGGTTGGGCACCTACTTCCTCGCCCCGTTCGCGGCAGGCCCCTTCGGTTCCTCCGACATCCCGCTCGTTTTCGCCGCGGGTCCTCTCTGCGGCACCGGAATCCCCGGTGCGGGAGCGGTCTCCGTCATCTCCCGGTCCCCCCTTTCGGGAACCCTTTTCGACACAGAGGCCGTGGGGGCGTTCCCGTTGCATCTGCGCCGCGCGGGATATCTGTACTTGAGGATCACCGGCGTATCGAGGCGCCCCGTCAGTCTTACCATCGAAAACGATTCCGTTTCGCTCTCACCCGACCCGTGGCGTCCGGAGGAAGGCGAACCGGGACGGGGATGGCGGGGAGGAGTGGCGTCAATCGGGACGTCCGCCCTCTCCCGATGCCGGTACGCCTCGATCCTGTTCGGGGGGGACCGTTCCCCGGGCAGGGGCGGGCTGGGGAACATCATGGCGGAAAAGGGACTCTACCGCATCCGGGTGCTCGGCTCCGGGGATGTGCCGGTCGCAGACCGGAGAGAATTGTTCCTCGCCCGGGAACAGATCCAGCGATCCGTTACGGCTTCCCCCTCCCTCTCGGGACCATACGGCATCGCCCGCTACGGGACTGCCACGCTTCTGGACCTGATCGCCTCTCGCCGGATGCTTCCCACGCGTAATTTCCGCAGCACTTTTTTCGAGGAATGTCGCGCGCTTTCGGCGACGGCCATGGACAGAACGTACGGCATCACGGGCACCGGCTGCGGAGACGGAGACGGCGCACCGAAGGATTGTCCCCTGCTTTGCCGGAAGGTCTCCCGGGACGGCGTTCCGCTCCCCGAGGCGGATGCGCTCGCCCACTTCGGAGCGCTCAACGGAAACGCCGACCTCGATTCCGTCATTCTTGCGAACGCCTTGTGCGCGGAAGCGGGGATGGACCCCGTGAGTGCCGCGGCAACCATCGCCTGTTACGCCGAGATCACCGGGCGCGATATTCCCTCCGGGGAGATGCCGGCGCTCCTCCGGAAAATCGCCGACCGGCGGGAGGAGGGAGACCTCCTCGCGGAAGGCGCAGCGCGCGCGGCGGACTTCCTTGGCTCCCCCGGGCTCTCCATGTCGGTCAAGAAGATGGAGTTGCCCGCGCTCGACCCGAGGGGGGCATACGGCGTCGCCCTCGGGTACGCCACCTCGACGCGGGGAGCCTGCCGGATGCAGTCGGCAAGCTTCGTTCACGAGGTGCTTCGCAGACCGGTCGCCACCGACCGGTTCTCCTTCGCGGGGAAAGGGAGGGTCGTAAAGGTATCGGAGGACCTCGTCGCGGTCCTGGACTCCCTGTCCGTGTGCCGCCTGTCCGCCCTCGGGGGCTCGCTCGAAGGGTACGCCCGCGCCTTTCGCGCGGTGACGGGATTTCCCAAAGAGGCGGAGGACCTTCACCGGGACGGGGAGCGGATCTGTCTCTCGGAGAGGCTTTTCAACCACCGGGCGGGATTCACGCGGGCGGACGACGATCTCCCGGCGCGGTTTTTCTCCCAGCCGGGAACATCGGGCGACGGGATCGATATCCCGCCGATCGACCGCGGCGCGTTCGAGGCGGCCCTTTCCCGCTACTACGCAAACCGGGGGTGCGACGGGACGGGCATGCCGCTACCGGAAACACTCGCCGAATTCGGCCTCGGGGGGGAAAAGACGCCGTGAGGGCCCACCTGGAAAAATACGGAGCGAAGCTTCTCTCCCACGGCCTGGCCGCCTCGATCGGTGACGCCGCCCTGTACGGCCGGGACGACGAGATCGTTTCGAACCGTCCGGAGATCGGTTCCCGCACGCGGGAGCTGTTCGATCGCCTGAACATCACCTTCCTGCTGGTCCTCACCCCGGCCCCTCCCTACCGGGAGATCCTGGTCGACCTGTGCGCCGGCGGGGGAAACCCCATCGAGCCGCAGGACGGCGAAACCGTCCTGTTTCTCCACGACATCCCGGTGGTGGACCCGCACGACTCCGAGGCCTTGCGAAGGGCGCTCGCCGGACGGAAAGGGTGCGTCCTTCGGGACGGCCGCATCGTCTCACGCGGCACGGTGAGCATGGAGGAGGCGTTCGTCACCGCAAGCTCCATCTGCTTTGCCACATTCGTGAAGTACTTTCTCGATTTTCTGAACTTCGTCACGCGGAACGGCCGGTACGTACCGTTTTCCCCGGCCCAGATCAGCCGGGCCCGGTTCCTCCTGTCGACGGTACCGCCGCTGCCCGCCGCGGGACTGCTCCCGCCGATGCCGACGGGGACGGCGCGGGAGATCGCCGCCGCGATGGACGCCTGCGGAAAGAAGACCGTGGAGACCCGCCTGGTCGACTCCTTCTTCGGAAACATCTCCTGGTGCGACGGGAAAGAGATCCATATATCGCAAACGGGCTCCTCCCTGGACGAACTCCCCGGTCAGATCGACCGGATCCCCCTCGACGGCTCCTCCACCGCGGGGCTGTCCGCCTCGTCCGAGACGGGCACCCACCTGGCCATCTACGGGAAAACAGGGGCGCGGGCGATCCTGCACGGCCACCCCCGTTTCTCCGTTGTCCTCTCGATGTACTGTACGGAAACCGGTTGCCGCCATGACGACGCCTGCAGCCGTACGTGCCCGGTTCTTCGGAGCGTCGGCGGCATTCCGATCGTGCCCGGGGAAGTGGGAACGGGGAGATACGCGCTGCCCCGCACGGTCCCGCCCGCGATCCGGGGTAAGCGGGGGGTCATCGTCTACGGACACGGCGTCTTCTGCTCGGGGGAGTCGTTTCCCGAGACCTTCGACAGTCTCGTGTCGATCGAGCGCAGCTGTCTCGCCCGCTACGGGGAACTCGCGGGAGGGTAGAGGGCTAGACTTTGAACTCGGTAAGGGACAGGAATGAGCCGAGGCGGTCCGAGATGTCCTCCGGCGTCAGGTTCTGCAGCCTCTCTGTGCTGAACGCCTCCACGGTGAACGAGGCGATCGCGCTCCCGTACATGGTGGCCAGCCGGAAGTCGCTGTCGTCGAGGTCCCCCCCCCCGCGGCCGGCCAGATACCCCATGAAACCACCCGCAAAACTGTCGCCCGCGCCCGTGGGGTCGAAAATCGTCTCCAGAGGATACGCCGGAGCGGCGAACATCGTGCCGTCCGACAGGTGAAGGACGCCGTACTCACCGCGCTTGATCACCACCCGGCTCGGACCCCACCCGATTACCTCCCGGGCGGCCTTGACCAGATTGTACTCCCCGGTCAGCATCCGGACCTCCCCTTCGTTCACCATCAGGATGTCCACCTTTTCGATGACCTCGCGCAGCGGCCCGGGGCTGCTCTCGATCCAATAATTCATCGTATCCAGCGCGACCAGTTTCGGCCGGCGCATCTGCCTCAGGATATCCAGCTGCAGGGAGGGGGCGATGTTGCCGAGAAAAACGTAAGGTGTGTCCCGGTATTCCTCGGGGAGGACGGGGGCGAAATCGCGAAAGACGTTGAGCTCGGTCGTCACGGTGTGGGCCGTGTTGAGGTCGTACTCGTAATACCCCTTCCAGTGGAAGGTCTTCCCCTCGGCGACCGTGAGGCCCCTCGTGTCGATCGACCGGGAGCCGAGCATCCGGATCACCTCCGGGGGAAAGTCCGCCCCGACAACCGAAACCAGGCGCACCGGGGCGAGATAGCTTGCCGCCAGGGAGAAGTACGTGGCGGACCCTCCCACCACCTTCTCGACCTCCCCGAAGGGAGACCGGATGCTGTCGAAGGCCATCGAGCCGACGACCAGAAGGCTCATTCCCTTAGCTCCTTCCCCGGAGGGCATATGTTCCTATCCTACTACCGCGTCGGGGGGCCTTGGCAATACGCCCTTGCACCGGAGCGTCATGATCGGCTTCCGCATCCTCGGAGGGGGGTCGCTCACTTCGTCGCTCGACTTGCGATGAACCCGCAAGTCTGCGCTTGCCCTTCCTCCCGGAAAGCTCCGTTCGGACCCCCCGTCCTTCGGCTGCTCCGCCGATGGCACCCCGATGTAGGGACCGCACCGGGAAGGCGCCGCGTGGTTTGCTCACTGGGCACAGCCGGGGGACCCTAAGGCGATGCGGGGGGTTCCACGAAGCGGCCTGTGGAAACTGTTAACGCCTCAGTACAGGGGGCGCGTCGAGACGTCCACGATCACCGCCAGCAGGATTCCCATCATGTACAGGATGGAGGCTCCGAACGCCCGGCGATACCTGCGCCGGCCGACCACGTTGCGGTAGCAGGACAGGAGAAAGAAGCACCAGAGGACGATGGCAATCAGCGCGAACACTCCCGAGCAGTAGCCGAATGCCCAGAGCGCGAGGGTCGCCGGCAGGAGGCTCACGCCATAGAGGAAGATGAGGATCTTCGTGTACGGCTCGCCCCGGGCGACGGGAAGAACGGGAACTCCCGCTTCCCGGTACTCCTCCCTGTGCTCGAGCGCCAGAGTCCAGAAGTGGGGCGGCTGCCAGAGGATCATCACGAGAAACAGGATGATGCCGTCCATCCCGATACGTCCGGCCACCGCGGAATATCCGATGAGCACGGGAAGCGCCCCCGGAATGCCCCCCGGAATCGTCCCGTAGGGGGAACGCCGCTTGAAAAAGAGGGTATACAGGAGCGTGTAGGACAGGACGGCGGCGAGCACGAGAGCGGCGGTCATCCCGTGGAAATAGCGGTAGGAAAGGAAAAGCGAGGCCAGGATAAGACCGAGGGAGAGGACAAGCGCTCCCTCGCTGCCGACTCTTCGCAACGCTTCGACCCGGCCCGACACCCTGGACATCCGGGCATCGAGCGGAGTGTCGAGGATGCCGTTCATGATCGCGGCCCCGGAGGCGGCGCCGATGACGCTTGCGAGGCAGGGGACGACGATGCCGGCGGCGGGCATCCCCCTTTCGGCCAGGACCATCCCGGCAAGACCGGCAAGTCCAACGCCCGACACGATGCCGGGTTTCGAGATCAGAAGGGCCGAGCCGGCCAGTTCCGCCGGTTTTCCCCTCTCCGCCCCCTCGGCGGGTTTTCCTGTCAGGGCGGTCGCCTTTATGACGTCGTCCCCCCGGGGGAGAGTTCTCTCACCCACATCCGGGCAAGCATCATGAGCATTACCAGCGCCACGGCCAGGTGCAGCGCCGTGGAGAGGAAATAGAGCCGGGTCAGCACCACGGCTCCGCCGATGGCGATCTGCGCCAGAATCATGCAGAAAAGGGCCACGGCCATGCGCCGGTGCCTTCTCAGGCGATCATCCAGTGCCGCCGCCGCCCAGAACGCCACGATGGTGAGCGCAACGAGGACGGCCAGCACCCGGTGGGAGAACTGGATGAGGACCCCGTCGGCGAGAACGCCCGGGATGAGGCCGCCGAGCGACGTGGGCCAGTCGGGCAGGGAAAGCCCGGCGCCCGCGTGACGGACGTACGCTCCCATCGCCGCCAGCAGGAATACAAGGATCCCCATTCCGAAGAAGAGGCCGGGGTACCCCTGGAGGGAGAAGGAGGGCTGCAAGACGACACCGTCGAAGGACATCATGTAGTAGGCCAGCAGGAAGATAAAAAGCCCCGTCACGAAATGGACGGTGGTGAGCTGGACCGGCAGCTCCAGGAGGACAACCGCCCCGCCCATCACGATCTCGACGAGGAGGAGGGATACCGCGGATACCGGGACGATCCTCGCGACGCCCCGATACGCCCGGAATCGCCGGTAGGACAGCGTCACCAGGGCAACCCCCGCCACCGCAGCGATCACCCGGTGGAGAAACTCCAGGTAGATGTCCACGCGAAACGGCGGGAGGATCTTCCCGTGGCAGAGGGGCCAGTCGGGACAGGCAAGCCCCGCCTTCAGCCCCGCGACTAAATTGCCCCAGATGAGCAGAACGAAGAAGAGCCCCACGGTAACTCTGCCGAGCATCGATTCTCCCCCCTATTCCCTCGGCGGGGCCACCCGCCGCGGCGTCAACGGAACATGGTGTCCGAAAGCGTACCCGCGATGATGAGGAGCAGGAAAAAGATCGGCGTCAGGGCGAATCCCCAGACGAGCCTGCTTTCGTAACGGAGGTGCATGAAGAACAGTGCTACGAGCGACGCCTTCACGGAAGCGACAAGAAGGGCGACGACGACGTTCATCAACCCGAGGTGCACGTAGGAAACCGCGACGGTGACCGCCGTGAGAACGATGAGGGCGCCCCATACGACGAGATATATCCGGATGCCGGAATCGTGTTCCTTCATCGCCTTCCCCCTACCCCACCAGGTACAGCAGCGGGAACAGGTAGATCCATACCAGGTCCACGAAGTGCCAGTATAACCCCGTGATCTCCACCGGTGTGTGGTAGCTTTCGGAATATCTTCCCCTCCCGGCGAGGAAGAGGACCGTTCCCAGCGCCGCCATCCCGGCAAGCACGTGAATGCCGTGAAGGCCGGTCAGCATGAAATAGAGCGAGAAGAAGATGTCCGTATCCGGGAACAGCCCATGGTGGAACTTCGCCGTGTATTCCACGTATTTGATCCCCAGGAAGACCCCGGCCAGCAGGATGGTGAGGGAGAGGTACAGCTGAAGGAGCCCCACCTTCCCTTTGCGGATCGCCGCGATGCCGAGCGCGACGGTCAGGCTGCTGCCGATCAGCACCACCGTGTTGACCGCCCCGAGGACGCGGTCGAGCTTGAGATGGTCCTCGTAGAACAACTGGGGGTACTTGATCCGGTAGATGATGTACGCGGTGAACAGCCCCCCGAAGAGAAGGACCTCGGTGGCGAGAAACGTCCAGATCCCCAGCGTTGCGGCCTCGCGGGCCGTGGCCGGGTCCATGTGGGCTTCGTGCCCTGCTGCCCCCGGCCCCTGGTGCGTGGATTGTCCGCTCATGTTCCTACGTCTGCCTCCCTGCATACCCGTAGGGCCAGTCGGTAACCGTCGGGATTTCCTCGAAATTCTCCGTCGGCGGCGGCGACCCGGTCTGCCACTCCAGGGAACGGGCTTTCCAGGGGTTCGGTGGGGCGGGGGCGCCCCGGAACAGCGTGCGGACGAAATTCGCGAACATGATCAATACCCCCGTCGCGAGAACCCACGACCCCACCGTGGACACGATGTTTAAGGTCTGGTATTGCGCGGGGTATTCCGCGTAGCGCCTCGGCATTCCCTCGAACCCCAGGATGAACTGGGTGAAGAAGGTGACGTTGAAGCCGATGAACATCAGCAGCCAGGCACGACGCGCCATCGTTTCGCTAAGCATCCTGCCGGTCATCTTGGGAAACCAGTAATGCACCGCGGCCAGTAGCCCCATCACCGTCCCCCCCACCATGGTGTAATGAAAATGGGCGACGATGAAGTAGGTGTCGTGTACGTGGATGTCCGCCCCCAGGGCCCCCAGGTACATCCCCGTCAAGCCCCCGACGACAAAAAGAAAGATGAAGGTCAGGGCATACAGCATGGGGGACTCGAAGGTGATGGATCCCCGGTACATCGTGGCGAGCCAGTTGAAGACCTTGATCGCCGTAGGGATAGCCACGGAGTACGTCAGGAGAGAGAAGATGATCGCCGCCGTGGCGGACATCCCGGTGACGAACATGTGGTGGCCCCAGACGAAAAACCCGAAGGCGGCGATCGCCACGGAGGAATAGGCGATCGCCCTGTACCCGAAGATCGGCTTCCGGGAGAAGACCGGGATGACCTCGGAGATGATCCCCATCGCGGGGAGTATCATCACGTAGACGACGGGATGGGAATAGAACCAGAAGAAGTGCTGGAAAAGTATGGGATCGCCTCCCTTCGCCGGATCGAAGAAGCCCACCCCGAGGACCCGTTCCATGGCGAGTAGCAGGAAGGTGATCCCCACGACCGGCGTCGCCAGCACCTGGATGATGCTGGTGGCGTACATCGACCAGATGAAAAGCGGCATCCGGTGCCACGTCATCCCCGGCGCCCTGAGCTTGTGGATCGTCACCAGGAAGTTCAGGCCCGTGAGGATGGAGGACATTCCGATGAGAAAGATTCCGAAGGAGAGGGTCGTAACGTCGGCGGCGGTCTGCGCGGAATATGGGGTATAGAAGGTCCACCCCGTGTCCATCGGGCGCACGAGGGAGAAAAGGATCACCAGGATTCCCGCCACGAAGACCCAGTAGCTAAGCAGGTTCAGCCGGGGAAACGCCACGTCCCGTGCGCCGATGTGGAGAGGAATGAAGAAATTCCCTAAACCCGAGGGGATTGCGGGGATGACGAACAGGAAGATCATCAGGGCCCCGTGCATGGTGAACAACACGTTGTAGGTCTGGTTGGTGAATATGTGCTGCCCGGGAAACAGCAGCTTGATGCGGATCAGGAGACCGAACAAGCCACCCACCAGAAAAAAGAAGAGGGTGGTGTAGAGGTACAATACCCCGATCCGCTTGTGGTCCAGGGTATAGACCCAGGCCCAGATCCCTTTCGCTTCAAGGTAGCCCCGGGGGGCGTCACCGTTTTGCGGCTGTTCCCCGTTCCACGTCGTATCCCGCATCGGTTTTTTTATTCTCTCCTTCCGTTTTTCCCCCATGCGATGACCGAAGGGGGGAGATGGATGCGCAAAAAAAACCTACTGTTTCAACGTTTTTAGGTAGGCGATGAGGGCGGAGAGGTCCTCCTCCGAAATTTTCCCTTTGAATTCCGGCATGACGTTGGGATACCCCTTGACGACTTTTGCCCGGGGCAGGTTGATCGACTCCCGAAGATACGCCTCGTCGGCGGTCGCCTTTTCGCCGCCCTCGAGTTCGACCTGCCTGCCGAACAGTCCCTGAAACGAGGGCCCGGCCCGGACCGACCCGTCGATAGAGTGGCACGCCAGGCACCCGAGGGTTTCGGCCAGCTCTTTCCCCTTGTGCGCCGAAGGGGCTTCCTTCCCCTCTCTTGCCTCCTTCTCGACGGCCTTCTCCCCCTCCTTCTCCGGTTCCCGCTCCTTTTCCCCGGAAAGGGATTTCAGGTAGGCGATGATCGCGCCCACCTCGTCGGGGGAAAGGCTCCCCTTGAAGGTGGGCATGACGGCCGGGTACCCCTTCACCACCTTGGCCCCGGGGTCATAGATCGACTCCCGGATGTATTCCTCGTCCGCGGTCACGGAGGTCCCGTCCGCGAGGAGGACCTTCCGGCCGAAACCCTGCCCGAAGTTGGGGCCGATCTTCTCCTTCCCTTCCAGGGCGTGGCATCCCAGGCACCCGGACTTCTCCGCGAGCGCCTTCCCCTGTTCCGCCAGCGACTGGCCGGCCGACGCCTCTTTCTTCTCCCGCCATGCCGCATACGCGCCGGGTTCCATCACGATCAATTCCGCGCGCATCGTGGAGTGGGCGACACCGCAATACTCGGCGCACAGGATCGGGTACGTCCCCTCCCTGTCGGGGTGCAGGTACAGGGTGTTGTACTGCCCCGGCACCATGTCCTCCTTGAGCCGGTAGTCCGGGACATAGAAACTGTGGATCACGTCGTCGGAGGAGAGGATGAGTTTCACTGGGCTGCCGGCGGGCACCCGGAGCTCGTTGATCGACGTCCTGCCGTCGGGATACCGAAACTCGAAGAGCCACTGCCTGCCCACGGCGTGGATGTCGGTGGCTCCGGGGGATGGCGTCCGGATGTCCCGGAACACCAGGTACCCGTAGTAGAAGAAAGAGGCGACGACGATCGTGGGGATCAGGGTCCAGACGGTTTCCAGGAAGAGGTTGCCCCGTATGTCGGGCGTTTCCGCTGCCTCGGCCCCCTTCCTCCTGCGGTACTTGATCGCGAAATAGATCAGCAATCCCTCGACGAGCAGAAAGAAAAACAGGGAGACGACGGTGATGAAAAGAAACAGGGTATCCACCTGTCCCGTCGTCCGGGATGCCGCCTCCCCCAGGGCGTACGCGTTCGCCATCGTTTCCCCCAGTCGCTACGGAGAGCCCTTGCTTTGCCCCCGCTTCCATAAAACGAGGAGCAGGCCTCCGAGCAGTACGATCGTCAGCACCCCGCCGGCCTTCATGATGTTCCGGGCGTAGAGTGCGTATTTTTTCCCCACGGGATCATATTGGAAGCAGAATAACAGCATGCGGTTCAGGGCGTTCGACTCCCCGATGTTCCCCTCCGATGCCTCGATGAGGGCCATCTTGAGATCCAGGGGGTCCTGCTCGATTCCGTACAGGTAGCGGGAGATCTTCCCGTCGGGGGTCAACGCGACGACCACGTCGAGATGGGCGAACTCGCTTCCCACCTTCCGGTACCGGAATCCGACGGCGCCGGTGATCGCCCGAATGGCCTCCTCATCGCCCAGCAGGAACGGCCACCGGGCCGCCGGGTCGGGTATCCCCTCCATCGCATCGTGTATCTCGTCGGCGCGCGCGCGGGCCGTCTCGACGCCGTCCTCCGGGTCGATGCTTACCGTAACGATCCGGAAGTCGCGCGCAAGCGCAACCCCCGTAAGCTCCTCCGCCGTCCCGAGAAGCGCGCGAAGCGTCAGTGGGCACAGCATCGGGCAGGTGTAGTAGTTCAGGGTCAGAAGCACCGGCCCCCCCGCGAAGTAGTCTCCCAGACGAACCTCCTCTCCCTTCTGGTTCCGGAAGAGGGCATCGAGGGGGATTGCGCCACCGAGCTTCTCGTCCACGCCGATCGACTCGATGATGTCGTCCTGGGGATCGTGGACCGGATGGGCCTCGAGAGAGCGCAGAGGAGCCGTCACCCAGGTCAGGGCGAGGAACGCGACCGCGGCGAAACCTATCCGTCCCGTCTCTCTCATACTTCGATGGTCCGGTTGGGGTACGGGACCGAGGCGTTCCAGCCGAGCCGCTCGGAAAGGAGGCCGGCAAATCCGACGGACACCGACTCCTCGCCGTGGGCCACGAAGGCCTTGTCGGGAGGGGTTTGGAAGCCGCCGGCCCAGGCGAGCAGGTCGTTCCGGTCGGCGTGGGCGGAGAGCCCACCGATCGTGTAGACGTCGGCGGCGACGTTGATCTCCTCCCCGAAGATCCGGACCCGCTTGGCCCCCTCCACGATTTTCCGCCCCAGGGTCCTCGCCGCCTGGAATCCAACGATGATCACGCTGGATTCCTTCCGCCACAGGTTGTGCTTCAAGTGGTGCTTGATCCGCCCCGCTTCGCACATTCCGCTGCCCGCGAGGATGATCCCGCCGCCGCGCATCGAATTGAGCGCCATGGAATCCTGCACGTCCCTCGATACGACGACCCGGAGCGCGTCGGGGTTTTTCTCCCGCCACTCGAAGACCGCGAGCGTCTCCTTGTCGAAGCACTCGGGGTGCCGGAGAGTAATCCGCGTTGCCTCGATGGCCAGGGGCGAATCGATGTAGACGGTGAGGCCCGACACCCGGCCCTGCCGGGTGAGATCCGCGAGCAGGTAGATGATATCCTGCGTGCGCCCGACGGCAAAAGCCGGGATGATCACGTTGCCGCCCTTGCGGCCCAATGTGTCGGTCACGGCGTGCACGAATTCCTCTCTGGTTTCCTCCATCCCCTTGTGCAGCCGGTTTCCGTAGGTGGACTCCATCACCACCGCGTCCGCCCGTTCCACCGGCGTGGGGTCGCGCACGATGGGCAGCCCCCGGTGGCCGATATCGCCGGAAAACACCAGAATCCGGTCCCGGTTGCCGTCCTCGACGGAAATGCGAAGGATCGCCGACCCGAGGATGTGTCCCGCATCCAGGAACGATGCTCGTATGCCGGGGGCGGGGGTGACCGTCTCGCCGTACCTCACCGGGGACAGGAGGGGAAGCACCGCGTGCGCATCCGCTTCCGTGTAGAGGGGCGGAGCATCCTTGCGCCCTGCGCGTTTTCGCCTCCTGCTCTTCCATTCCGCCTCCCGTTCCTGGATGTGGCCGGAGTCGGGAAGCATGATATGGAGAAGATCGGCCGTCGCTGCGGTCGCATGGATCGGGCCGCGATAGCCGTCCCGAACGATTTTCGGTAGAAGTCCCGTGTGGTCGATGTGCGCGTGCGTACATAGGACGAAGTCGATCGAGGAGGGAGGAACCGGGAACTTCCTCGCGTTCTTCCGGTCGCTCTCCCCTCCTCCCTGGAACATGCCGCAGTCCACGAGGAACCTCGAACGGCCCGCCTGCACCAGAATACTGGAGCCGGTAACTTCCCTCGCCCCTCCGAGGAACTGGACCTTCACGCTCACGGGACCACGCTCGTCAGAATCCCGGAGATGATGCTCACCAGCACCGATCCCGCAACGGCCCCGAAGAAGCCGTTGACGGTAAACCCGGGGACGATCCCGGAGACGAGCCACAGGAGCAACCCGTTGATCACCAACAGGAAAATCCCGAGGGTGAGCACGGTGACCGGAAACGTGAGGAGAATGAAGATCGGGCGGATGACGGCGTTCACCAGCCCCAGAACGAACGCCGCGGAAAGCGCGGCCAGCGCTCCCTCGGCCAGCATCACCTGCGGAAGGAGATAGGCGATCAGCAGGATCGCGATCGCGTTGGCTCCCATGCGTATGACGAACGGCACCCCGTTTCCCTCCCGGCCGGTTTCGGATATTCCTTGCCCGGAAAACCGCTCTTGCTGACTGACAGCGTGAATAGAGTATAGCGCCTTCCGCCGTTGGTTTCTAATGGACCTTCTTCTTCGGCATGCGGAAAAAGGTGATCTCCGCCGGCGTCTCGGCCCCGTCACGGAGAAGAACCAGCGAGGCGGTGTCCCCTTCCTTCTTCTTCCCCATGCGGTAGAAGATATCGGTCATGTCCTCAACCGGCTCCCCGTCGAACGAAACGAACGCGTCACCGGCGCGGACGCCGGCCTTTTCGGCGGGGGAGCCCTCCTCGACGCGTTTGACGGTAACCCTCCCCTCCTTTTCGGAGAGGAGGACCCCCATCAGGACACGCTTTCCTTCCAGCCCCTCGTACGGCACGTACCAGGCGAAGTCGGAGGGAAGCAGCGGAATTCCCGGCAGATCCACATCCATTTGCTGGTCCTTTTTCTCCTCGGGGATCTCGATCTCCACGGGCTGAACGATAACGTAGGGCAGGGGCAGCCTGCGGACCACCTTCTTGGGGAGACCGAAGCCGTACCGGACGTGCCAGCCTCCCGTGATCGTCACGATCTTCTTTCCTTCCCCGCGGGGGCTCTTCAGGTAGCCGACGATGCGTTCGGCCATCGTCTCCTCCCAGAGCATCTGGACCTGGAAGAAAGACTCGAACATTCCCTCGGTGGGGAGGTGGCTTCCGTACACCGCCTTCATCGCCGCCCGCTGGTACGGATCCGCCTCGCCGATCTCGGGAAGCGTTGCCTTCGAATCGGCCGAAACGTTGTCCAGGCCTCCCCGGCTTACTTCCTTCTGGACCTCCTTCGACGGGTTCAACGCAACGACGTCGATTTTGTTCTCTTTCGCAAATTCGAGGATGTCCCGGTAATAGCCGAAATCGGAACCCCAGTTCTCGTACCATTTCGCGGCTTTCAGGAACTCGATCTCGGACAGCTCCCCCGTCGTCCAGCGGTCGAGAACCGCCTGTTGCGGTTCGCGGAACATCTCCATCCCAATGGCGACCCTGCCGGGAAACCGGCGGAACATTTCCCGGATGACGATGAGTTCGACCCGGTGGGCGTGGATATTGTCGTGCGTCTCCCCCACGCAGACAAGTGTTGCGCCGGAGATCATGTCCATCATCCCGTCCAAAGAAACCTTGAGCCCCGTGGGGAGGTGAACGATCTCCTCCGCCTTCGGGATCTCCTTCGGGGGGTACGGTGTCTCTTCGCCCGACAGCTCGCCGTGCCGCATCCCCGCACATCCCGCGAGCAAAAACGCTCCCAGCAGCACAAGATGGCATATCCTGCGTGTCATCTGCCTTCCCCTTACCACTAGAGTTTCTTGATCCCTTCCCTGGTTTTCCCATCGCCCATGGCAGGCGGCAACGGATTCTTCACGGGACACGGGGGAGAGGATCCCTACGGTTGCTGACCCTGGATCGTGGCCCGCAGCTTGTCCATCAGTTCACCGAAGGACGACTTCTGCAGGATGCTGTTGAACTGGGAGCGATAATTGCCCACCAGGCTGATTCCCTCGATGACGACGTCGTAGATCCGGTAACGCCCGCCGTCTTCAAGCATCCGGTAATCCACCGAAAACTCCTGTCCTTTGCTCGTAACCACCACGGTCTTCACCTCGGCGTACGGTCCGTCGACGGTCTCCTTGCCGTACCGGATCGCCTCCCCCTGGTACGACTCGATCTTCCCGAGGTAGGAGTTCTCGAGCAGTTCCCGGAAAAGCGCGACGAAACGGTCCCGTTCTTCGTTAGTTCTTTCCCTCCAGTTCGGACCCAGGGAGCGCTTCGCCATCTCCCCGAAGTCGAAGGCCGGCGCGATCTCCTTCCTCAGAAGGTCGCGGCGTTCCTCTTTCCTGCCCTTCGCGGCGAATGCCGGGTCCTTGAGGATCCCGATCGACCGATCGATCGTCCCCCGGATCTGTTCGGTGGCGTTTCCGGCCTGTGCGATCGAGGGAGACAGACACAGGGCGAAGACCAGGGCCGCCGACGCCGCCGGAAAGCGGACCCTTCCCCTCAGCCGCGCCTTCCCGATCGCCCTACTTGGCGCTTCCATGAATGAACTCCCCGATCAACTGCTCCATGTCCACGGCGGACTCGGTCTCCCGGATCTTCCCGTTGGGAGGGATCACCCGGTCCGACGCGCCGGGGGACAGGGACACGTACTTGTCCCCGATGAGCCCCCGGGTCCGTATGGAGGCGATGGTGTCCTCCGGAAGCCTGACCCCCCTCCGGATCTTCATCAGGACGTCGGCTTTGTAGTTGTCGAGCGTGATCGACTCCACCTTCCCGACGTCGACCCCGGCGATCTCCACGCTCACCCCTTTTTTCAGCCCCGAAACCGAGGCAAACTCCGCACGCACGGGGACGTAGTCGCCCCCCACGATCTCCACTTTTCCGAGCTTTATGGAAAGCCAGGCAAGGCACCCGATCGCGAAAAGGACGAACAGGCCTACGGCCGTCTCGATGTTCCGCCGCTGCATCCCTATCCCCCTACATGAGATGGACCGGCCCCGTGATGTCCCCCCGGATCAATTGCTGGACGAAGGGATTGACGGAATGCACCACCTCCGCCGTGGGAGCCGACTCGACCACTTTCCCGTCGTGGAGCACCACGACGTAGTGGCTCCACTGGAAGATCTCCGGGATATCATGGCTGATCATCACCATCGTAAAGCCGTGCTGATGATACGTGTGGCAGATGAGATTCAGGATCGAGTTCCGGATGATGGGATCCAGGCCCGTCGTCGGCTCGTCGAACAGGATGATCTCCGGATCCGTCACCATCGCCCGGGCAAAGGCGACCCTCCGGACCATCCCCCCACTCAGCTCATCGGGGAATTTTCCCTGGGCACTTTCCAGCCCCACCTGCGCCAGGCGCAGGAGGACGCGCTCCCGGATCTCCCCCTCCGCCAGCTCCGTCTTCTCCCGCAGCGGGAACGCCACGTTCTCGTAGACGGTGAGCGAGTCGAAGAGCGCCCCCCCCTGGAAGAGCATCCCGAACCGGCGACGAATCTCGTAAAGCTCCCCCCGGGAGAGGCGGGCGATGTCCACCCCGTCGACCAGGATCTGCCCGCGGTCCGGCCGGATGAGCCCGATCATGTGTTTTAGCATCACGCTTTTGCCCGCCCCGCTCAGGCCGATGATCGCGGTGATCCGTTGGCGGGGAATGTCGAGATTTACTCCGTTCAGCACCTTCTTCCCGTCGAGCGTCTTCTCGACGTTGACCAGCCGGATGAGCGGTTCCCCCTCCGGCGCGGGAAGCGTTTCGAGCCCGCACGGTTCGCAGATCGGGGTTTGGTCGTTCACAGGAGCACCGAGGTCAGGAAGTAGTCGCCGACCAGAATCAGCACCGAGGAGAGTACGACGGCGGACGTGGTCGACTGGCTGACCCCTTCCGCCCCCCTCTCGGTGAAGTATCCCTTGAACGTGCAGACCCACGCGATAATCACTCCGAAGGCAAGCGATTTGATGAGCCCGTTCGCGACGTCATTCCACTCTACGCTCGCCTCCATCTGCCCGAAGAAGACCCCGGCGTTCACCCCGAGGAGCTTTACCCCCACCAGGTACCCCCCCAGAATCCCGACGACGTCGAATATCGCCGTGAGGAGCGGCACGGAAATGACTGCCCCGAGAAGCCGGGGGGAGATGAGGAACTTGACGGGATCGATCCCCATCGACTCCAGCGAATCGATCTGGTCCCCGATCCGCATGATCCCGATCTCCGCGGTCAACGCGGAACCGGCCCTCCCCGTCACCATGAGCGCCGACAGGACCGGGCCCAGCTCCCGGATGAGCGAAAGTGCCACTGCGGACCCGAGCAGTCCCTCCGACCCGAATTTCCGCAGCGTATAGTACCCCTGGAGACCCAGAACCATGCCGGTGAACGCCGCCGTCAGGATGATGACGAACAGGGACTTCACCCCGATGAAGTGGACCTGCTTCACAATACGGCGGACCCGGTAGGGCGGGAAAAAAAGGGTCGCGATCGTCGCGTAGAGGAAGAGCGTCATCTTCCCCATCCGGCGGATCGCCTGGAGGACCCGCCCTCCGACAGACTCGGCCAACGTGATCATCGCGTATCCCCTTATTCGTCCCGTTCCGGTTCCGGCGCGGCAGGCCGAATCCGAAGCCGCTGAATCCTTTAGATAATATTTTCCGGGAAACGTTCCTTCCCCCGTGACAGGGGATGGTCCGTTCCGCCATGGACGCCCGTTGCATCTCCACACCTGGCGTGAATCCTTCAGCGGAGATCGGTAACCTAATGGGCTAATCCCGGCGCGCCAAAACAACCCGAAACCATACAGGAGATGCAGATGACCCGGTGGTCAGTTTTTCCCTCCTTGCTCCTCGCCCTGCTGTTTTTTTCCGGGGCGCCGGCTTTCGCCGCGGATGCGCAGGAAATGACACCGGCCGGGGAAACCACCGGCCGGGAGATCGGGGCGGATCCCGGTAGCGGGACCCCGGAACACGGGGCCGCCACTTCCGTGTCGCCCGAGACCGGTTTTGGGCAGGATCCTTTTCGGGAGAAAGCCCCGCCCCCGGCCCTCGCCGACCCCCTCGAACCGGTAAACCGTGCCCTGTTCGTGTTCAACGACAAGGCCTATTTCTGGGTATTGAAACCCGTCGCGCAAGGGTACATGGCGGTCGTTCCGGAGGTGATGCGCATCTCGGTGAGGAACTTCTTCGTAAATCTCGCGACGCCCGTCCGGTTCGTGAACAACCTCCTCCAGGGAAAGATCCGGAACTCCGGGGTGGAGCTGTTCCGGTTCGCCCTCAACACCACCGCGGGGATCGGGGGCCTTTTCGACCCCGCGAAGGATGATTTCCGTCTCCTCCCCCGGGACGAGGACCTCGGCCAGACATTCGGAACATACGGGTTCGGGCACGGCCTGTACATCGTCTTGCCGCTTCTTGGCCCCTCGAGCCTGCGTGATGCGGTGGGCCGGGCGGGGGACTCGTTTCTCGACCCGCTCCATTATGTCGAGGACACCGAGGTCGTCATCGGCGCCAGGGTGCTGCAGGCGGAGAACGAAATATCACTGCGGATTGGGGAATACGAGGAACTCACGAAATCGGCCCTCGACCCGTACGTCGCCGTCCGGGACGCCTATTCCCAGTATCGCGAGAAAAAGGTGAAGGAATAGTCTGCCGAAATCGCCCGGCGCCTTTCGGGCGCTTGTGCTTTTCCCGCATTTTCAATACGCTTTAGGGCATGGAACACGGATGCGGAGGAAACACGGACCGGGAAACCGGCACAACGGACCGGAGGTCGGCAATGAGGAAACCTCCCTTCTCTTTCGCCGTCGGGCTCGTGATGGCAGCAGGGCTTTCCGTTTGGGCAGGATGTGCCTCGTTCCCTCCCCCCAAGGAGACGATCCCGAACTCCCGGATCTTCGAAACCGGCTTCGACGATATGTGGGATTCCGTTCTGGCAACGCTTTCCGAGCTGAACATCCCGGTGAAGTCCATGGAGAAAGAGTTAGGAAATATCGTTGCGAAGGATGAAACGATCGAACTGCGCCAGTACGAATTCGGGAGATACGACTCGATCTACTGCTTCTGCGGAAGCCCGGAAGAAAACCACGTCCTCAAGGAACTTGTCGGGGAATATACGATTTCCGTCTCCCGGGAAACCGATGTCCGGACATCGGTGACCATCGACGCATCGTTCCAGGCCTCCCAGTACTCCGGGGACCGGGTCACGGGCCGGTTCCCCTGTCTCTCGAAAGGAATCTTCGAGCCCATCTTCCTGGAACGGCTGGCTCCCCAGGTGCCCACCAGGAAGGAACCACTGCCCCGAAAGCTCGACTGGTGGAAGCCGAGTAGAGAGTACTGACCCGGTGCCGACGGGGAAAGTACCCCCTTCTCCCACCGGTTTCCCCAATCCAAAACTGCTGGTAAAACCGAAACGGAAATCCTGCGCGGGAGGAAACCGGGTTGAAGAACAAGAAGCCGCCGATCCCCCTTTCCCGCCGGGCCCGGGAAGTAACCCCCTTCCTGGCCATGGAGATCATGGAACGGGCCAAGGTTCTGGAGGCACAGGGGCGGGAGATCGTATACCTCTGTCTCGGGGAACCGGATTTTCCCACACCGGCGCCGGTAATCGATGCCGCCGTCCGTTCGTTGCGAAGCGGGGAGACTACCTACACCCATTCCCTCGGGCGCATCGAATTGCGGGAGGAGATCGCAGCGTTCTACCGGCGGAGGTACGGGCTGGCCATCGACCCCGGGCGGATCATCGTCTCCGCCGGCACCAGCCCGCTGATGCTGCTTCTGTTCGCCGCCCTGCTCAACGAAGGCGACGAGATCATCCTTCCGGATCCGAGTTACGCCTGCTACCCCAATTTCATCCGGTTCGTCGGAGGCGTTCCTTTGCTGTTGCGGACCCGTGAGGAGGACGGCTTCCAGCCCGATCCCACGGAAGTGTGCACGCGGATTTCCTCCCGCACCCGGGGCGTCCTGATCAATTCCCCTTCCAACCCGGCCGGCTCCGTGATCCCGCCCTCCTGGCTCGCGGAACTTTCCTCCCTGCCGGTGCCTCTGATCTCCGACGAGATCTACCACGGACTGACATATGAGGGGGAGGAGCGCAGCGCTTTGGAGTTTTCGCCCAACGCCTTTGTCCTCGGAGGGTTTTCCAAAGCGTACGCCATGACCGGCTGGCGGCTGGGTTTTCTGATCGCCCCTTCGCAAAGCATCCGGGCCCTGCAGAGCATGCACCAGAACTTCCTCATCAGCGCCAACAATTTCGTGCAGTTCGCCGGCATCGCCGCCCTGCGCGATTGCGGTGCCTACGTAACCCGGATGCGCGAAGAATATGACCGGCGGCGGCGCATGATCGTTGGCCGCTTGCGGGACCTGGGACTGGGCGTGAGGAAAATCCCCGAAGGGGCCTTCTACGTGCTGGCCGACGCCCGGCACATAAGCGCAGATTCCCGGTCGCTGGCGAGGGAGATCCTCGAGTCTACCGGGGTGGCCGTCACTCCCGGGATCGACTTCGGGGAGGGCGCGGAAGGTTTCCTGCGATTCTCGTACGCGAATTCTCCGGAAAACATCCGGAAGGCGTTGGACCGCCTGCGGACCTTCTTCCGGAACCGCAGCTGATTTTTTTCTTGCCGCATTCGCTTACCGGTTCCTCCTCTTGAACTCCCAGGGCGGATCCGGGTTGGCATCCTTCCATAACCCCAGGCGTTTCCCGCGCGCCTCCCTCTCCGCGTCGAGGTACCGGGAAGCGTACGGAGCGGACAGATAGCGCCGGTAGGCCCAGGCATACCCGCTCCGGACCATCTCGAGGTTAATGTCCATTCCCGACCGGTGCACGATGCCCACCATTCGTCTGTGGGCATCGATATCGACGATTTCCACCGTCACTCCTCTGCCCAGCACCAGTGCCTTCAGCGCGGACCTTGCCTCGTTTCCGAACGGCTGTCCCGCTATCTTCTCGTGGCGGACCTCCGGAGCGTCGATCCCGTAGAGCCGGACCCGGAGTTTCGTTCCTTCCCGGGTGGTCAGGGTGACGGTGTCGCCGTCGATTACCCGGGTCACCTCCCCTTCCACCGTTCGGGAAGAGGCACACGAGGGAACGGAGGAACCCAGAAGAGCGACGAATGCGAATAGGAAAAAGACGGCGCGACGGAATCGACCGGACATGCGAAATCGCTCCTGATCAGGAACCATCGGATTCGCTTTTCTTCCTTCTATCCCACGCCCGATATCCCGCGCCCGGGAACTTGACGAAACATCCTTTTTCCCGAGGGGAAAAATGCGGTAAGGTGGCCGGTGATGGAACTCCTGTCGCTACCCAGGCCGGACGCCGTGATATTCGACTTCGACGGGGTCATCGTCGACACCGAACCGCTGCACTACAAGGCGTTCCAGGAAGTTCTCGAGCCGCTCGGCATCGGGTTCCCCTGGCAGGAATACGTCGAGGCCTATATGGGATTCGACGACCGGGACGCGTTTCTCGAGGCTTTTCAGGCCCACGGGAGGCATCTCGACGACCGGAAACTCAAGCAACTGGTGGCTTCCAAGTCGAAAATTTTTCTGGATATCATCCGGAACGGGGTTCGTGCGTATCCCGGATCCGTCTCCCTGATCACATCCCTTGACGCCTCCGGACTTCCGCTTGCGATCAGCAGCGGGGCGCTTCGTTCGGACATCCTCCCCATCCTTGCCATTCTCGGTATCGGCCGCTGCTTCCCCCACATCATCTCCGCCGACGACGTCCGGAAAAGCAAACCCGACCCGGAAAGCTACCTGCTTGCGTACCAAAGGCTCAAGGAGACGCATCCCCTGCGTCTCTCAAGCCCGGACAGGTGTCTCGCAATCGAGGACACGCCGGCCGGCATCCGGTCCGCGAAAGGAGCGGGGCTGAGCGTTTTGGCGGTCACCAACAGCTGCCGCGAGAAGGATCTGATCGAGGCCGATTACCTCACCGCCTCCTTGGAGAACGTTCGCATCTCCTGATGCCTCTTCACTTTTTCTCCCCCGGTGGCAGGTCTTCGGTCATCCCCGCCAACCGTTCGATGATCGGCGGGATCAGGTAGGTGGCCAGCTGCGTGTGGGAGCCGCCTCCCAGAACGACCTCCAGTTTCCCTCCGCAGACCTCTTCCGCCAGATCCCGCATCAGGGAAGCGATGTTCCAGTAGCACGGTCCGGTAAGGCCGATGTCGCCGTAATCGCCCTGGTGGGTGTCGAAGCCGAAATACCAGAAAATGAGATCGGGCCGGAATTTCCGTACCCGTATTGGGACTTGTCGCTCCACCAGGTCGAAATAGATTTCGTTCATGGACCGTTCGGTCCGCCCGGTTCCCCAGGGGGAGGGACAGGACACATCCACTTTCGTCCCGTCGGGGGATTCGTAATTCGTGCCGCAGATACAGACGTGGAGAATATCGGGGTCGTCCCGGAACAGGTCGCGGGTGCCGTCGCCGTGGTGGGCATCGGTATCCAGGATCGCGAACCGCCGGAGGCCGTATTTTTCCCGCAGGTGGACGATGCAGAGGGCCACGTCGTTGAAGCAGCAGTAGCCGCCGAAATACTCCCGCCCCGAATGGTGGCCGCCGGCCCCGATGAAGACGAAGGCGTTGCCGATTTCCCCTTGGGCGATCTTTTCTCCCGCCATCACCACGCCCCCCGCCGAGTACCATGCGGTGGAGCAAAGGGGATCTGCCTTGACGCCCTCGATCAGGTACGGGGTATGGACTTTGAGCAGCAATTCCTTCGGGACGGGCCCCGGCTCATAGAGCCGGACCCGGTCGCTCGCCAATATCTTGTCCAGCGCCATGGGAAAATCGGCCAGCCGCGCCCCGACGGTCAGGTAGCTGCGCCGGGAATAGGACGGATGATACACGATGCCGGTGGGGGATCCGCTCATGACGGTTTCTCCGCGGTGACGATCATCCGGAAGTTCATGAACCCGAAATCCCCCGTTTTCCTAAAGGGGGAAAAATCGCCGATGACGCGTACGTTCGAAAAACCGAGTTTCGACAGGAGGAGCCGCATCGCGTCCGGGTCGTAGATCCGTAAGAGAAATTTGCTGTCCTTGACCAGCCCGCTCTCCTTGCTCACCACCAGCTCCCGCGTGTAGACGATATCCCCTTCCAGGCTTCTCCTCCGGCAGACCACGATGTCCTCCCCGACCTCGTGCCAGGCAACGGGTTGGAAGCCGCTCTTCAGCACCTCGCCGTTCACGATATCGATGAGGAGCCGCCCTCCGGGTTTCATCACGCGCATCGCTTCCGAGAGTATGTCCCGGTCGCCGTCCGGCGAGGCGATGTATCCGAGGGAATTTCCGAGGACCAAAACGTGGTCGAAGCGGTCCGGGGGAAGGCCGGTACGCCGGGCGTCTCCCTGGAGGAACGTGATCGCCATCCCCGATTTTGTCGCCTCCTCCCTCCCCCGGTCGATGAGGAATTGCGAGAAGTCGAAGACGGTGCATTTCCCGAACCCGCGCAGAGCCAGTTCCCTGCTGTGCCTGCCGTGCCCCCCGCAAAGGTCGAGGATTTCCTGGTCCGGGGAGAGGGGGATCAACTCCTGCAGGAGATCGATTTCCTTCCGGGTGACATCGTCATCGCATACCGATCGCGCATCGGTTTTGAGGTAGACCTCGTCGAAGAGATCCTTCCACCATTCCGGATCGACGTCGAACCTCATGCCCCCTCCGGGTGCGCCCCGAAGCTGAAGAGCCCGTCCGATGCGAACACGGCGGGGGACCCGCCCCAGAGTTGCGACCGGGCGATTGCGAGCTCCTCTTCCTCGATATCCACGAATCCGTCGATTTCCCCCGAAAGCCACATCTTCTCGAGAGTCAGGCAATCGGACCAGACCGCGGCGCAGTAGGCGCGCAGGGATTCTATGTGGCCGGGCGTCATCACCCGCGGCCGCAGGGCCATCTTGATCGGGCCGAGAAGGTAGGTGAACTTGTGGTCGAGCGCCATCTTCTCCTGTATCTCGACTACCTCGAGGAGGTCGCCGTACGCAAGAGAGAGGACGGTCTCGTTGATCCGGTTGACCGCGTCTCTCACCGTCATCTCCGAGCGCAATACGGCCAGGGGCTGCACTCCGCCGCCGCTTCCGACGTTGGTGGGGATGCCGCCATACCGGACGAGAAACCCGAAGACCCGCTGCGGGCCGAACAGGCAGCGGAAATCGGTCTGGAACCGCACGAGGGTGGCCTGCCCGCGCTCCCTGTCCACGAGGGGGTTGTCTTCCCCCCAGAGCGGGAGAGGGATCTTCTCCTGCACGATGTAGTCGCCTCCGGCAAGCGCTACCCTCACCGCCTCCTCCGCATTCTTGTGGACCCCCCCCACACGGACTCCCTTCCCGGAGTATCCCCGTTCGGGCTTGAGAACAAGGTCGTCCCAGTGGCTCCGTGTCCACTCGATCAGGTCGCCGATCGCCTCCCCCGACGGTCCGTCCGTCTTCCGGGGGTAGAACTTGCGGGTCCAGGGGGTGCGCGCCACGGTTCCAGGATGAAACCGGCCTCGCATGGACCCCGTGATGAGCTCGAACGTGCTTTTCACATTGATCGGCTCGGTGCCCCGGGGATTGATGACGCGCCCGTCCCTGACCGCCGCAAGCAGGGGGGATAGGTCCTGCTTCCGGTGCAGCGAAAGAAGAATATCGGTATTGAAATCGAGGAAGATCAGGGATACGGGTTTGCCGCGATAGCAGGCCCTGCCGTTTTTGGACTCCAGCTCGTGGGGCGCGAGGAGGACCCCTGTAATTCCATCGATAGTGCTGAGTTTTTCCGCGAGGTTGATGTTCTCGGTGACGTCTTCTAAGGTTTCCGCCTCCGCCACTACGGCGATGATTCCGGGGTTATTTCCTTCCCGCGCGCGGTGCGCCTCGAGAAGCATCGTAACGAACCCGTCGATGGGATAGAGGAGGGGATGGTCGAAATCCAGGTCCACCTGGACCTTCTTTCGTTCGTTTAGCCTCTTCCACACTTCCTTGCCGATCACCTGGGTGATGCGCTGGTAGTCCCATCCTCCGGGGCTTCCCAGGTTCCATTCCGAGTGGTAGCCGAGAAAATTCTCCATATCCCGTTCCTCAGTGTTGCGCTTCATAATTGCGGCGACCTATTTGTTTTTGACACGGCACCGAGAGCGTCGATGCGCCGATCCGGCAAGGCGCGCGACTGAGGCGTACTGTTAAGTACGGCGCAAGGAGCGCAACGCAGCCGGGGCGGATGCAGCGGCGCTCGAATGCAGGCGTAATTATGAAATACAGCACTTAGTCACCCGAAGCGCCTGCGAAGCGCCGTCTCCACGTGGGAAAAACCGATCTCCCCCCCGGAGAGGACCGCCTCGACGAACCTCTTCGCGTCCTGCGTTCCGTACCGTTCGTACAGATCGAGAAATTTCCTGAGTCCGAAAGTGTAGCACACCTGGTATCCCGGGTTGAGCGCGTACTTCGCGACGACGGCGGATGCCGCATCCCTCGTGAATCCCGATTCGACGAGCAGGTCGGCGGCGGAGCGGAGGTCCCGTTCCCCCGTCTGCAGGTCGAGGTCGGCCAGGCCGCGGACCGCTCTTCGGTATCTTCGCTTCGCCAGCAGGAGGAGGTCTCCCGGCGCGGAAAAGTACCCGGTCAGCCGCATGAACTCCTCCCCGAAACAGGCCCACCCCTCGTAGAAGAGGGGCGCCTCGACCGGTCGTCTCACCGGGGAGACGGATTGCCATCGCCAGCTGTCCAAGAGATGGTGGCCCGGATACGTCTCATGGGCGGTAAGCATCCGGTAATCGGTGAGATCTTCCCGGCTGTCATCCCAGGAGCCGTCCGGGGGCACGATGTAGAACGTCCCCTTCTGCGTCGGGTTTCCGGGAGTGAAGCTGTACGCGGAGGCGGCCCGGATCGCCCTGAGGTACGGAGGGAGTGCCGCGACCCGCAAGGGGCTTCTGCCGGGGAGGTCTTCCGGCACGATCCCCGCGCCGATGCAGTGGCGAAGAAGATCCTCCGCCGCTTCCCGGTATATCGTCAGCGGCCCCTCCCTCGGGATGGCCGGGAGGGGGATCTTCCGGACCGCCTCCCTCCAGCGGTTCCCGGGGAAGAATTTGCGGCATATCTCCTCCATGCGATGGTCCGTCTCGCCGATCTCCTGCCCGAGGACGTCGCGGACCTCGGCCGGGCCGACGCCGCATCCGATATGTTCCCTCACGATCCGCGCCACGATTTCGGGAGGCAGCAGATAATCGCTTCGCGTCCTGGCGCGTAGCAGAAAATCCTCGAACCGCTCGATTGCGGAAACGACAGGAGCCATCTCGGCCGCCGGCATGGTAAGCGACCGCAGCCACGCTTGTATGTCCCGGACCATTTCCAGGCCCAGGTCCCGGAAGAGCCGCGGCATATCGGTGAGCGCTTCCCGGGCCGTTGTAAGAAACGCGGGAACGGTCTGCGCCCGGATATTCCATGCGCGGGAGTCGGGATCGCCCAGGGAGGAGGCAAGCGCGGTGCAAAGGAGCGTCAGGTAAAACGTCGGTTGGGTCTGGTGGAAGCGGACTTCGCAAAGCTGTTCCCGGAGTGTGCTCACCATCCGCCCGAGGGTTTCCGCATCGGTTAACCGATCCGGGTCCTCGGTGGTTCGGGAGACGAGACCGATCTCGGTCTCCGCCAAGGAAAGCCGCTTTTTCACCTCCTCGATCGTTCCCGGGGTAAAGTCGTCCCAGCCGGGCCAGTTGTCCGGTTGCGGGATGACCTGGGGGAAAAAGGGGAACTCGTCGCTTCCGCAGCACACGGGGAAGGTGCTCGCGAGGTAGTCGAACAGGCCTTCGGCGATCGTGGGCAGATTATCGTGCAACGGGCCTCTCCGGTCGTTCGTTGGACAATCCCTGAGGAGGATCGCAGTATCCCATTATACCCCCCTATTTCTTGTCAAGGTCCCGCGTGCAAGACGTACCGATCGGGGGAAATATTCCGGAAATATGGCGCACCCTTGCGGGAATCTCGCGCGAGAACCCCCGATCCGACGATCGGGAAATTAACGCAGGAATGCTAATAAATTCAGCCGGTTACCAGCATAGGACAGGTAATGGATACGAATTCATCCGGTAACTGTCGTCATCCCGGGCGCAACCGTAAGGATGTGCTCGGGAAAACACCCTGTGATTGATGATTGACAAAGTATTTGATTTTGGTATCTTACCTTCAAACTGGGGTTTAAGTGGGGGGACAGATTCGCTTAGGAATCGTCTCCCGGCGGCTTCTTGTATCAGGCGGATTGGCGGTTCAGGAAAAACAGGAATAACGCACGGAACGATCGTGATCAGGCACAAGGGGGATAAAAAGGCAAATCTTGGATGAAGGGAGGTGAAACGAGGGGATATAAGGGGGCCATGCAAGACCCGGCGTTAGGCCGGGAGGGATTCTACAAAAAGACACCAATTTTAAACTCTAGGAGGGAAATGTGAGCAAGCATCTAAAAATTCTCCTTGCAGTCGCACTGGCCCTGTTGGTTGCGGCGCCCGCCATGGCTGCCAAGTTTGAATTTCATGGCGACCTAAACAACCGCTTCCTGCTGTATACCGACCAGATCAACTTCTTCAGCAGCAACTCCGCCAGCACGGCGCTGGACGATCAGGACGCCCCGGACTCCTTCGGCGAAATCAAGTACCGCATGTGGACCGAGGCGGCAACCGACGACGGGAAGATCAAGGGCGTCTACGCGATCGAGATAGGCGGTGTCCGCTTCGGAACCTCCGGCGTTGGCAGGTCCCAGGGCGGTTCCTTCTCCGGCGACGGCGCGAACGTCGAGACCCGCTGGGCGTACACCGACTTCCAGCTTCCGAGCGTGGACAGCAAGGCCCGCTTCCGCATCGGTCTGCAGACCCACGCTGTGAACAAGCTCTTCTGGGCGGAAACCGCCATGGGCGTGAAGTTCTACACCGACAACTGGTACCTGGCCTGGATGCGCCCCAGAGATGCGCAGACCTCAGGCGGCGGCGACTGGCACGACGGCGATCTTGACGCCATTACCGCACGCTACGACCTGAAGATGGAGCCCGTGAAGGTCGGTTTCTTCATCAACTACTTCTGGCAGAATGTTGCGACCCCGGCAGCGGGATTTGTCGATCTGTCAACCTTCAACTCATTCGTGAACTACTCAGTCGATCAGCTCCCCACGATGGACTTCAACCTGATCGCGGTCGGAATCGACGGCAACTGGTCGACCGCGACCGGTTTCGGCAAAGTCTTCGTCAACTGGGACCTCATCTATGAAAACGGAGGCCTTGACGACGTCTCGGTGGACGGCGTCACCAGGACCGACCTTGACCTGAGCGCCTACATGCTGCACGCGGACATCGGCGCAAGCTTCGGGAAGGCCACCGTGACCTACTCGATTTATTACGCTTCCGGAGACGACAACGACACCGACAATGATCTGGATGCCTACATGGAAGTCGATACGGACGCCAACTACAGCATCATCTTTAACGAGGGCGGCTACACGGACGATGATTACTTCTCCGACAAGTACTCATTCTTCGGTGACGCGGGGATCTTCGTCAACAAACTGGCCCTTGACTACGCGGCGACCAAGCAGACGAAGGTCGGCATCGCCGTTCTGTATCTGCAGACGGCCGAGGATATCACGCTGATCAACGGAGCGAAGGAAAACGAACTCGGCTTGGAATTCGACGCTTACGTGAGCCACAAGCTCTATGACAACCTGAAATTCGAGCTGAACTTCGGGTTCCTGGCGGCCGGCGATGTCCTGGACGTGTTCGAAGGCACCAAGGAAGACGGCAAATCCGACATCGATGTCTGGAGATCCACCGCGAGGGTTCGTTACAGTTTCTAACTCGTCGCGGTAGGGACGAATGCAAACCCTATAAGAAAGGCCGGGCTTTCAATGGCCCGGCCTTTTTTTTCCATTCGACGAGAAAGGGAATCATTGGGCATGAAGAGAGTCGGGAAGATCGCGCTGACGGCAGCGACGGGCCTGTGGCTTGCGATATCCCCCCGGGTTGCCGCCGCAGGCGGGATCGAGACGGTTCGGGAGGACCTGCGACCGGTATCGGGCTATGTGGTGATGCAGCGGGAGGGGGAATATGTAGTCGACCTCGACGCCCGGCACGGGTTGCGGGTCGGTGATCTATTAAGTGTCGTAACAAAGGGCCCGGAGGTGATTCATCCGGTGACCAAGGAAGTCCTCGGCCGCCTTGACGAAGCCAAGGCCGTTCTTCAGGTTACCCAGATGAAATCGGGATTCTCCCTGGCGCGGCCGGTTTCGGGGAAGGAGAAGATTGCCGATGGGGACATCGTTCGCCGTTTCGCCCACCTGACAGCAACGGTTCAGGGTCCGGCAGGGAGCACGGCGCGGTATGAAGAGTTGCGGGACGCGTTGCCGGAGCTGGAATGGCAGGGACTTTTTTCGGCCGAGGGTGAGTCCAGCGGCGGGCGCAAGGCCGATCTGGTCTTTACCCTGAAAAAGAACGAGCTGCGGATGAGCGACCGGGAGGGGCACCCATTGCGGACTTGGGCCTACCCGACGGCGCCAGAGCCCGTGCAGCAGCAACCGGCGCCGGTCGCTGCCCGCCAACCAGCACGGCCGGAAACCGCCTTGGCGACGCCTGCACCGGTTCCGCAAGCCGTGGGGAAAGATCGCTCCCCGGTTCACTGGACGACGGGCGGAGCGGATTTCGGCCCTTTCATAACCCTTGGCGATCTGCCGGACCGCGTCCTGATGTCGGCCTTTACCCGGGGCGCCGATCGGCTTCTTCTGGCCACCGTGGATGGCGAGCGCGTGCGGGTGTTTTCCGCGGCCGGCGGGCGTCTAGTGGCGGTTACCAGCATACGTGGCGATACCGTCGTCTCCCCACTCGCTGTCGCCTGGTGGCGCCCGGAAAAGACAGGGCCCCTCTACCTCGTCGTGACCGCCGGAGAGGAACTGTCCCGAGACTCCGGGACGAGGGTGGAAACACAGCTGTCTGGCGCAGTCTACGAATTTGCCGGCGATATCCTGCGGCCCGTGGTCACGGGACTCCGGTACTTTTTGGGCACGTTCGACCGCGACGGCGACGGCCAATCGGAAACCCTTCTCGGCCAAGAGTTTCACCCGAGGGACGAGTACGGTCGGACGTTTGTTCTCCGCGTGGAAAACGGCAAGGTCCGCACCGGCAAACCGGAATTCGCATTGCCGAGGGAGTTCACCGTTCTGGGAGGAGCCATGGGCGACCTGACCGGGGACGGCAAGCCGGAAACCGCCTATGTGCGCAACGGCATCCTGTGGATTTATTCGGGCACGGAACGGATTTATGAATCTTCCAAGGGGATGGGTGGCAGCATTGCCACCATGACCTATGATAAGAATCCCGATGTCTTAAACTCGATGTTTTCCGTTCTCTCCCTGGAAGTCCCTCCGTACCGCCAGGATATCGACGGTGACGGCGTGCCCGAACTCCTGGTCGTGGCATCGGATACCGGGTTTCTGAAGGTGCCCGGCATCGGGCCGGGGATAAAGAAAAGCTGGGTGGCCGTGGTGAAATTTCAGGGCGGATCGTTCAAGAAGGGAATCCTGCCGGGAGAGCTCGAGAACCCGATTCAGGGGATCTGGTCGGACGGGAAGCAGGTGTATCTCGTGGTGTCGAAGACGACGTCGGTCATCAGCAAGGAGGGAAGAAGCAGCCTGCTAGCCCTTCCTTTGGACAACCCGGCCCGGTAACTTCCCGCCGCCCCATACCGGTTCCCACAGGCCCGTCGATTGGCGCCGCCCGCTCGGATCCCGCCGTATTCGATTCCTCGTAACGGCGGCAAGACCATTTCCGCAAAGTTCTTGCCCCCAGGACCCTGCCGCTTCCGCCGCGTGGAAGCGGCCAGGTGAATCTCCGGGGACGCCCGTTCATCTCAATGAGGCGGAAAGAGCCTATTTGGAAGGAGGTCGGCATGGTGCGCATCATCGGAGCGATCCTGTTTCTGGTGACGATGGTCGTGTCCGCCCACGGGGAGATCCGGGGGGAGCCGGTGGAATACGTCGCCGGAGATACGACGATGAAAGGGTATCTGGCCTACGACGACAGCTTCCCGGACAAACGGCCGGGCATTCTGGTGGTGCACGAGTGGTGGGGACACAACGAGTACGCGAGAAGGCGCGCCCGGATGCTGGCCGAACTGGGGTATGTCGCGTTGGCGGTGGACATGTACGGCGAGGGGAAGCAGGCGCAGCATCCCGACGAGGCCGGGAAGTTCTCCGGCGAGATCCGCAAGAATATGCCCCTCGGGCGGGAGCGGTTCCTTGCCGCCAGGAAGATGTTGCAGCAGAACAGATTCACCGATCCCGGACGGATCGGCGCCGTCGGGTACTGTTTCGGTGGAAGCGTCGTTCTGCAGATGGCGCGGGACGGGATGGACCTCGCCGGGGTGGCAAGCTTCCACGGAGGGCTGACAACGGATTCTCCCGCGAAACCCGGAAGCGTAAAGGCAAAGATCCTGGTCCTCACCGGCGCGGAGGACAAGTTCATCCCCCCCGAACAGGTCGAAGCGTTCAAGGAGGAGATGAAGGCGGCCGGAGCGGATTTCCGGTTCCACTCCTACCCGGGAGCCGCCCACAGCTTCACGAACCCCGATGCCGACAACTATGCGAAAAAATTCAATATCCCTCTTGGATACCACGCCGATGCGGACAGCAAGTCCTGGGCCGAGATGCAAACGTTTTTCCAGGAACTTTTCCGGAAATAGAGCGTAAAAGGATATACTTGCGTAAGACCATCAACGCGGTAACCCTGTCGTTACGCATGCGAAACCCTTAACCAACGGAGGAAGTGATGAGACGAGAAGGAATACCTGGTTTCCTTGCTGCGCTCTCCCTTGCCGTCCTTTTCCTGGGAGGATGCGCGGGACCGGCCAAACTGCAGGTGGAGACGATCGCGACGACGGAGAACCCCACGGCAGAGATCAATCGCCTGGAAACCGACATGGGAACCGCTCGTAAAAACCAGATCAACGTGCTGTCCCCCACCTGGTTCGCCAAGGCCGAGACGTCGCTCAACAGCGCGAAGAAAGGGCTGGAGCGCGGGGAATCGTTGTCGGAGATCCTGCAGAACGTCGCGGTCGGGCGGGCCCAGCTTCAACAGGCCGGGGAAATGGCCAAGGTGACCAAAGCGACGCTGCCAGACGTCATCAAGGCCCGCGATCTCGCCATGGCCGCAGGCGCCACGACGCTCGGGAGGGATTTCGGCGAGGTGGAGGAATCGTTCCTCGACCTGACGAAGGCGATCGAGAACAACGACCTGGACTGGGCCCGGAGACACCAGGGGAGGGTCGCGAATGCATTCGACCAGCTCGAACTCCGGGCGATCAAGGAAAAAACGCTGGGCGAGGCCCGGAGTCTGATCGACAAGGCGGAGAGAGAGGGCGCGAAGAAACTGACCCCGGAAACGCTGGACGTGGCGAAGCGAAAACTGGCGGAGGCCGATGCGTTCATCTCCGGGCAGCGATATCAGAAGGAGAAGGTGCAGGAGGTCGCCTCCGATGCGGTATTCCACGCCCGCCGCCTTGCCCGGGTGACCCGGGAGAGCGAAAAGGTGAGAACCATGCAACCCGAGAAGATCGCCCTCTGGGTGGAGGAGATCCTCAGCCGGGTGACGGGGAAGCTCGCCGCGCCGGACATGCGGAATGAGAGCTTCGACGTCCAGGAGGAGAACATCCTCGGTTCGATCGACGCGCTGCAGAAGGACCAGAAGTTCCTGGCCGAAAAGGTGAAGACCCAGCAGGCGGAGATCGAGACCAGAAAGAAGGAGCTGGCCGAACTCCGGGAAACGACGAGGAAGCAGCTCGCTTCGCTGGACGAGGCCTCGCGGAAGCAGATCGTCGCCCTCGAGGGCGAGGCCGCTCGGGTCCGGGCCGAGAAGGAACGGCTTGCCGCCGAACGGGAGTTCCAGCTCAAGTACAACGACGTCCGGGCCTTCTTCGCCCCGGACGAGGCGGAGGTTTACAAGGAGGGGAACCACCTCGTGATCCGCCTGCGTGCGATCCGCTTCCCGGTGGGCAAGGAAGTGATCATGCCGGACAACTACGGACTGCTGAGCAAGGTTCAGCGGGCCATCCGGACGTTCGGGGAGCCCGACGTCACCGTGGAGGGGCACACGGACAGCACGGGGACAAAGGTCCTGAACGACCATCTTTCCCAGAAGCGGGCGGAGGCGGTACGCTCCTATTTCGTGGCAAACAGAACCTTGCCCGAGGACCGGATATTCGCGGTCGGCTACGGTCCCAGCAGGCCCCTGGCCACCAACGACACCGAGGAGGGACGGGCCATCAACCGGCGGATCGACGTGGTGATCACGCCCGTGTTGAAGACGAGCCAGTAACTGCCCCGGGCACCTGGCGAAGGGGACCCCCGGGCGCAAGGATGTCCCCTTCCCGGTGCCCGGTAACGGATCGCACGCGTTTCGAATCGATCACCCTGGCGGTCAACAACGCAGCCTTACGCAGAGGGGGAAGGATATGAAAGGCTACAAGGTAATCCTGGGACTCATTGCTCTGGGTTTTGCTGCGGGCATGTTCGGAGGATATCGAATATGGGGAACGGTCGAGAAAGGGAAAACGGATATAAAGCAACTGATGCAGCAATTGAATCAAGAGGTGGATCTCCTGGAATCGAAGAACAAGGAACTGACCGAATCGTTGGAGACGTCCCGGGGAGCAACCAACGCAGCAGAGGCAATCCAGAAGGAGAACCAGGATCTCAAAGACCAGCTGCAGAATGCCCTGCAGGAAAAACAGGCATGGGATAACACCTTGGCGGAGGTAAGGGCGAAGGAGCGCGAGGCAGGTAACCAATCGGAAGAACTGAAAAAACTCGGGGCGACGATCGACGAGTTGAAAGAACGGATCCAATCCCTGGAAGGCGAGAACCGGGATCTTATGGACCGGCTGGAAAAATCGCAACAGGAAAATACGGAGAAGGAGAGCCTGCTGAACCAGGCACAGGGTGAACTTTCATCGGCCAGGGAGGAGGCAGCACAGGGGGAGAAGCTCAGGGGGCTGACCGACGATCTGAACGCCCAGATCCTCGTGCTGGAAAACGAAAACCGGGAACTGAAATCCGTTCTCGACAATATCAGCGAGATGACGCAAAGGAATGAGGTGCCGGAGCGGTAACCGCACTCCCCTCCCCCCTGAGGCAAGAAAACGCAGCGATATGAATCCAGTGCTCGTCATCGGCGCAACCGGCTATGTGGGCGCACGGCTTGTCTTGCGCCTTCGGGAGCAGGGATATTCCGTCCGGGCGGCGGGACGGTCGGCGGATAAGCTTCGCCTGCGCCCCTTCGCGGCGGACCCCGGCGTCGATCTGGTGGAGACGGACGTGCTTAACCTCGACTCCCTGGGGAGGGCCTGCGCCGGTTGTTCCGCGGCATACTATCTCGTCCACTCGATGGACACCGGCCAGCGGGACTTTTCGGCCACGGACCGTGAGGGCGCGGAGAACATGGCGCGGGCGGCCGGGCGGGAAGGGCTTTCCCGTATCCTCTACCTGGGAGGGATGGTGGAGCCGGGCACGGGAATGAGCGAGCACCTTCGGTCGCGGGCGGAAGTGGCCGATATCCTCGCCTCGGGTCCCGTCCCGGTCACGACCCTGCGGGCGGCGATGGTCATCGGCGCCGGCAGCGGATCGTTCGAGATACTCCGGTACCTCGTGGACCGGCTCCCCTTCATGATCACGCCACGCTGGGTGGGAACGGAATCGCAGCCGATCGCGATCCAAAATGTTCTCGATTATCTCGTCGGCTGCCTCGAGATTCCCGCCACCGTCGGCCAGACCTACGATATCGGCAGCCACGAAGTGGTGACGTACCGGCGAATGATGGAGCTTTACGCAGAGGAGGCATATCTGCCGAAACGCCGGATCGTCCCCGTCCCCGTCCTCACGCCGCGGCTCAGCTCCTATTGGATCGACCTGATCACCCCCGCGCCCGCTTCGCTCGCAAGGCCTCTTGCCGAGGGCCTGTCCAGCAGGCTCCTGTGCCAGGATGACCGGATCAGGAGCCTGATTCCGGTGGACCTTCTGGATTGCCGGAGCGCGATCCGGGCGGCAATCCGCCACAGCTGGCGGGACGACACGGATGCGGAGGACGTGGCGCAGGCCGGCAGATTCCCCGAAGCGGGGACCTTGCCGGGGGATCCGTCCTGGGGGGGAGGAACGATCTACAGCGTACATTACCGGGTTGCCCTGGCAGCGACGCCGGAGGAGGTCTGGCATCCGGTCGCGAGGATCGGGGGACGGACGGGCTGGTATTACGGCGACGTGCTCTGGAAACTCCGAGGGATTCTGGACCGCATCGCGGGAGGAGTCGGGCTGCGAAAGGGTCGCCGAGAGGACGAGGACCTCTCCCCCGGAGACCCGATCGACTTCTGGAGGGTCGCCGAGGTGGAACCCCGCCGTCTCCTTCGACTGGTGGCGGAGATGAAAATACCCGGGTGCGCCACGCTGGAATTCCGGATACGTCAGGAAAGCGACCGGATCACCTGGCTCCACCAGACTTCCGTATTCGTCCCCCGGGGCCTTGCGGGGATCCTGTACTGGCGCGCCGTGGATCCCCTCCACCGGTTCGTGTTTTCCGGGATGCTCGAAGGGATCGCGCGCGCGACGAAGAAGACTTTGGTCGCAGGGCCGGAACGTGTGGTTCCGGGAACCGGTGCCAGGCGACAGTGGGTTTCCCGGGAAATGCCCTCGTGAGGATCGAGCGGCTCCATTACCATACACCCGGGAAGGGAGGGATGTCATGAAGAAGATAGGCAAGGTTCTTATTGCGCTGGGGCTTATAGGCGTGCTTCTTGCCGCTGCGGTGTTCTACCTTCTCTCGAATATCGACAGGATCGTGGCGGGAGCCATCGAAAAGTACGGATCGAATGCCACCGGCACCCCTGTGAAGGTTTCTTCCGTAAGGATACAACTGAAGGAAGGGAAAGGATCCATAAGCAACCTGAGCATCGGGAACCCCGGCGGCTTTTCCACGCCGAAGGCGCTGAGCCTGGGCAATATCGCCATCGCGGTGGACACCGGGTCGATCACCAGGGATCCGGTGGTGATCGACAAGGTCATGGTATCGGCTCCCCGCATCACCTACGAGATCAACAAATCCGGCAGTTCGAACATCAATGATATAAAGAAAAACGTAGAGGCCTTTATCCGAAAGACCACAGCGGCCCTGGAGGGAAAGGTGCCTGCCGGGAAAGGAGCCGGGGGGGAAGGGAAAAAGCTTCTGATCCGGTCCCTGGTCGTCGAGGGAGGCGAGGTGGCCGTTCAGGTGGCAGCGCTCTCGGGGAAACCCCTCTCCGCCTCGCTTCCCCGAATGGAGCTGAAGAATGTCGGTGGCAAGGGGGGGAGTACCCCTTCCGAAATCGCCGGCCAGGTCCTGAGGCCCCTGCTGAACCAGGTGACTCTCGCGGCCTCCCGTGCGGGTGTCGGGCAATATCTGGGGAAAGGCGTGGAAGATGTGAAGAAAGCGCTGGAGGAGAAGGCGCGGGAAAAGCTGGGTGCCCCGGGCGGGGAGGCGGCAAAGGGAGCGGAGGAGGCGGTCAAGAAACTCTTCGGGAAATAGGGAGCCCGAACCCGTTACTTTTCGACGTTTCATCATGGAGGACCCATGAAAAGCGATTACGATCTTTCCACGCGGTGCGTGCATGCCGGGGAATCGAGGGACGCCGAGGGATCCCCGCACACGCCGATCTACAACACCACCACGTTCGGGTTCCGCTCCACGGCCGATCTCCTCGACGTGGTGGAAGGAAGACGCCCGGGGAACCTCTACACCCGGTATGGTCTGAACCCCACGATCCGGAGCGTGGAGGGAAAGCTCGCGACGCTCGAAAACGCGGAGTCGGCTCTCGTGTTCGCTTCCGGCATGGCGGCGGAAGCCGCGCTCTTCTTCGCCCATGGTCGAAAGGGAATCGTCTGCCTGGGAAACGCCTACGGCGGCACGCTGGAGCTTCTCGACAAGCAGCTTCCTCTCGTGGGAATACCGACGTTCCTGCTACGGGGAGACGAGGCGGGGAAACTGGAAGACATTTTAAAGAAGGGGCCGGGTCTCGTCTTTTTCGAAACCCCCACGAACCCGAACATGGAGATCTTCGACATCCGGGAGATCTGCAGGCTCTCCCGCTCGTATGGGGCACTGGTGGCCGTCGACAACACCTTCGCCTCCCCCGTGAACCAGCAGGTGCTGGCGCTTGGAGCGGACATCGCCGTACACAGCGCCACCAAGTACCTGGGAGGTCACAGCGACCTGACGGGCGGCGCCCTCATGGGTCCACAGGAGCTGATCGGTCCGGTCGCGCCCTGGCGGAAGAACCTGGGACAGATGATGGCTCCCGAAATCGCCGCTCTTTTGTCGAGGAGCCTCCGGACGCTGCCGATTCGCGTAAAGAGGCAGAACGAGACCGCGCGAACCGTGGCGGATGCGATGAGGGAGCATCCGAAGGTCGCCAGGGTCCTGTATCCGGGGCTGCCGGATTTCCCGCAGCACGATCTGGCAAAATCCCAGATGTCCGGATTCGGGGGAATGCTGACGCTGGAGATCAAGGGGTCGGGGGGAGACGCGACGAAGGTCGTGGACAATCTCGAGCTGTTCACCATCGCCGCGAGCCTCGGAGGACCGGAGAGCCTTGCGACCCAGCCGATGACCACCACGCACTTCGGACTGACCCCGGAAGAGCGGCGGGACAGGGGGATCACCGACTCCATGATCCGCTTCTCCATCGGAATGGAGTCGGCACGGGATCTGATCGAAGACCTGAAAACCGCTTTAGAAACGTAAAGACTGGGCGCCCCATCCATCCTGCCGCTGCAGGGGCTTGGTGCGGTCCCCGGCTCTTGCGCGGACTTGAATCCGGCCCCTGGTCAGGACGTAACGTTGCGTGATAACATGTAAAATTGGCACTCGAGATGGGAATCGCATCGACCGCCGATTGATCACTTCCTCTTACAATGCGATCGGATGGGATTGCAGGGAAAAAGGATATGATCGACAATACAGATTCCCTATGGAGCATCATGATTGCGGACGATCCCATTGTCGCCACCGCGATCCACGACGGACACGAAGTTCGCGAAGAAGTGGCAAGTTTGCTGGCATTATCCGAGGCTGATCGCCGCCGGGAGGAGGATCCCTTCAGCGCCGTGTGGACGGAAGTTGCGCCTACCCGCATCGTGGCACGCAGGTCCCGATTCGAAGTAGACCTCAATCGTCCTCGAGAGAAAGCCGTATACATCAACCCCGAAGACGCATGGGGACTTCGAGTCTGGAAGAGCCCTCCGCCCCGCGCGCTGGTGGAAAGATCACTCGCGGAGTACGATGCGTTTTACTCCAAGGCCAATGACATCCTGTCAAATCTCGTGCAGAGGCAGGGTGCCGTGGTCGTACTCGATTTGCACACGTACAACCATCGCCGCTCAGGACCCGCCGGTGCTCCGGCGGATATTGAGGAAAACCCGGAGGTCAATGTCGGCACCGGCTCACTGAATCGGAAGCGGTTCGGAATGGTGGTGGATCGGTTTATGGCAGACCTCAACGCCCATGACTTTATGGGAAGACGATTGGACGTTCGTGAGAATGTCAAATTCAAGGGTGGACAATTCTCTCGCTGGATTAACGAGCGATTCGGGGGTTTTGTCTGCTCGCTTGCGGTGGAATTCAAAAAGTTCTTTATGGACGAATGGACGGGAGAGCGGTTTGACGTGCCGCACCAGGAAATTCGCATGGCGCTGGCCGCCACGCTCCCGGGTCTCCGCGATGTGTTGCAGGGTATCCGTCCGGCATGAGTTCAAAACCAGCCCATGGTGAATGGAATCTTGATGCCGACGTCATTCTGAACCGCCTGCGTTCCGGAAAGCGCGTACGCCGCTCCATCCGTCCAAGGGGACGCCTGAACATCGACCGTCCCCTGCCGTATTTGTGTGCGTATCGGATGCAGGATGGTCGCGAAAATCCAAGTACGGCTCAATTGGTCACGGGACTCTCTGCTTACATCACAGTGTCGGCGGAACGGAAACAGCACCCCCACCTCGCGGCGTTTTTGGGCACCATGAGTACTGAGCTGGCCCTTGACTTCGGAGCGTTTCTTCTTTGCGAGCTTTGGGCCAGGCCCCTGACTGACCGCGGAGATGGTGCGGAGGATAGAACCGTTCGCATCATGTACCATGACGGCGCCGGACTTGCCCCCGTAGTGGAGGAATTGGAGGCGGCGATTGGACAAATTCAATTACCCACATTGCCCCGATTGCGGGCTGTGCCCGTTAGTCGGCACCGGGTTGCGCCGTTACATCTGCAGCCCTTGATCAAGGAGCAAGAGCGCGCGGCGAGCCCGAACCGCCATGTAATCGGCATCGAAATCCCAACCGTCTATCTGAGCGAAGAAGGCACGCTCTTTCCCACGATCCATCGCGCTCTGAAACGACGCCTCACACAGGCCATCAACCGGGCCGTGTACAGATTCATGCGCGAATACACCAGCCACCGTCCGTCTCACTTCCAGGCCCTCGGTCGGCGGTTCCTGACCAAAGCGGCTTTTGTCGCCGACGCGGATCTCGCCCACGTGAGCGGCCAATTCGATTTTTTGCTCCTCACCACGCCGCGGAACACGGATGAGGCATGGCGCGCATTTCGCCGCCGGCACTTTGAGCATCCTCCCAGATTCTCCTATCGACCGCTACCGTTCGACGTGGTCCTTGCGAAGCGGGCATTGTACGATATTCCCCTGGAACACATCGAAGACCCCACCGTGGCGGACTTGTTCAGATCCCAGCAGGACGAGATCGATCGAAAACTCTCCATGATCGCGGACCGAGGTACTCGTCGATTTGTTTTGGAGAGTCTTCAGCTTTATGGCGGTATCGATGGGAAGCTGCTCAAACAAGCTGTCGACCTTTTGGAACGGATATCACCCCACGCCAAAGAGTCGGGCAGCCGAAAGACCGTAGATTCGCAGGCACTGGCGGCCCGCGCAAACGAGGAAATACGGTTTCTGCGACAGCAGTATGACCGAGTGACATCGCGGGTGGAAGTTCGCCCCGACATAACGGGTTTAATGGTCTCGCATGGCAATCTCCTCATTGGATCCGAGGGGCGGATACCGGCTTCCCGAGTCGAGGCCCTCATTCAACACGAGGTGGGCACGCATGTGCTTACCTACTTCAATGCCATGGCGCAGCCCATGCAGCAACTTCGCATAGGACTGCCCGGTTATGAAGAGCTGCAAGAAGGGTTGGCCGTCCTCGCGGAGTATCTCGTGGGCGGGCTCAGCCGCCCTCGGCTGCGCTTGCTTGCGTTGCGAGTGCTGGCCGTAGCCCGCATGCTGGACGGGGCGAGTTTTATCGACGTGTTCCGAGAACTGGAAGGGCGCTGGCAGGTAGCCCAACGCGTGGCCTTTACCACAACCATGCGAGCTTTCCGCGGAGGTGGCCACACCAAGGATGCGGTGTACCTTCGTGGCCTTATTGCATTGCTTGCCTATCTTCAAAACGGCGGAGCGCTCGAACCTCTGTTTATCGGGAAAATTGGTTTGCAGCACGTTTCATTCATAGAGGAATTGGTGCAACGACAGGTTCTGCAACCCGTGCCGCTCAGGGCGCGTTATCTGGATCTACCGGAAACGCAACATCGGCTGAAGCGCATACGAGATGGCATTGCTGTACATGAACTCGCCTCTCCACTAACACCCTTCAGAAGGAGGGCAACTACATGAATATCGGATTTTTCGTGAACAGTGTGAAAAGCGAAGAGGCGGGGTACACGACCACCCGTCTGGGCATGGCTGCGCTTAACCGGGGACATCAACCGTGGATATTCGGTGCGGACGATTTAGCCTACGATGCCGACGAAAAGATATACGCCAGAGCCCGATCTGTGCCCAAGGCACAGTATAAGCTATCCGAAAACTATATCGCTGATCTGCAGGGAAAGAAGGCACGCACGGAGAGAATAGCGGTAGATGACCTGGATGTGCTCATGCTGAGGAACGACCCGTCGACAGATACGGGATACAGAGCTTGGGCGCAAACGGTGGGGATCGATTTCGGTCGAGTCGCGATGCGGCACGGCGTCATTGTGTTAAACGATCCTAACGGATTGGCGAAAGCTTTGAACAAGATGTACTTCCAGCTGTTTCCGGAGGAGGTCCGACCTCGGACGATCATCACTCGCGACCGGGAAGAAATACGGGCGTTTGCCAAGACCGAAGGTGGGAAAATCGTCCTGAAACCGCTTCAGGGTTCGGGTGGCCAGGGAGTTTTCCTGGTAGACCAGGCCTCTGGTTCCAATTTCAATCAGATCGTGGAGGCGCTGACTCGCGATGGATACGCCATCGCACAGGAATATCTTCCAGCAGCGCAGGAAGGCGACACCAGGTTTTTCCTCATGAATGGAAATCCGTTGCGCCATAAAGGCAAGATCGCCGCGTTTCGCCGTGTGCGCACGGGTGAGGATATGCGCAGCAACATTCACGCGGGCGGCAAGCTCAGACAGGCGGAGTTGACGGATACGCATTTCAAGATTGCAGAAATCGTTCGTCCCAAAATAGTCCTGGATGGAATGTTTCTGGTGGGGCTCGACATTGTCGGTGATAAATTGATGGAAATCAATGTGTTCAGTCCGGGCGGGCTTGGCAGCGCGCAAAAGTTCGAAAACGTGAACTTCACACACGCCGTAATAGAGGCCTTGGAGCGAAAGGTCTATTATATGAGTTACTATCGTCGCAATTTCGATAACGTCGAAATGGCCACGCTTTGAATCATCGGGTGAAGTATGGCTGCTCTCCCGGAACGGCCACAAAGTATGCAATCCCGTTCCTGTTAAAATCTCTCTTGAAAAACTGGCGCGCCCCATCGGAAAGAATTCGAAACGCGTCAGAAATCTTGATCGAGGCGGACCTGACGGACGATGATGCTGTCCCGAAGTATATCAAGGTGGCGAAAGAAATTTTCCATCTCCGCAGGTTGGGGATGCCTTACACCACTACCGCCGAGAACGTGGGGGTTAGTGTGTGGACGGCGAAAGGCTGCCGGCTGCGGAGCCGCGCGGGGATGGGGGGGCGGAAGTGTCGGGACGATCGACATGCCCCCGATACAGAACGGCCGATCGGAGGAAAAACCCTCTTGGATGGGCCAGTGAAAAAAGAAACCTGCTGTCGGGTTTTCTTCATTCTCTGAAGGAGACGGGCACCAATGGGCAAAGCAAACCGGATCTCGATCGCCGTGATCTACAATTCACCGGGAGATGACGAGTATGAAGCCCTCCGCAAGAAGGTCCGAGCCAGAAAAGTCACCTCTCCGACAGGGGACATTACGGACTTGGAGGAGATTGCCACCGTCCAGGAGGAGATGGACGCCCTGCTCAAGGGATTCGAAAAGGAGGGATTTGACGCCCGGCCGGTCAACATCAAGGACGATTTCAACCGGCTTCTCAGGGGCTTGACGGCCCCCCGGCCCGACGTTGTTTTCAATCTGGTGGAATTCTTCAACGACAATCCCCTCCACGAAGACCGCGTCGCCGCCCTCTACGATCTATTGCAGATTCCGTATACCGGGTCCCCCCCAATGACGCTGGCCATCTGCCAGCGGAAAAATCTGACCAAACAGATCCTCAAGGCCTTCCGCATCCCGACGCCCCGGTACAAACTCATCAAGCGGAAACCCATTCCCAAGCTGACGGGACTCCGTTATCCTCTCATCGTCAAGCCCGCCTGGGAGGATGCGAGTGCGGGAGTGACCGAGGAGGCTGTCGTCGAAGACCGGGGCCAGTTGGAAAACGGCGTCCGAACGATCCTGGCCGATTACGAGCAGCCCGTCCTGGTGGAGGAATACATCGAGGGCCGGGAGCTGGGCGTGTCCGTGATGGGCAACAGGAACCCCCGGGTGCTGCCTGTGGAAGAGATCGATTTTTCCGACCTTCCTCCGGACCAACGGGCGATCGTCACCTACGAATCCAAATGGGATCCCCTGAGCAAAGAGTTCCACAGGGGAAGGCTGGTCTGCCCCGCGAAACTTCCGCGGTCCACCCGGCAGCGGGTCAGAAAGGTGGCCCTCCAAACCTATCAAGTGATGGGCTGCCGCGATTACGCTCGGATCGACATACGCCTGGACAAGAGCGACAACATCTTCGTCCTGGAAGTCAACCCGAATCCGGACCTCACGGAGGGAGTGGGTTTCATCGCTTCCTCGGCTGCGGCCGGCATCTCGTTTTCCAAGGCGCTTCGGATGATCGTCGATGAGGCGCTGAAGAGGGGATCGGCTCCGGCCGTCAAGACTTCCCCTGTCAAAGGGGATGCGCCGCCGGAGGACTGAGCCTGACAGAGTGACCCAAGATGGCCGATATACGGAAGCTGCTGTTCAATAAGGACACGAAGAAACTCGAGGTGTTGACCACGCCGGTGAACAGGCTCGGGTTGAGCTTGAGGACCTCTTTGGTTCAGCCGCAGATCGAAAAGCTCCTGGCGCGGTTGAAACGCCGCGGCATCAAGCTCAGGCCTCGCTTCTATCTTGGAGAGGACTGGGGCTGCGTCAGCGGCACCTCGAATATCGAGATCGGATTCTACGACGCCGACCCGCTGCTCAAGGAGTTGAACAGAGAGATCCGCGGGTGGACGAATGACACGCGAAAGGTCGACTACCTGCTTCGCCACGAGACAGGGCATGCATTCTGCTATGCCTATCGCCTGTACAAGAACAAGGAGTTTCGGAACACCTTCGGAGTCAAAGGGAAATTCTTCGATACCTATCCAGCCACAGATCGCTACAAGCCCCATCCCTGGAGCCGCGATTTCGTCAACCCCAATCGGGACCACTACGCCCAGAAACACCCGGATGAAGATTTTGCCGAGACTTTCGGTGTCTGGCTTTCCCTCCCTTCCAATTGGAAGAGGGTTTACCGCACCCGGAAAGGGGCCCTCACCAAACTGAGATACGTCGAGGACATCGTCGGCCGTTACGGCGACAAGCCGCCCCTGGTGCCTCTCGACCCCTCCAATCTCGATGTGCCCGCGGAAGCCATTTCCAGGACCGTCGCCGAAGTCCTCGAGGCGCCGCTGACGCGATATCGGAAGAAGGCGACGGGCTTCATCGATCCGCACCTGAAAAAGATCGGCCGGTACCGGGTCCGTTCCACCGATCCCGGCAGCATCCCCCTGGCCGATGTGATCACCGCCCGTCGCAAGTTCATCCTCGAGGCCCTGGTACGGAACACGAAGATGAGGTCTGCCCAGGCCTCGTTTCTCCTCAACAAAATGCAGACGCGCTCCAGGACGCTGAACCTTTACGTTCCCATCGCCAGGATGGACAAGTGCCTGATCGATATCGTCTCCCTGGCTACGACCCTTGCCACCCGTTTTTCCTCCAAGGGAAGACTGTCCATCTGAGTCGGCCTTCTCCCCATCTCATGTGCGCATGATCCTTCCCGTGCAGTAGGGGGGCTAAGCGGCAACCAGTCGCCTCCGCGTCTATCCTGCCCAGGAACCGAAAGGGCGGTACCTTGCCAAGGGCACCGTCCCCGATCACGACGACCTCTCCCCCGACCCGTTCCCAAGGGCGTACGGACCGCAGTAAGGCGACCAGGGACCGGACCTCTTCTCTCCTCCCCTTCCGCCTCGATGTTTACGGTGCGCGGGGGGTTCGGGTGGAACACCATCCCATTTCGCGTATACGGACGGCGAAAGATTGCCGGATGCGGCGGCGGGCGGCGCGACGGGGTATTTCCTGTCGGACAGACCGACCCGGCCACAGAATCAAGACGGCAAGCCGGGTGGATGTGCCCTCCTGGATCGGTAGCGAAAAAAGAAAT
>JBFKGZ010000003.1:0-55489 GCA_041633075.1 Candidatus Deferrimicrobiaceae bacterium | reverse complement strand
CTCGGTGTCCAGCGTGCCGGCGACCGCCGTGGAGACCTCGTAGATGGAATGCAGGTCCTTGATCTTTGCCTCCAGGTGGGATTGGGTCTCCTCCAGGTCCCGTCGGAGGCGCTCGAACTGCCGCAATTTTTCGTCGCGGGTCCGGATTTCTTCCTCGAGGGAGGCGATCTCCCGCCCGCACCGTTCGGCCACGGCAGCCGCAATCGGGGTAAGGAGCCCCGCTTCGACGGGAAAATCTTTCCCGGCACCCGAGGAAATCTCTTTTTTCCACCGGTCGGCGGACCGGAAAATCCTGCCGTTGAGATACAGGAACAGCGCGGCGCCGAGGGCGAATTCCCCGCAGACGGCGAACCATGCCGGGAGTCCGGCCTGACGAAAACCACCCGGCGACAGGGCGATGAACAGGACCGTTATCGCGAAAACCCCGATCCAGATAGCGAAAAAAGGAAATGTCCACCGGATACCGGGCGTCAGGGCAAGGTCCTTTCCGTGGGAAGTCTCCCATTCATGGAAAAACCTAACACGATTTACGCGTGACGAGAAAGAAGGAAAATGGATAGAATGAAAGACCAAACCGGCTCCGAGGTAAATCCTTGGCGGAAGAACTCCCAGCAGCGGACTGGCAGACCCGCTCCCTCGCGTTCCTCATCGACCTGATCGTCTACCTCGCCCTGTTCTACGGGCTCGGAGGCTTCGGGCACTTTCTGGCGATGCTCTACATCCTCTTCCGCGACGGGATCCTCTCGGGTCAGAGCATCGGCAAGAAAGTGATGGGCATACGGGTCGTCCACACGGACGGGCGCCCCATAGACCTCATCGACTCCTCGTTCCGGAACGTGCTGTTCCTGTTCTATGTGGTTTTCCCCCTCGCCATCGTGTTGGAGACGGCCGCTTTGCTCCGCAACCCCGACCATCAGAGGATCGGAGACCGCATCGCCAGGACGCGGGTTGTCCGGAAGCAAGCCCTCGCTTCCCTCGCCTGACGCCTTCTGTGGGAACCCGTCAGAATACGGCCCCGATCGTGAAGTGCCACTCCGAGGAGGATTCCCCCTCCTGTCTGTCCAGTTTCCACCCGTAGTCGAGGGCGACCGGTCCAACGGGCGTCAGATACCGGAGGCCTAGACCCGCGCTCTCCCGGAGATCGAAGTCGTTATCGGGATTCCCTTCGAACCACACGCTCCCCGCGTCCATGAACAAGGCGAGGATGAAACCGTACCGCACGGGGAACCGCAGTTCGACGTTCCCGTTGACCATGTAATCTCCCCCCGTGAAGGACCCGTCGAGGGCACGCGGACCGAGCGAATCCTCCTTGAACCCTCGAACGGTCGTCCTCCCGCCGAGGAAAAAACGCTTCTGGATGGGAACTTCCTGCGTGTCCCCGAGTGGCCTGACGATCCCCGCCCGGCCGGACACCACGAAGGAATTCTTTCGGAAAAAGGGGAAATACCAGCTCGATTGGCCGACAACCTTGTAATAGTCCACTTCCGACCCGAGGAGGTAGGAGGCATATTCCACGGATCCCGAGTTGAAGGATCCCCGCTTCGGGTTGAACGGATCGTCCCGGAAATCAAGGACGAACAGACCCCGAACCGCCGAGATGGTGGCGGACCCCTGGTCCTCCGGCGACAGGACGGCTCCGGGGGTGACGTCGAAGATGTCGTCCTGGGACAGTTCATACTGCACCGACAGGGACGACCGCTTGAATACCGTCTTGTTGATGCTGGTGACAATGCTCGTCTTCCGCAGGCTGAAGCTTTCGCGCTCGGCTTCCTGGTGCGATGCGGTCACTCCCCCCTCCCACTTCCATCGATTGCCGAAAACCCATGGCTCCCGCAGATCCGCCACGTATATCTGTTCTTTCTGGCTTACGATTACGTTCGCGGAAAGCCTTCTTCCCCTCCGGTTCATATTCCTGCTCTTTGCGCCCACGAACCCGCGTACGCCCGTGTCGGTACCGTATCCCCCCCCGAACTCGACCTCGAAGAAGAGAGTCTCCTCTACTTCGATAATGAGGTCGAGGACCCCTTCGTCCGGCCGTTTGACCTTGTGCATGCGAACCGATTTATACAGCCCCGTGCCGAAGACGGCCTGCTGGAATGTCAGCATCTCCTTTTCCCCGGCCGGGGCTCCCTCGGGAATGGTCACCTCCCGGTAGACCACCACGGAGTCGGTGAGCACGTTCCCCCGGACGACAACTTTCCCAAGGCGGTACCGCGGTCCTTCTTCGATGCGGAAATGAATGGTGGCGTCGTCTTCCTCCTCGCCCTCCTCGAACCGGGTCCTCACGGATACGTCAAGATACCCTGCATTCCGGTAATGCGCTCCGATTGCCTCCTCGTCCCGATCGAGCATGCTGTAATCGACATACCGACCCTCGCGGTTTTTGATCAGTCGAAGGATTTCCTCTCTCAGAAAGTGGTCGTTTCCCTGCACCCGGATCGTCCTAAGCAGATAGCGCTCCCCCTCCTCGATGTGTATGGTCGCCGTGATCCCCCCGCGTTCGTCCCAGTCGGTGTCCACGGAGGTGATGCGTGCCCGGGCGAACCCCTCCTTCTGGTACAGCCCGATCAACGCGGCGAGGTCGGCTCTCCATTCCTCCTCGTCGAATTTTCCGGATCCCGTGATAAAGCGAAAAAACCCCCGCTCCGAAGAAAGCATCTGCTTCCTGAGCTTTTTTTCCGGCATCCTCGCGTTCCCCGTAAACCGGATGCTTTTCAGGAATCCCGCCTGCCCTTCCGCAAGGATAATCCTCAGAGAGCGGCCGTCGTCGGGCTTCTCTTTCGCCTCGATATCGACCGACGCCTTGAGGTGATCCTGCTCCCGGTAAAAGGAAAGCAGACGTTCCCTCAGTTCGTATTCCAGCCCGCCTTCGGTGAGTTCGCCTTCCTCCGCGTAGATCCCCGACGCTTTCTCGAGCTTGCCGACGGAGAAGCGGTTGGCTCCCTCCCACATGACCTCGTACCGGGGACCTTCCTCCACCCGGACGGTAAGACACAGTTCTTTCCTGTCTTCGCAGAACACCCCGGGTTCCGGAATGCGTACCGTCAGGAACCCCTCCCGCTTGTACGCACCCCGTAGTCTCTTCACCCCTTCTTCCCATTCCTGGAAGTCGAAGCGGGAACCGGGAGAAACACCGAGAAGCTCCTCCTGCCTCTCCCGGGGGAAATACCCAGCCCCCGGAGCCCGCACTTCCTTTATAAGGGCGGGGCTTCCCTCCTTCACCTCGATGCGGACCTTCCCCATTCCGGTGTCCACTTTGCAGATCGCGGAAACCGAAACCGCCGCTTCGAGGAACCCTTTTTCCCGCAGCAGAGAGAGGATGGATGCCTGCGCGCGGGAGAGATCCTCCCCCGTAACCGGCGTCCCCCGACGGATTCGGGAAGCCGCCAGGATCCGGGAAGCGGCAATCCGCTTATTTCCGGCAACCTCGATTTCGGTGACGACAGGGAGCGGGCGAAGATAGAAAAGGAGTTCCGCCCTCTCCCCTTCTTCCCGCACGTATGCGGAAAGCTCCCGGAACAGGCTCTTCCTCTGGAGCCGTCGGATCGACTCGCGAATGGCATCCCGCGTCAGAAGGTATCCCGTGCGCACGGTGACGATCCCTGCCAGTTCCTCGTAGGAAATCAGGTAGGGAGACGCCACCCGGAAAGAGATCGAGTCGATCACCGGAATGACGTTGTCCGGAACGGATTCGCCGCGGGAGGGAGGCGAGGGAATGGCGATAAGAAGTACCGCCAGGATCCATAGAACCCGGAGGAGCCCGGCCCGGTCCTCAGTCGCGGTCACGGAAAAGATCCTTGAACGTGCGGTACCGATACCGGAATTTTACGTCGGCCCCCAGGTCGCCTGCCTTCGTCCTGGTGGCGCTTTCCCAGTTTCCCTCGAGGTACACGTTCTCAAGGACCCGGAACTCCGCTACGGCGCGGCTCTCCGCCGTTGTTCCCACGTTCGTCGAAACCGAGACCGAGAAGCGATCCCCGAAACTCTTCCCGACGATGAACCGTGGCTCGAACGCATTTTCCCTCGTGGAAAAGGACGGCTCGATAGAAAACTTATCCAAACCGATAACGGTCCGGATCTCCTCGGTGACGCGGCCCGTGACCGGGCCCAGCACGATCGCCGCCGCCTCCGCAGCCGGTAGCGACCCCGCTGCTCCGGCGAAGCTCTGGGAAGTAACACCCAGGGAAAGCAGGCTGACGATGTCGTTCTTGCTGTAGGGCGGGTCGGAGGAGAGTTCCACATCATACTTTTCCAGCGTTCCCGTCACGCCGACCGCAACGAGGATGTTCCCCTTTTTCGTCTCCGCCCGGAAGTCGAGCCCGGGGTTATTTCGCCTGGGATCCTGGAATTCCACCGCCCCCCGCGTCAATTCGTACCGATTCCCCCGGTAGTCGACGTGCCCTTCCGTCACATCAAAGGTCCCCAGGATGATGACCCGGCTCGTGTCCCCCACGACCTTGAATTCCCCCTTGATTTCCGCCTCCGCCAGGTTGTTCCGGACAAAGATCGTCCCGTCGGCCACCGCCTCGATGTCGAGCCGGATTCGGAAATCGGTTTCCTGCCGGCGGGCCGTCACGTCCGCAAGCCTCTTCCGGAAGTCCAGAAGCGCCCGCTCGGGGCGGACGGTCTTCGTGTAGCGCGCGGACTGGACTTCCACATCCCCCGTGATGAGGAGGTCTTTTATCGGCCCGATCAGCTCGACCCGCCCCTGTAATACCGGATGCAGGTCCTCCGGGTAGGGATATTGCATGTCGAAGAAGTCCACCGAGAAGAACATCCTCTGCCCCTCGGTGAACCGCAGGGGGAGTTCGCCCCTTCCGTCGAGGTATCCTCCTCCGCTCCTCCCCTCGAAATGTTCGAAGATGATCTTCTCCCGGCTGATCACCGCGTTGACGTTCATCTTCTCGAACAGCTGTGCATAGCCCTGGAAGGAAAACGTCGCGTTTTCCACGTGCCCGGTACCGATGACGGAAGGATTGTCCCACTTCCCTGTGACCCGTATCTGCACCTGAAGCATACCGTCCAGCCGGTCGAACACGTCCGTTGCCAGCCGGATGGCCGGGGCGGGTATATTCCCCTCGAGACGCAGATCCAAGTCCCCCGCCCAGGTTGCTTTTCCAAAGACGCGAAGCGGGTTTCCGGCGGTCTGCACGGTCCCGCTCTCCCAACGGATGCCCTCGGGGGAAAGGACGATCGAGATTCCCTCCCCGGTCAGGTCGACGCCTCCGTATCGGTAGAATATCCGCTTTAGTCGCAGACTCCCCCGGAAACGGTCGAGCGCGAGCAGGGATCCGCTCAGCTCTGCTTGTCCGGCGACTTGGAAACGAGAATGATCGTCCTCGCCCGGGGAGACGCTATTCCGGGGTTCGTCCGGAACGCCGCCTGCCGCCGCCGCGTCATTGGATCGCTCCGCCGAAAACGAACCCTTCACCCGGAAACCGTACGGCTCCCGGAGCGAGAAGGAATAGGAAAGAAGCGAATCGGGCAGGGAGGTGCCGATTTCCCCGGCGAGGATGTCTCTCTCCTTTTTCCCTTCGGCATGCAGGGAATCGAAGGAGATCCCGGCGATGGACAGGGATGATGTCGAGAGGGAGAAGCGGAACTCGGAAATCGCCTCCGGACGCGCCGCCTTTCCCTCGAACAGATCGGCGGCCTTCAGTGCCCCTTCGGCATGCGCATCCCAGGTCCCCCCGGAGGTGGTCTCCCCCCTCCCGATCGCTTCGAGCAGGACCCCCGTCGGGACACCTTCGGTTCTCGCGGTAAACGAGACCGGCCAACCCCGCTCCCGACGAATAACTGCCGAGGCCTTCACCCGGGGTGAGGTGGATACAAGGGAGAATTCGCCGGAGGATTCGCCGAGGGTTCCCTCCGCCACCACCCCTTCGATGACCAGCCCCGCGGCGGTCAACCGGGGAACGGAAGCAGAAAGTTTCCCGATCTCCCACCCTTCCGGTCCTGTTCTTGCCTCCACGCGCAGGTTGGCGCGGCCTCCGATCCGGGCACCGTATCCCCTGTCCACGAGGGAGACCGCTGTTGCGAGGTCGATGTCGTCCATCGTCCCGGTGAATGAGGCCTTCCCATCCTCTCCTTTCCCCGTCAGCGCGAATTCGCCTTCCCCGAATTGTCCGCCCGCTTGGAACCCCCATCGCGAACCGAAAGGGGTTTCTCGCCAGTCTCCCGAAACGGATACTTCTCGTGCGCTGATCCCCGGAAACCGTATCTCGGAGGAGGACATCGTCCCGGAAACCGAGAAGGACCCCCGGGCAACCGAGAATTGCAGATCCGCGGTCCCCGTGCCCGACATCCCGGCCGCCTGCCTCCTGAGCGGGGCCGGATCCTTACCCAGGGAAGAGAGCACGGCGGCGCCCCATTCCCCGGCAAGGGAGAAATCGATATCGCGTGCGCCTACCGTCGATTCGAGGCGAACGGGGTTTTGCAAGGCAGATCCCGATATCGTGCCGGTAGCGGTCACTTTCGCCACGTCGGCAGGAATATCCGCGACGAAATGTACCAGGTCCGCCGGATTTCCCTCCAGCTTCACGGAGAGGGGAACGGGGGGAAGCGCCCTCGCGGCGAGTCCTTCGGCTCTTACCCGCGCGGTCACATGGGGATTTCCCACGGTTCCCGATAGCGTCCACTCGCCGGCAAGGCTCCTCCAGGAAACGGGGTAAACCCAACCGTATTCCGGCGCTTTTCCTCCCGGAGCCAGAATTGTCCCGGTGAAAGAGAACCGTTTCTCCCGAGGAACATACGTCCCCCGGCCACCGGCTTCCGCCCTCCCCGCCGTCACGCGGAAATCCCGTATTCTTACTTCCTTGCCGGGAACAAATTCGCCGGTTGCCGCCGCGGTAACGGGCAATGCCACCTTCGCCGCCGGGACGCCTTTCCTCTTCGGCCGCTCGAACCCGCCCGGGTTTTTCAGGGAAACGGTCCCCCGAACCTTCTCCCTCCCGCCCGCGACCGACAGGACCAGATCCCCTCTCCCGGCGGGACGCCACGATATTCCTCCGGAATCCCACGGCGCTTCCCCGAACGCCGCTTGCGCAAACGATAAACGGGCATCTCCCTTCCCTGTCGGGAGATCATACCTGCCTTCCCCGGAGACGACACCGCCCCACACCGTTCCACGGAGCGATTCGATCCGGACCGTTTTTCCCGAGAACCCGGCCGAGACGTCCAAGGTGGCCGGCGTGTTCCCCGTGAAAACGAGATTGCGCGTCAGGATCTTGACCGATCCCTCCGGGCTCTCGGGGCTTCCCTGCCACCGGGCGGAAAACGTGAGCGTACCTTCCGTCGCCGCGCGTCGGAGCCATTCTCCTCCCGGCGCTCCGGACGCCATCCATCCCCCGATATCCGCCTCTCCGGAACCTTTCACGTCAGCCACCCGCCGTCCCCCATCCCACTCCCCGGAGAGAACAACCTTCGCGGATGGCCCCGAAGCACGAAACTTGCGGACCCGGACGGAACTTCCCTTCAGGAAGACATCGGCTTCCGCCGAGTCAAAGGGAATGTTCCCGCTCCCCGCTTTCGGGAGAGCAATCCGACCCGAAGCCTGCTCGACCTTGACCGTGACGCGCGTTCCCAAAAACCGGACGGGACGGATTCGCAATTCCGGGATCTTTGCCTCCCACTCCGCAAGCGGCCCCAAGGGACGGATGCGGACGTCGCCGTCGATGAGAAGAATCTCGGGGGCCTCCTCCTGTCCTTCGCTCTTTCCGGGTGCACGGAGTTTTTCCAGGAGGGGCCGGTTCGCCTCTCCGGCGTGAACGGAAAATGTCCGCACGAGAACGCGGGAGACCGGCAATGCACCCGACAGGATCCGCCTCAGGGAAAGAGACACGTCGACATGCCCGGCATGGGCGAGGGGGATGCCGGCGATGTCGTCCCGGATGTCCAGTTCCTCCAGGGAGACGCGGAGATGCAGGGGATGCAACCGAAGCGCCCGGTAGGAAACCCGCAGACCCAGTGCACGGGCCTCCTCTTGGATCGTTTCCTCCGCCTTTGCCATGAGGAGGGGAATTTCCTGGAGCAACCGACGTATTCCGAAGGCAAGAAGTACGACGAGGAAGAGCCCCAGACCGATCCGCCACGCCCATCGCCTCGCCATAACGGTAAATTATAAAGGAATCGACGGAAAAGCGAAGAGCCCCTCGCAGGGAAGGGGCCCTTCGCTACCGGAAATACTCCGATGACAAGATGGAGCGGGCGACCGGATTCGAACCGGCGACGTCAAGCTTGGGAAGCTTGCATTCTACCCCTGAATTACGCCCGCAATTTTCCCGTTTTTTTACCACGGACCGATCCCGCGTTGCAACAGTTTGCTCATCCCTCGAATTTCCGGACACGCTCCCGGAGGTCCCGGTAGTCCGGAAAAGACTCGTACAGGGAAAGAAAGATTTCCCTCGCCTCCTCTTCCTTCCCGCTTCGGGAGAGGAGAACCGCCATCTGGTAGCGGACATCCCGCGTTTCGGAAGGACCGACGCCTTCCGCCGCAAGCACCTCCCTGAGCGTTTCTGTTGCCGCCTCGGGCTCCCCTTTCTCGGCCAACGTCTCGGCAAGCAGGCAAGACGCCCCCAGGAACAGCTCCGACTTCGAGCGGGAGAGCCGGAATTCCTCCACAGCCTCGTCCAGAAGGCCCATCTCCTTGTACGCAATCCCGAGGTTGTACCGCGCATCCGGATCCGACTCTCCGATCTCCTCGTTGACTTTCGCCTGGAGCTTCTCCACGGAGCTCTGCAGTAACTTCTCTTCCTCGCTCTCCTCCCGGAAAGGTGCCTTTTTCTCTTTAACGGGAGGAGGAGCGGGGGCCTCGGGCTCCGAGAGCCTGCGCAAGGCGTCCTCGAAGGACATCGCTCCCGCGAAACCCTCCGCCTGGCCTTTCTCCACGGCGGATATTATCTCGTCCGTCTGCGATCCGCGACTCGAATCCCCCAAGCTTTCAATGAATTCCGCCGCTTTTACCAGGTACGGAAGGCCGTCCTCGGGTTTTCCCGCGGCGATCCAAAGGAAGCCGCATGGCTCGTAAAGCTGGGGATTTTCCATAGCGAGGGAGGTTAGGACATTCATCCGGACGGTAAACTCCTTCTCCATCCGGGAGGGGCCGACGAGGGGGACCGCTTTCACCAACTCGCTTACGGCTTCGAACAGCTTCCTCTGATACAGGTAAACGTCCGCGACTAGTAAGGACGGGAGCGGATTATCCGGCAGGTTTTCCGAGGTGCTCTGGAAGAATTCGATCCTCTTGTCGTCGTTTTCGAACCGGATCCCTCCGGTGGCCACCTTCTGCAGTTCGCTCAACGCGTCTCCCGTATGCCCGTGCTGAGCAAGCAGACGGATGAGCCAGCGCTGGAAATCGATGTTGGCCGGGTCGTTCTTGAGCATCTGCCGGAGGACGGCGATGGCCTTGGTCGTGAACCCGCCCTTTTCGTACAGGATGGCCGCCCGTGCCAGCTGGTCGGTCCCCTCCACGATCTCTCCCTTCCGCAGGAGGAAAAGGCCCAGCTTCTGCCTCGCCTGGGGATCCTGGGGGGAATCCTGGACCTTCCGCGACAGAAAGGAACGCTCGTCTCCTGTTTTCGAGGAGAACTTCTTTCGGAACGAATCGAACAGGCCCAACCGGTCAATCCTCCCTGCGGTGCCGCCGGTCATGCCCGGCAAACCCACCGTCCATTATGCCCTCTTTTCCACGAACTTGGTCCACAAACGCCCTTCCGTGAAATCCGAGTCCATCATCATCTTCTTGTGAAAACCGACCGTCGTCTTCACCCCTTCGATCCGGATTTCATCGAGGGCCCGCCGCATCCGCATGATTGCCTCGTTACGGTCCTCCCCGTGCACCACCAGCTTTCCCAGCAGGGAGTCGTACGTGGAGGGAACCGTGTAGCCGGGGTAGATCCCCGTGTCGACACGGACTCCAAACCCCCCGGGAAACATGCACGATGTGATCTGTCCCGGGGACGGAGTGAACGTTTCGGGATCCTCCGCGTTGATGCGGCACTCGATGCTGTGGCCCCGGAACTGGACCCCCTTCTGGTCGATCCGCAGTTTCTTGCCGTCGGCGATCCGGATCTGCTCCCGCACAATATCGATACCCGTAATCATCTCCGTGACGGGGTGCTCCACCTGGATCCGGGTGTTCATCTCCAGGAAATAGAACTCCCCTTCGGCGATGTAGAGGAACTCGACCGTCCCCACATTGTTGTACCGCACCGCGGTCGCCGCGTCGACTGCCGCCTTGTGGATGCGGTTCCGGATCCGGGCGGGGATGAACGGCGCGGGGGCCTCCTCGATCAGTTTCTGGTGACGTCTCTGGACCGAACAGTCCCGGTCCCCCAGGTGGATGACTTTGCCGAACTTGTCGCCCATAACCTGGACCTCGACGTGCCTCGCGTGCTCGAAATACTTCTCGATGTAGACATCGGGGACGCCGAAGGCGGAAAGAGCCTCCGACTGGGCGGTGAGATAGGCGTTGATGAAGGAGGCGGGGGAATGAACGATTTTCATGCCCCTTCCGCCTCCTCCGGCAGCCGCCTTGATGATGACGGGGAACCCGATTTCCTTCGATATCCGAAGCCCTTCCTCTTCTTCCGTGATCGCTCCGTCGCTCCCCGGGACGGTCGGCACCTTGGCCCTGCGCACCGCGCGACGTGCCTCGACCTTGTTCCCCATCAGCCGGATCGACTCCGATGACGGACCGATGAACTTTACCCCGTAATTCTCGCAGATTTCGGCGAATGCCGGGTTCTCCGCGAGGAAACCGTACCCGGGGTGGACCGAGTCCGAGTCCGTGATCTCGATCGCACTCAGAATGGAAGGAACATTGAGATAGCTCTCCGTGCTCGGGGGCGGCCCCACGCAGACGGACTGGTCCGCTGTCTTGACGTGCATTGCGTCCTTGTCCATGGAGGAATAGATGGCGACGGTCCGAATCCCCATCTCGCGGCAGGTGCGGATGATACGGACGGCGATTTCTCCCCGGTTGGCGACAAGGACCTTGTGAATCATGCCGTCTTCTACTCCGCAGAGATGTGGAAAAGCGGCTGGCCGTACGCCACCGGTTGCGCGTTTTCCACGAGAATCGCCACCACGACGCCTGTCGTGTCGGATTCGATCTGGTTCATGATCTTCATCGCCTCGACGATGCACAGGACCTGGCCCTTGGAGACGCGGCTTCCCACCTCGACGAACGGAGCCGCGTCGGGGGCCGGCGCCCGGTAGAACGTGCCCACGATCGGGGAGATGACCTCTTTGTGCGCCGTCTTCGGAGGTTCTTTCGGAGGAGCGGAAGCAGGAGCCTCCGCCGGGGAAAGGGGGAGGGGCTGCACGGCGGCGACCGGGCGCATCTCGCCCGCAGGACCCCGCCGGACCTTCAGGACGTCCTCCCCGCGGACCACCTCCAGTTCGGTCACGTCGGTTCCCTTGAGAAGTTCGAGGATCTCCCGTATCTCTTTCAGATTCATGTCGCTCCCCTTACGCGCGCTCTATGTACGTACCCGTGCGTGTGTCCACCTTGATCCTATCCCCGACGTTGAGGAAGAGGGGAACCTGCACGCCGGCCCCCGATTCCAGCCGGGCGGATTTGGTCGCCCCGCTTACGGTATCGCCCTTGAGCCCCGGCTCGGTCTCGACGATCTGCAGGTCGATGAAGATGGGGAGGTCGATGCCGATCGGCTCTCCCCGGTAGAACAGGATCTTGACCGGGAGGTTCTCGATCATGTAGTTTGCCGCGTCCCCCATGTGCTCCCGGTCCAGATAGATCTGTTCGTACGTCTTGGTATCCATGAAGTGGTAGGCGTTCTCCATCAGGTACATGAACTGCATCTCGCGCTCGTCGAGGTCCGGCTTGTTGACCTTGTCCCCGCTTCGGAATGTATTCTCCAGAACGGCACCGGTTTTCAGGTTCTTGAGCTTCGTCCTGACGAATGCCCCGCCCTTGCCGGGTTTCACATGCTGGAAGAACACGATCACATACGGTTCGCCGCCGAACTCGATTTTCAGCCCGTTTCGAAAGTCCGTGGTGGAATACAAAAGCCTTTTCCCTTCTATCGAAGCGATGAGGCCTGCTTGGGAAGATAGGTCACTTTTTCTCCCCGCCTCCCCGTCACCCGGATCATGTCTTCGATCCGGATTCCTCCAAACCCGGGAATATACACTCCGGGCTCGACGGTCACGACCATTCCCTCGACAAGTCGGTCCTTCGACCGCGGGGACAGGGAAGGTCGCTCGTGGATGTCCAGCCCCACGCCGTGGCCGGTAGAATGAACAAAATACTTCAAATATCCCGACCGGTCCAGCGATTCCCGCACCCGGGCATCCACGTCCCTGCACGGCATCCCCGGCCGGATGGCCCGGATCCCCCGTTCCTGGGCGCGCCTGACGGCGTCGAACACCCTGCGCAGCGAGGGGGAGGGGCGAGCGGGGAGAACGGAGACGGTCTCGTCCGAGCAATACCCGCGACGGCGGGCCCCGAAATCGATGACGATCACTTCACCCCGTCCGATCGCGGCGCTCGTGGGCTCGGCGTGGGGAAGAGCGGAACGCGTGCCCGATGCGACGATCGCTCGAAAGGACGGTTCCTCGGCCCCCAGCACCTTTATCCCCTTCTCCAGGTCGGCCGCCACCTCCTTTTCGGTCCGGCCACGAACCCCCGCCGAGAGAACCTCGAGAAGGGCGCCCGAGGCAGTCACCGCCGCGCCCTCCATGGCGAGGATCTCGGGCTCCTCCTTCCGCATCCGGAGCGATTCCACCGGATCACGCAGCGCTACCCAGTGGGCATCTCTCCCCTTTGTCAGATAGCGATAGAGCTCCACGGGGAGATGACGGGATTCGAACCCTATCCTCGCACGCCTCCCGCGGCCGGAGCGCCGCGTCGCCGTTCGGATCCTGCGCGACACCACGGACCACTTCCTGTCGGAAATTACGATCTCCGCCCCGCGAACCTCCTGCCGGGATTGCTCCGCATACCTGCCGTCGGTCACGAAGATCACGCCGTCCGGGGATACGAGAAGGGCGGCGTCGCTTCCCCGGAACCCCGTGAGGTACCGGATATTGGTCATCCGGAGGCAGAGAAACAGGGGAATCCTCTGCCGGGCGAGAACGCCCAGGAGCCTCCGGATACGCGCATGGGTACCCGGGACCTGGGAGTTACGGCTTGGCAATTCCACCTTCCCTGCGGAGATGGTCGAGAAGGGCACGTAGGGCAAGAACGTATCCGAAACCGCCGAATCCGGCGATCCGGCCGACCGCCACGTCCTCAATCAGGGATTGCTTCCGAAAGGGTTCCCGGCTGGCCAGGTTGCTCAGATGGACCTCCACGGCGGGAAGCCCGGCGTAGAGCAGGGCATCGCGGATCGCCACGCTGGAGTGGGTGTATCCTCCGGGATTGATCACCAGTCCGTCGGCGTTCTCCCTTGCTTCCTGGAGGCGGGTCACGATCTCCCCCTCGTGGTTGGACTGGAAAAACTGCACGGACACCCCCTCCTCCCGGGCGGCGTCGGTCACACTGCGCCGGATTTCGGCCAGCGTCTTCTTCCCGTATATGCCCGGCTCCCGCTTGCCGAGGACATTGAGGTTCGGTCCGTCGAGGAACAGGATCCGGTACGCCGCCCGAAGGACCGGCCGTCTCCCTTCCTTCGAGGTTGCGTTGGGACCGCCCGTCTGCCGTTTCCGGGAGGCAAGACCCATCACAGCATCTCTCTGGCCCGCGAGGCACCCTGACGGAGGAGGAACCGGCATTTTCCGGGCACCGCCCCAGGGGCCGCGACGAGCATAAGGTAATAGTCGGCGGTCACCCTCTGGAAAAATATCTGTCCGTCCTCCCCGGCGATAAAGACCTCGGAGGCGCCTCCGAGTCCCTGGTCCCCGGCCACCCGCACGCTCTCCTTGAAAAACTGGACCATCTCCGCGCAGAGGGCGGAAAGGTCGAGGCCGGCGGCTGCGCTCCATTCGTCGACAGCCAGCCCGTCCGATCCGGCCAGGGCACCCCCGCGTATCGCAGGTTCCCGCCGATGCATCCCCTCAATGATTTCCCGGAACGTCATAGCCGAACTCCTTTTTCATCTTCCTGAGAAATGCGGTCAGGGAGGAAACCAGCCTTTCCTCCCGGCCGGCCGGCCGTTTGCCCAGGCGGGCCTCCCGCCATGCCAGCGCCCGGGAGTCGTTGGGATGGCGGCGCAGAATCTCGTCGATAATCCGTATCGACTCCTCCTGCCGCCCCTGGTCCCAGTATATGCTCGCCATCGTGACCGTCCTGATCAGCGCCCCCGGCTCCGGGGGGGATGTTCCCGGCGGGATGTCGGTCGCCCGTGCGCTTGGAGCACCGGCATCGCCTCTTTCCTCGTCGGGTCCGGACCACCGGTCGGCGGGGCGAAGTTCGAACGCCCCCTCGTCCAGGATGACGACTTCCTCCAGGAGGGGGGAGCTGCTTTCCCCGATTTCCGGCAGTGCCTCCTTCACCTCACGCTCGATCTCCCTTGCCACGCGCTGCGCGCTGGCGGAGGAGGGGTTCTGGGCCAATGCCTCCTTGATCGTCTCCCACGCTCCGGCCAGATTTCCTGCGCGCCGATACGCCTCCGCGAGCGCAACCATGGCGTCCACGTCCCACGGATTGACCACCACCCTTCGTTCCAGTTCCGATATCGCAGGCGCGGCTCCTTCCGGGCCGGCCGGCTGCGCAGGAGGGGAATCCTCTTCCGGGGGACTCCCCTTCTCTTCCCCGGCTTCCCTTGCCCGCTCCCCCGCAATCCCCCGGAGCTCTTCGCGGATGGCGGGCAATTCCTCCCGGAGAAGGGAAACGGGTATGCGCTTCAGGACACAGGAACCCGACCCGCTTAAAAGCGGCATGTCGATGTCCGACGCCATCTTCTTCTTGTCCATCCCGACCGCTGCGGCGATTGCCGTAACCGGGACGGAGGGGTCGTCGAGCGCGAATCCCATCCCCAGGAGCAGGTCGATCAATCTCCTTTCCACCTCCGGAGAGGTCTCTCCCTGCCTGCGGGAGAAAACCGCCTCCCACGCCAGTCCCATCGCGACCGCTTCCCCGTGGAGAAGCCGCCGGTACCCGGAGGCCTGCTCCAGGGCATGCCCGATCGTGTGCCCCAGGTTCAGGATACGGCGTGCGGAAGCTTCCTTCTCGTCTCGCTCGACCACCGTGGCCTTGAACGCCACGGCGCTGCGGATGATCGTAATCCAGGAGTCGCCGGACATTTTCTTCCAGCCTCCCGCGCAGGCGGTGATGGATTCCAGGAGGGAGGGGGCGCCGGCAAAGGCGCATTTCACGACTTCCGCCATCCCCGACCGCAGGTTTCTGTCGTCGAGCGTGAGGAGGAATGCCGGGTCGATGAATACCGCCCGCGGCTGGTGAAACGCCCCCACGAGGTTTTTCCCTTCGGCGAGGTTGAAGCCCGTCTTCCCGCCGACGCTGCTGTCGACCTGCGAGAGAAGCGTGGTGGGAATTTGCACATAGGGAATTCCCCGAAGGAAGGTGGCGGCGGCGAAACCGGCAAGATCTCCCACAACCCCGCCGCCGAATGCCACGACGAGAGAGTCCCTTCCCGCCCCCTTTCGGGCGAGAAAGGAATAGATCTCCTGCACCGCGTCCCAGGACTTTCTCTCTTCGCCGGGAGGAAGGGGAAGAACATCGTGAGGAACCCCGGAAAGCCACTTCTGTAGGTCGTCCCCGTAGATGGAGTGGACGGTCCGATCCGTCACGACGAAAACAGTAGTGCCCCGGAAGAACCGCGTCACCCACTCCTGGAAGAGGGGGTACACCCCCGTTCCGAAAAAGATGTCGTAGGAACGGTCCCCCAGCGACACCGTGATGATTCCGTCGTTCACCCTCTTCCCCTTTCCTTGCGGCCGGTCCTCCCCGCCGGGACACCCTGCGACTTCCGGGAAAGGAGCAGGAAAACCTCTTCGGCCACCCGGGCCGCCGTCCGATTTTCCGTGCTCACCCGGAAATCCGCCTGCAGGTAAGCCGTCCGGCGCCTTTCCATCATCTCCATCACCGTCTTCTCCCGGTCCTCCCCGAAAAGCAGGGGACGCGACGTGTCCCCGGCTAGGCGCGCAAGCGCGGTGGCGGGAGAAATGTCGAGAAACACAACCGGCGCATATGCGTTCAGCCGTTTCCGGCTATCGCCGTCCAGAAACGATCCTCCGCCGGTTGCGATGACCCTACCCGGTACCGAGACGGCGTCCCGGATCGCCATCCGTTCCCTTTGCCGGAACGCCTGTTCCCCTTCGGTGGCGAAGATTTCCTCTACCGTCTTCCCCGCGTCGGCCTCGATCCGTTCGTCCACGTCGAGGAACTCCGCCCCGAGACGCCGGGCGAGCACTTTTCCCACCGAACTCTTCCCGGCCCCCATGAACCCCACCAGCACTGCTCCCCGCGTGGTTCCCCGGCTCCTCATCGGCATCCGATCCGGCGCAGGTAACCCGAATAATTATAGTGAATCTCGTACATCGAGTCCCCCCCGAATTTCTCCAGGAAGGCGGACGCCAGAACGATGGCCACCATGGCCTCGGCGACTACCGAACACGCAGGCACTGCGCAGACGTCGCTTCGCTCGCGATGCGCATCGGCCCGTTTCCAGCCCCGTATGTTCACCGTTCGCAGCGGGTTCGCCTGGGTGGGAATCGGCTTCATCGCCGCTCGTATGACCAGCGGCTCTCCGTTGCTCATCCCTCCCTCCACCCCGCCTGCCCGGTTCGTTTTCCTGTGTACCGGCAGGAACAGCTTGCCGAGAAGACGGTTTCCCTTTCCCTTTCCCGGGAAGATTTCATCGTGCACGGCATTTCCGGACAGCAACGCCAGGGGAAAGCCCCCCCCCATCTCGACGCCCTTGATGGCCGGAATGCTCATCAGGGCCTGTGCCAGCCGCCCATCGAGCCTTCGGTCCCAGGAGACGAACGATCCGAGGCCCGGGGGGACTCCGCGGGCGATGACTTCCACCGTTCCCCCCACCGTGCTCCCCGTCCTCTTCGCGCGGTCGATAACCGCGGTTGCTCTTTTTGCGGCCGCCGGATCGGCCATCCGCAGGTCGCTCTTCTCCGATGTTACGGCCAGATCCCAGCACCCCCGTGTCTCCGGGGGAACGTGAACCTTCCCGATCGAGACGACGTGTCCCGCGATCTCCACACCCACTTCCCGCAATACCATCCGCGCCAATGCCCCCGCCGCGACCCGGGCTGCCGTCTCCCTCGCGCTTGCCCTCTCCAGCACGTTCCGTACGTCCCGGTGGCCATATTTGAGAACTCCCGGGAGATCGGCATGTCCGGGGCGAGCCGTCGTCAGCGGGGGGATCCGTCTTCCCTTTCCCTCCTGGGCCATCTTCTCCCGCCAGTTCTCCCAGTCCCGATTGCGCAGGAGCATGGCCACCGGTCCTCCGAGCGTCCTGGCGAAACGGACTCCGGAAAGAACCTCCACCTCGTCCCGTTCGATCTGCATGCGCTCGCCGCGGCCATACCCGACCTGCCTGCGGGCAAGCTGCCGGTTGACCGCCCCCCGGTCGAACGGCATTCCGGCGGGCAACCCCTCGACGACGGTGACCAAAGCCGGACCGTGCGTCTCCCCTGCCGTACGGAATGTGAACAATTCCTCACGCCTCCTTTACGAAAAAAAACGGAGCACCAGGCCCTTTCGAGCAGGTGCTCCGGAAAAAGCGAACCCCGTTCGGGATCAGTAGGTCCTGGCCTGCGCTGACTCCGGCTTGAGAATCTTCGGTGTTATGAAGATCAGCAATTCCCTGTTGGACGACGTGTTCGAGTCTTTCCTGAAAAGGTACCCCAAAACGGGAATTTTGGAAAGCCACGGAATCGCCGCCTGGTCCTGATTCCGCGAAACCTGGAGGATGCCCCCGATCACCGCGGTCTCCCCGTCCCTCACCAGGACCTCGGTGGTGGCCTTCTTCTTGTTGATGGCAGGCTGTCCGGAAGCCCCCACCTCCCCCTGGGAATCGTTCTTCGCCTCGAGCTTCATGATGACGGCTCCCTCCGGCGTGATGTGGGGCGTCACCTTGAGGCTTAGGGTCGCGTCCACGAACTGGGTGTTCGTGCCGGAGGCGGATACGGTCGAGTACGGGATCTGGGTCCCCTGCTCGATCATGGCTTCCTTGTTGTCGATCGTGACCACCTTGGGCGAGGAAACCACCTTCCCCTTTCCGGATGCCTCGAGCGCCGACAGGGACAGATCGAGACGGAGATTGTCCCTCAGGATCCCGAAGGTGATCCCGCCACCGGCGCCGAGCCCTACGGACGCTGGGAGGTTCACCGCGAAGTTCGGCGGTGTCGTCGCGGGAGCGAAGGGATCCGTGTTGAGGAGGGACTGCCCCGGAATGAACGTGCCGCTGGTGTCCTGGATTCCCGTGGCACCGAACTGCGTGCTCCCCTCGTCCTTGTACGACCCGCCCCACTGCACGCCGATTTCCCTCGTGAAGGAGGTGTCGACCTCGACGATCCGCGCCTCGATGAGCACCTGGGGAGTCGCGGTGTCAAGTGTCGCGACCAGACCTTTCACGTCTTCCACGTTCTTCCGGAGGTCCCGGATGATGATCGTATTGGTGCGGTCGTCGATCTGGACCTTCCCGCCCTCGGACAGAAGATCCGTGATCTTGTCCTTCAGGTCGGACGCCTTGCTGTAGTTGACGGGAATCGTCTCGATCACGCCCTCCAGTGTTGCCTGGAGCTTCTCCACCTCCTTCTTGGCATCGAGGCGGGCCTTGTCCTCGGCCCGAAGCGCCGACAGGGGCGCGATGCGGAGAATGTTCCCCTCCTGCGTGGCGCCGAGGGACTTGGATTTCAGGACGATATCCAGAGCCTGGTCCCAGGGAACGTTGATGAGACGCACGGAGACGCTTCCCTTCACGGCATCCGTCGTGATGATGTTGAGATTGCTGACTTCGGCGATGATCCGGAAGACGTTTGCCAGGTCCGCGTCCTTGAAGTCCAGAGAGATCCGCTGTCCAACGTATTTCCTTCGGGATTCGACCTCGTGGGTGACGAATCCCCACTTGGTTGCCCCTCCGGCGGGCTCCGCGTCCGGCCCCGCGTAGGCATTCGGGTAGGACACCGTTTTTTCCTTGAGTTCCGCCACCACGGTCCCCTTTCGGCCTACCGCGGTTTTCGGGAAGGAGAGGACTACTGCGTCGTTCTTCCTCTCGATGGTGTAGGCGGAGCCGGGGGCGTAGGTGACCGCCACCTCGATTCCCGTCCTGCCTGCGGCAGGCCTCACCCTCCGGACGGGAATGTCGAACCTGCTGGCATCCATCTCACGCAGCAACCCCTTGTCCGCAGAGGAGCCGGGGAAAACGAGCGTTACGATGTTTTTCCCCTCGATCACCTTGTGGGAGACGTCTCCGGCGGTGGTGACGACGATGTTCGATGCCTCGGGAAGATCCTCGAGGTCGATGCCTACGACGGCCTTCCCCTTCCTGGCATCCATCCCTGCCATCGGGCGGTCGAGGCTGGTCACCTTTTCCTCCTGGCCGCCGCCGACCGACAGTACGAGGCGGTTCCCTTCGGTGGTGACAAGAAACGGGAGCGGAACATCCTCGGGGGTTTCCACCACCATCCGCAGCTTGTCCCCCTGTTGCGATAGCTTGACCGCCTTTACCTGGGGCGTCCCCGCCGGGACTTCCGAAGCCACCGGACCCTGTGCGACCCCCCAAATATCGACCACGATCCGGAACGGGTCGTTGAGCTTGAACGAGTTGTAGTTCTCTATCTCCCCGGACGCCGTCGCCTCGATATTGGTGTAATGGGGCGTCTTCGAGACGACGACCTCCTCGACCCTTACTCCGGATGCCGGCGATGCATCCGCAGCAGCCTGGCCAAGCGCCGGGACACCGGCCATCGCGGAGACAAGCACAGCGGCAGCCAGCCAGATCTGGTACCGCCGGGGGTATCGGCCCATCGGCCGTAACCGGTTACTCATCATTTTCCTCCTACGGTCTCAAGCTTCAGAGAGCTATCACGCTTGGCCTTCAATCCGGCGTAATCCCGAAATTCTTCCCGGACGATGATCTCCTTTTCCGTGATCCGGGTGACAACTCCCCCGCTCCGGCCGATTTTCGTCCCGACCGAAACGGTGTACCCCTTCCCTACGGAATCCTCCACGAGTGCCCGCGTTACCTTGGGACTCCAGATGACGCCGACAAATCGAAATTCCCGGAGCTCGTACCGCTGCAGGGGAGGGAGGGAGCCGACGGCGGGGGGTGCGTCTTTTCTCTCCACCTTGAGGAATGCGACGAAGGGATCCCGTTTCCCGGCCGGATTGTACACCGCGACGGGGGGAGGTTTCCCTTCGCCGATCGCGACGGGATGCGCAGCCTCCGCGGCCTTGGCCTCCTCTTTCGGTATCGTCTTTTTCACCACCGGGGCGCGGGCGGGCGGCTCTTCCTTCGCGCATCCGCCGCCCACGAGCGCGAAAAGGAACGCCGCCGCCAGAACGACCCGAAGGGGGCGATGACTGATCTGCGTCATTTTGCGCTCCCTTTCCCGCCTTTGCCGGCAGCCGCCTGCTCCAGGAAACGGAACGTCGTCGCGGTGCAGCTCACGTTCACCTGCATCCGGTCTTCCCCCATCCCCTTGGGGCCGGAAAAGACGATGTCGGACAGGTTCACGATGCGAGGAAGATGGCTCACCTTGTCGGCGAACAGGGCAAACCCGTGATATTCGCCGTTGACGGATATGGTGACGGGAATCTCTGCGTAGAATCCCTTTCCGGTTTCCCCGCGGGGAGCGAACTTCAGGAAGTCGAGCCCGGACTCCCTGCCCAGATCCGAGATGTTCTTCAGGAGGCTGGGAATCTCCGCAGAGTTGGGAAGCTGGTCGAGGAGAAGCCCCAGCTGATCCTCAAGACGCCGGACCTCCGCCTGGAAGGAGGGAAGGTTCTTCGCAATCACCTCCTGCTCCTTGATCTTGCTCTCGAGTTCCGCCAGTTTCGTCTGGAGGGTGGCGATCTTCTGGGAGGCCTCCTTGTAGTACAGGTAGTAATACCCCACACCGACCAGTAGGCAAATCAGGACCGCGAGGAAGATCTTCTGTTTCGGGGGAATCCTCGAAAGATCCCCTAGCTTGAGAGCCATCCCGGTTCCTTTCCCTGCGCCTTTTGTTCCATCAATTCTGCACCGTTTTGAACGTCAGACCGAACCTCACGAGTTTCACGTTCGATACCGTCGCCTGTTCCGCCGACCCGAGAACAACGTCGTGGAACCTCCCGCTCTGGCCCAGGGCCGTCATGAAATTCGCGATCGTGTAGTTGTTGAGCGCGATGCCGCTGAGTTCGATCTTTTCCCCCCTGACGGAAAGACGGTCGATCCAGCATTTCTCGGGGATGGAGGCCGACAGCGCCTCGAAGATCTTCACCGGCCCCTTCCTGCCCTTTTGCAGGTTCGAGATCACGTCCACCTTCTGCTGCAGTTCGGCCTTCCGGGCCTTGAAGTTCTCCACCTCTCCGATTTGCTTCTGCAGTCGAGCGACCTCGACGTTGGCCCGGCGGATACCGGTGTGTAGATCCTCGATTTTCCCGGCGACCGAGCGATGGAACAGCAGGACTCCCACGATCACGACAAGAGGGAGCAGGAGGTAGAGCGCGTCGACGTTGAACTCTTTTCTCTTTTTCCGCTTCCCCCGGATCAGATTTATCCGGATCATCGGCGATCCTCCTGGTTCCGAAGCGCCAGCCCGATGGAAACCGTGGCGGCCGTATTGAAGCTTGCCGCCAGCGACCGGTCGACCGAATCTTCCTCCAACATGAGCCCCTCGAACGGATCGAACAGCTCCACGTCCACTCCGATCTTCTCGGTGAGCATCTCCTTGAGAAATGCGGATTTCGCCGCGCCGCCGGTGAGGTACACCTTGGTGACCATACGGTCAGGGTAGGTCGCCGAGAAAAAGTTGTAGGACCGCTGGACTTCCGTAGACAGGATGTTCGACACCGTCCTCATGATCTCCGTGATCTTCTCTTTCCGTTCCCCCGCGTCCTTTTTCCCGACCTTGAGGTCGTCGGCGGTGTCGAAGCTCACCGCGAGCTGCTTCTGGATTTCCGACGTGTACATGCCTCCGCCCATCGGAACGTCGCGGGTAAACAGCGGGACCCCCGAATGCAGAATGTTGATGTTCATGAAGGAGGCTCCCACGTTGACCACCATCGGAACCTGCTCGTCGGACACCGGGTGGCAGAGCTCGAAGGCATTCCCCGCCGCGATGGAATCGATGTCGACGATCGTGGGGGTAAGGCCGGCGTCCTTGATCACCGATACGTAGTCGTTGACCAGATCGGTCTTCACGGCAACGAGGAGAACGTCCATCTTGGACGGGTCCTCCTTCAGCGGCCCGATCACCTGGAAGTCGATCTTGACGTCCTTGATGTCGAAGGGGATGTACTGCTCCACCTCCCACTGGATCGACTCCTCCAGCTCCTCGGGGGTGGTCGTGGGCAGCACCACTTTCTTGATAATCACGGAATGGCCGGACAGCGAGGTGGCGATCTCCTTCTCCTTGACCTTGAGCTCGCGCAGCGCTGTCTTGATCCCCTCGATCACCGAAACGTGGTCCATGATGGCCCCGTCCACGATCGCGTCCGGCGGCAGGGGAAACACCCCGAACTTCTTTACGCGGAACTCCACCCCCACCGGCTTGACATGAGCGAGCTTGATGGCGCTCGACCCGATGTCCAATCCGATCAACTCCTTCGATCCGAAAAGCGCCATGGCTCCACCCGCCCCGTCAGTCTTTCTTGCTGAAAACCTTGTCCCTGTCCGACAACTGCAGCCCCAGGGACAGGATGATCTTCCTCTTGGTGTCCATGCGGCACGTCATCCCCTTCTCCACCCGATCGATGGTCAGCACCGACAAACCGGCGCGCCGTGCCAGCTCCGCCTTGCTCATCAGGAGACCTTCCCTGATTTTTCGGACGTTGTTCCCCTCGACTTTAACCTTGATTTTTTCGCCCTTCATTCCCGTCCCCGCCTGGCCGGCTTCCCGGCTAAAAAAAATGGACAGCACGTACCAGTACTAAAAAAATAGTACATTTCCCAAAAGTAATGTCAAGATATTTTTAACTGAACGTTAAATTAATATAATTATGCTAAATTACCATCAATTGATTCCATACGCTTTCGCCTTGTACAGGAGGGCGGGATGGCTGATCCCCAGCAATTCCGCCGCTTTTGGCCGGCTCCCCCCGGTCCGCTCCAGGGCCAGACGGATCATCTGCTTCTCCATCTCCTTAACGGCGCTCTTCAGGTCCGGGCTCGCAAACGAAACGGGGACACGGATGATCACCCTCGGGGAGCGGTCCGCTCCCTTCTCCCCCGATCCCCCCCCTTCCCAGATCGGGACCAGCTGTTCCTGCCGGATCTCCCCCTCTGCCCCAAGGAGGACACATCGCTCGACCAGATTCTCGAGCTCCCGGACGTTCCCGCGCCAGTCGTGGCCCGTCAATGTCTCCATCGCCTCCGGGGAGAACCGGATCTCCCCCTTCCGGAATTTCGCGCGGAAGCGCGCCAGGAAATGCTGCACCATGAGGGGGATGTCCTCCCTCCGTTCCCGCAGGGGAGGAACATGGATCGGTATGACGTTCAACCGGTAGTAGAGGTCTTCGCGGAAAGTCCCGGCCGACACCTCCTGATCGAGGTCGCGCGCCGTCGCGGCAACGATGCGCACGTTCACCTTCCGGACCTCCGTGTCACCGAGGCGGCGCAACTCCCCTTCCTGGAGAAACCGGAGAAGCTTCGTCTGGAGCATGAGCGGCAGCTCGCCGATCTCGTCGAGGAACAGCGTCCCTCCGTCCGCTTTCTCGATAAGCCCCGACCGGTCCGTCTTCGCCTCGGTAAAGGCACCTTTCCGGTGCCCGAAGAGTTCGCTCTCCAGGAGGGTCTCGGGAATCGCCCCGCAGTTGATGGCGACGAAGGGTCTCTCCTTCCTTCGGCCGGCGAAGTGGAGCATCCGAGCGACCAGCTCCTTCCCGGTCCCGCTCTCGCCCGTCACCAGCACCGTCGTATCGTAGTCCTTCACCTTCTCCACCATGCGAACGACGTCTTCCATCAACCGGCTTGCATAGAGCAGCTTCACCGGTCCGAAGGCCTTCTCCACCTCCTCCCGGAGGACCTCGTTCTCCTTCCGCAGGGTTTCCCTCTCCTGGGCCTTCCGAAGCGTCAGGAGAATTTCGTCGCTCATGAACGGCTTGGAGATGTAGTCGTACGCGCCGAGTTTCATCGCCTCGACGGCCGTTTCCACGGTTCCAAAGGCCGACATCATAATGGCCGTCACGGGAATCTTCCGGGACGTGATCTCCCGGAGAAGCTCGAGCCCCCCCATTTCGGGCATCCGGATGTCGCACAGGATGTAGTCGAATCGGCTCCTCTCCAATAGCGCGAGGGCACTCCTCCCGTTCTCCGCCAGGGAGACGAGATACCCCTCCGCCGAGAGCATTTTGTTCAGCACGTCCCGCATGCTCTCTTCGTCGTCCACCACCAGGATCCGGTCAGCCATCCGCCCTCCCGCTCGCGTCGCCCGGCGCAGGCGTTTCCGCCGCCTCGGGCAGAATCACGGTAAACGTCGATCCCTTCCCTTCGTCGCTCTCGACGGCGATCTCTCCTCCGGCTCCCTCCACGATCGCAAGGGAAACCGACAGGCCGAGCCCGGTTCCCTTCTCCGCCTCCTTCGTCGTGAAGAACGGGTCGAAAATCGACGGAAGGGCATCCGGTCCGATGCCGCAGCCGGTATCCGACACGGAGACCGCAAGCGCACCCCCGGGGCGACCTCCGGCCACTCCCCGCAGACGCAGCACGTCCACTTCGGGCGGATCGGACGCCCGTCTTCTCGCCTTGCGAAGGGCCGGCGGTACCCACGGTCTCACGATGAACGTCCGCACACGCAGAACGCCTCCCCCTTCCATCGCATCGACGGCGTTGATCATGAAGTTGAGCAGCACCTGGCGGAAGCGCTCCGCCGAGAGGGCCGCCCGGCCCACTCCGCCTGTCTCGACGACCACCTCGACATCCCGGAACATCTTGCGAAACGAAAGCATCTCGACGGTCTCGCGCACGACCTCGTCCACGTCCGCTTCTTCCTCACCGTCCGGCTTCGAGGAGGCTACCGACAGCAGCCCCCGCACGATATTCTCGATCCTTTTCGTTTCCGTCACGACCTTGTCGAGGCACTCTTCCCGCTCCTGACGGGGGGGATCGTTCCGCCGGAGATATTCCGCATACCCCCGGATCCCCATCAGGGGATTGCCCACCTCGTGCGCGACCCCCGCGGCCAGGCGGCCGACGGTGGCGAGCTTTTCCCAGCGAAACGACTCCTGTTGGGCCTGCTTCGCCTTTTCCTGCGCGGAGAGAATCGCGCCCACCATCCGGTTGAACGACGCCCCGAGCTGCCCGACATCGTTTGCCGGCGACTCGTCCGCACGCAAGCGGAGGTCCCCCGAGGCAATCTTCTCGGTGACCGCCGCGAGGCGGCGGATCGGGCGCACCACCGAGCGGTCCATGAGGAGAAACCCGAAGAACACGAACGCGGCGACATCGACAAGCACGAGGACGATCGTAATCCGGACGATGTTGCGGGCCTCCGACTCGATGCCGGGGGAAAAGAAGCGTACCCGGATCCCCCGCGGGTCTTTCCCCCCCGCGTCAATCTCGTCGAGCGGGAGGGCGACGTCTACGGTCGGATGGACGGTGAAGACCGCGGAGACCTGCTCCCCCACGGGGGTCACCTTGACCGCATCGGGCCCCTCGCCTTCCGGAAGAATGGCCACCTCGCGGACATACGGCGAGAGATTCCCGATCAACCCCCGGACGAAAGGACCGGCCGCGCCCCCCTCCTTTTCTTCCTCCCGGACAACCTTCCGCACCACTTCGGCGATGGAGACCGCCGCCTCCACGTGACGGCGTTTCATGGTGATCTCGATGACCTTGAAGGAAAACACCGCAAGAAGGGAGAGGGAGGCGACCGCGATGAGCGACAGCTGGAGGACAACGCCCGCTCGGACCGAGATGTCCTTTTTCAAACGGCCCGCCCCCACAGGGACTTCGTTGACATGGACCTCACAGAGCTTAGAATAGCAAAAACAGAAGGGGGAGGCGAATGTGACCCACCCGAGCGACCGACGAAAAACCCGGCTGGTCGACAGGCAGTTTCAGTTCGGGCTGGCATGGCGCATGCTCTTCGTCTTCCTCCTGTTCTTCGTCGCCGGGGTCTTGCTGGTCTTCACGCCGTCCGTTATCGGGCTCGTAACGGGCGCAGACCTGGCGGAACTCGAGCCCGCCGCCGAGGAATTTCTCATCCTCCACCGGAGAATCTGGCCCGCCGTACTGTTCGTCCTGGCCGGCGTATTCCTGTATACTCTCCTCTTCAGCCACCGGATCGCGGGGCCCATCTACCGGATCAACAAGGTGATAGAGATGATGCTCCGGGGGGAATACCCGAAGAGCATCACCCTGCGCAAGGGCGACCAATTCCAGGAGACCGCGGAACTCCTCGAACGCCTTTCGCAACAGATCGACCGACAACGGGAAGAAGATGCTCCCCGCAGACCGACCGGTCCCGCCGGTCCGGGAAAATCGGATTGAATCCTTCCCGCCTCCGCAGAGGGTTCACGATCATCGAACTCGCCATCGTGCTCACCCTCGTCGGGATTCTCGCGACCCTCGCTGTGTATACCTACGGCAAGATCGTGAACAAGGCCCGGTTCACACAGGCGAGATCCGTGCTCAGGCAACTGCAGAAAACGGAACTCATCTATTTCTCGGAACACGAGCAGTACACGGACAACGTCGCCCTGCTCGATTTCGACCCCGTGAAGTACGACTATTACGATGTCTCCGTCACCCTCTTCGACAATGCCTTGAATTACATCGGGTACGCAAACGGCGTTGGTCAGATGGAGGGCGATCTGTGGACCATCACCCCCGACGGAGAGCCCGTGCAGGACAACGTCGCCAGGACCCTGTTTTAGAAAAACCTCCAGAAACGATCGCCCAGGAAACGGGCCATCAGCGCGGCCGCGCACAGGTAAGGGCCGTACGGGATGGCGGTCTTGAGTCCATCGCTCCCCTTCCGCATGGCCACGACTCCCCCCGCCACGCCCAGCAGGGAGCCGATAAGTATCGTGAACAGGGCGCCCCTCCAGCCCAGAAACGCGCCGACCATCGCGATGAGCTTGATGTCGCCGCCTCCCAGCCCCTCGATCCCCGTCACCCGGTAGTACGCCGCAGCGGTGACATACAGCAATCCTCCTCCGAGCAGGGCCCCCGCCAGGGAACCCTGCCAGTCGCCTCCGGGAAGAAACGAGAGAAGAACCCCCGCGGCGAGACCGCCCAGGGACAACTCGTCGGGGATGATCCGGTGGTCGATGTCGATGAACACGATCGGGACGAGCAGCGAGAAGAAGACGAGGTCGCGGAGCAGGGTGAACCCGATGCCGTCCGCCCACGCGATCAGGAGGAACCCGACGCCGCTTGCCGCCTCCACGGCGGGATACCGCCAGGAGATGCCGCCCCCGCAGCCGGCGCACTTCCCGTGCAGAAGGAAAAAGCTCACGATCGGGACGTTCTCCCATGCCCGGACCGGGCGGCCGCATGCCGGGCAGCGCGATGGCGGGCGTACAATCGACTCCTCGCGGGGAAGGCGGTGGATGAGCACGTTGGAAAAGGAGCCCAGGCAAGCGCCGAGGGCGAACATCCCCGGCAGGAAGAGGGCGGGGAACAGCGCACCCGGGTTCCCTCCCGCACCCGTCACTTGAAATCCTTCCGGTAGAAGAGCAGGCAGGCCAGGAACAGAACGGCGCCGCCGTAGGTCAACAGGTATCCTGCCGGATAGACCAGTGCGGAGACCGTGGGTCCGGTTCCGTACACGATCTCGTTCTTCCAGTTGAAGTTCTCCAGATTCGGCAGCACGTAGAACAGGAGGCGTGCCGCAAACCGCGCCGTACCGGAGGGGGACCTTCCCCCGAAAACGAGCAGCCCTTTCGATATGTGCCCGATCAGGAACATGGAGAGCGTAAAGATCGCGCTCAGCACGGGGGTGGTAAATGTCGAAAAGAGGGAGGCAAGGCAAACCAGCAGGACCAGCTCCATGTATATTCCCGCCGAGGCAAGGAAGATCCCGGTCTCCGGAACTCCGCCATAGCCGGCGTGAATGACGAAGAGCATCGCCGTCATCACGAGCGTTACGAGCGCCAGGGTGCTGCTCAGACCCACCGCTTTCCCGACCACGAACTCCCAACGGGGTACCGGCCTCGACAGGATGAGGTAGACGGTTTTCCTCTCCACCTCGTGACTTACCAGGGTGATCCCGATGAACACGGAGATGATGACCCCGAAGATGTGGATGCACGCCAGCCCGACGTCGACGATGATCCGCGTGAGCTCCCCCACGGACAAGTCGGCCAGGAAGTAGGAGAGCCCGATGACGAAAAGCGCAAACGCGAGGATGGCGTAAAGGATCTTGTTCCGGATCGTTTCCCGGAAGGTGTTCGCGGCGATCGAAAGGATCCTGTCCCCCATGCCGTACCCTTTCACCCGCCCCGGGAAGTTTCCGGGCCGAAACCCGGGGAGCCGTCCTTCTCGCTGCCGGCCACCTGCTCGACGTAGATGTCCTCGAGGTGCCTCTTCACGGGAACGCAGGAGTAGACGAGCGAACCGGCCTCGCGGAACGTCCCGATCCAGTGGTTGGCCTCATCGTAGTCTTTCGCCCGAAGGACGACCGCGTTTCCGCGAACCGTGGCCTTCCCCGGGGGAACACCCAAACGGAAAAGGCTCCCTTCGTCCGGGACCGGCGAAAAGAGAAGTTCGACATATTGGATCCCTTCCCTGCCCACCAGCTCCTCCACCGATCCCTCCGCGACCTTCCTCCCTTTCAGCAGAATGATGACCCGGTCGCATAGCGCCTCCACGTCGGAGATGATGTGGGAGCTGAAAAAGACCGTCTTGCCGGAGGCCTTCTGCTCCAGGATAAGGTTTCTCACCTCCATCCGGCCCACCGGATCGAGTCCGGACATCGGCTCGTCCAGGATCACCAGCTCCGGGTCGTGCAACAGCGCCTGGGCGAGGCCGAGCCGCTGCATCATCCCTTTCGAATATTTCCGGATGGCGGTTCGCCCCGCTCCGTCAAGCCCCACCCGGGAAAGCATCTTCCGGGACTCCCTCCGGATTTCCGCGCGGGAGAGTCCGTTCAGGTGTCCGCAAAGCCCCAGAAATTCCTCGCCCGTAAGGTACTCGTAGAAGTAGGGCTGCTCCGGCATGAACCCGATTCGCCGGCGCAATTCGGGCCTGCGGCCAGCCTCTTCCCCGAAGACCGTGACCGTGCCGGAATCGGGAAAGGCCAGCCGGTTCAGGATCTTGATGGTCGTCGTCTTTCCGGCGCCATTCGGCCCGAGGAACCCGACAATCTCGTTTCTCTCCACCGAGAAGGAGAGGTCGGTGAGCACGCGTATGCGTTTCCGCCAGAACCCCGTCGGGTAGGACTTCGCCAACCCTTCGACTCTGATCGGGCAATCCGTCCTGCTCATTGCTTCCGAAATACCTTCAGGCGCTCCCGCACCCGGCTGCTGCTGATCTTCCCGTCGGGGAGGAGCAGGTATCTGCCGCCATGGGGCTCCTCGGGGACCCGGGCGATCATCCCTTCCCGGACAAGGTCCGAGAGCTCTTTCGGGAGCCTCCCGGTTTTTTCCCGGTACGCCTCCACGGCACTCTCCAGCCGCTGCATGTCCCGCTCCGCGACCACCTCGCGGATGCGGCGCCTGAGGACCTCCAGGCGAACAGGGTCGTTCTCGTGTTTCATCATCCCGTTGAGAAACCGCAGCGCTGTTTCGGGTTTCCTCCCTTCCGAAAACATCCGCGCGGCCAGCAAAGGAAGATAGGGAGGACTATTGCCGATTTTTGCCGCCGATTCCAGGGCCTTGCCCCCTTCCATCGGGTCCCCCAGGGAAAAATAGTGGAGGTACCCCACGTAGAACGGGAACCTCCAGTCGTCCGGGTGGTTCGCCCTGCCCTGGTCGAGAATCTTCAAGGCCTCGTGGACGTGGGCCCGGGAATCCCCGAGAAGCAACCCCCCCAGCAGATAGGGCACCTTGAATCTCGGATCGAAATCGATGACGGTCTGAATCATGAGGGCCAGTCGGTCGTATTCGTTTCGGGTAAGCTTCCGGGACCCTGCCACCTGGACGGCCCCAAGCCAGGAAATGTCGGCGAAAAGGTTTCGGAACCCGAAGGTGAACGACGGATGAAGGCTGATTCCGTGAAGGAGGCTCTGGCTCCTTGCCATCCGGATGTCTTCCCGCCCCGCCGTTGCCCGCTCCCGATCGGTGTAAATGCGCGAGGAGAGGAGAGCGGAAAAGAGCAGGAACAGGAAAGGTACGCCCCAAAGAAGGAGAGGAACTCCCTTCGGATCGAAGATCGTCGTCTGTTTGTTCATTATCCCTCTGGGCAACTTTACCAAAACCTATTCCTGGAGAACAACGGAAAGTGTGAACTCTCGGATATCCCGATTCGTTCCCGCATCGGAGGAACGGAGGGAATCTACTTGCCGAAAAACAGCAACGGGAATGGGGGGCAATGCCCCCCATTCCCGCGATGCTGCGATATGCCAGGGAACCGCTCGCGGTTCCCCGGAGCAACTCCTGTTACACGTCGTTATTTACATTGATCAGGGAGTTGTTGTCGTTGATCGACCATTCGTCAAAGTTCCCCGCTCCCGTATCGGAGTCGATGTTGCCGACCGCACCCGCGAGGAAGTTGTTGGCGCCCACCAGCGGGGTGATCGTTAAATCCGACACCGCCGCCGACGTGCCCACGATGTCGAAGAGAGTGCCTGCCCCCGGAGGGGACGCAACGCCGTTGTCGGAACCTACGGAATAGGTGTACCGGGCGGCACCGACGGGTTCCCAGTTGATACTGTCGAACGTGTTGTAGGTGTTGTTTTCGCCGAAGTACCCCGTTTGCGCCGTGTAGATCGCCTTCAGGTTGGTCTTCGCTTCCGACTGTTTCGACTTCGCCTGGAACTTGAGGAAGTTCGGAATGGCGATCGCCGCCAGGATGCCGATGATCGCAACGACGATCATCAACTCGATCAGTGTGAACCCTTTCTTGTTCCTTACCATTTCTTTACCCTCCTTTTAAGGTTGTTAAACTCGTTTTCCCCTTCCTTACGCAATACACGTGCCAACCTGCATTCAGATATCGGACACATCGATGACCAGGCTATTCAACTCGTTGATGGTCCAGATATCCACATCGGTATCGGTATCGATATTTCCCCAACCGTACGCAAGGAACGCATTGTCACTCGCCACCGGAGCAACGGAAGCGGGTCTTGGATTTGCCGTATTGTCCTTGCCCCACTCCTCGACCCCCAGGGTGTAGGTGTAGGAGGCATTCCCGATCGGGACCCAGCGGATCTCGGCAAAACTGGGCGAAAACGTGTCATTTTCCCCGAAGTAGGAAAGCTCGGCCTTGTAAATGGCCGACAGATTGGATTTCACTTCCGACCTTCTGGTCTTGCTGACGAAACTGAGGAAATTCGGGATGGCGATGGCGGCGAGGATGGCGATGATCGCCACGACGATCATCAGCTCGATCAGGGTAAATCCCTTGTTTTCTTGCAAATCTCACCTCGCAAAGGCAAGCGAAACAAACACGTTTCCGGAAGGTATTGCAGATTGCGTGCCGACTATTCGATTCCGTGCTTCTCAAGTCGGTAACGCATGGAACGGAAGGATATATTTAGGAGTTTGGCCGCTTCGGTCTTGTTCCCGCCCGTCTTTTCCAAGGCTTTGAGGAGCATCGATTTTTCGAGCCTGTCCATCTCCGCATCGATCGACACCTTATCCCCGTCGAGAATATCCGGCGAAAACGGGATCACGACATCCTCCTGGGTGCCCATTTTTGTCACATTCGGGGGTAGGGAGTCCAACGATATGACGTCTTTTGTCTCTATGATCGTCGCTCTCTCGAGGATGTTTTCCAGCTCCCTTACGTTCCCCGGGAAATCGTAGGAAATCAGCGCGCGCAGCGCTTCGCCGTCGATCCGGGGAGGTCGCTTGCCCATCTTTTCGGCGAACTTCGTCAGGAAATGCCGTGCGAGGATCGGGATATCCTCCCGTCGATCGCGCAGGGCGGGAACCACGATCTGGATGACGTTGAGCCGGAAGAAGAGATCGTCCCGGAACCGGCCTTCCTTCATCCACTCCTCGAGGTTCTGCTTGGAGGCGCAGATGATCCGGACGTCCACGGAGATGTCGTCATTGCCGCCGATCCGACGGAAGGACCGCTCCTGGATCGCCCGCAGCAGTTTGCTCTGCATGCCGTGGGGGAGTTCTCCCACCTCATCGAGAAACAATGTCCCCCGGTGGCCCTGCTCGAACAACCCTTTCTTCTGCTGTACCGCCCCCGTGAAGGCGCCGCGCATGTGGCCGAACAGCTCGCTCTCCATCAGCGTTTCGGGAATGGCCGCGCAGTTGATGGGGACGTACGGGTACTCCCTCCTCTCGCTCCGGGAATGCAGGGCCGAGGCAATCAGCTCCTTCCCGGTCCCGCTTTCCCCCATGACCATCACGTTGGCGTTGGTGGGCGCCACCCGCTCGATCATCTCGAAGATCCGCAGCATCGGCTCGCATCGTCCGACGATCCCCGCGTACGACGATTTTTCCTGGACCTCCTCCCGAAGCGCCCGGCTCCGGATGTCGGCCGTTTCCTTGCGGGCGATCGCCTTCCGGATGAATTCGCGCATCTGGCCGAGGTCGAACGGCTTGGTGATGGTGTCCGCCCCGAGGTTGAGCGCCTCCTTGTCGACGTAATCGTAGGCACCGAGCTTCATCGCCTCGACCGCCGACTTGTGTTCGGCGTAGGCGGTCATCACCACTACCTCGGTGGACGGATTCTTCTGGATCGCCGCACGGAGGACCTTCAGGCCGTCGTCTTCCCCGGTCATCCGCAGGTCGGTCAGGACAAGGTCGTAGACGTTTTGCCCGATGGCCTTTTTCGCCTCTTCCAGGGAAGCGGCCGTGTCGACCCGGTACCCTTCCTTCCCGAGAAAGATCTCGAGGAACTGCCGCAGACTCTGCTCGTCGTCTACAACGAGAATGTATTCCTTCACTTCCCGCTCCTTGGGGCCGCGCAGGGTTTCCCGGGGGAATCACCCCGTCCCGGCGACCGGTTCTTCCTCCTTCTTTCCCTTGCAACCCTTGCGAAGACATACGATCTGCGTCTTCCCGCCCCTCCGGATCTTCTCCGTCATCGCGGGATATCCGCAGACCGGGCAGGGACCGGCAACCGGCAGGCTCCAGGAGGCAAACCGGCAATCGGGGTAGCGCGAACAGCTGAAGAACATCTTCCCGGCCCGGGAGGCCCGCTCGACCATCTCTCCCTCCCCGCACTCGGGGCATTTCACCCCGATCCCGTACGGGCGGCTGGCGCGGCACTCGGGGTAGCCGGAACAGGCGATGTACCGGGAGCCCTTCCAGCGGCGCACGATCATGGGCTTTCCGCACTTGTCGCACGATACGCCCGCCTCCTCGTCCGGGGCCAGTTCCACGCCCCCGTCGGGGGTCTCCCGGAAGTTCGCCGTATGACGGCACCCCGGGTAATTCCGGCACGCGAGAAACTTCCCCGACCTCCCGAACCGGATCACCATCTCCCCCCCGCAGGACGGGCAGGATATTCCCGTCGCGATGAGCTCGTCCTTGAGCTCCGGCATCGCGTTCTTCGCCCGCTCGAGTTCCTCCGAAAACGGCTGGTAGAAATCGTCGAGCGCCCGGGCCATCTCGAGCTCCCCCTCCTCGATCTGGTCGAGCTCTTCTTCCAGCTTGGCGGTAAAGGCCACGTCCATCACGTTCGGGAAACTCTTTTCGAGGAGATCCGTGACGATCTGCCCGAGTTCCGTGGGGAGGAACTTCCTGTCCTCCATCCGGACGTACCCCCGGTCCCGGATCGTCTTCACGATCGAGGCGTACGTGGACGGCCGCCCGATTCCCTGCTCCTCCAGTTCCTTGATGAGAGAGCTCTCGGTAAACCGGGGGGGCGGCTGGGTGAAGTGCTGCGCGTCCACAAGCTCCCGGAGCGCAAGGGACTCCCCTTCCGAAAGGTCCGGCAGGACGTTCCCCTCGACCTTCTCCCCGCTCTTTTCCTCCTTCTGGTCCCCGGCCGCCGGGTCGGGCTGCGGACCGTTCCCCTCTTCGTATAGTTCGAGATACCCCAGGAACCGGGGAATGGAGCCCGTCGCGCGGAACAGGTACCCACCGGGCGGGGAACCGGCGGGTTCGCAGAGGACGTCGATGGTGGTCTGTTCGAACTCCGCGGCCGCCATCTGGGACGCGACGAATCGGTTCCAGATCAGTTCGTACAGCCGGTACTGGTCGCGGGAAAGGATTGGCTTGACCGCAGGCGGCGGGTACTCCATCGAGGTCGGTCGAATCGCCTCGTGGGCATCCTGTGCGGATCGCCGGTTCCGGTAGGTGTGGGGAGCCGGCGGCAGATACGCCTCGCCGTGCGCCGCCAGGATGTGGTCGCGCGCGGCGCTCACCGCCTCGGTCGCCACCCGCACGGAGTCGGTCCGCATGTACGTGATGAGGCCTATGAGCCCTGCGTCGGGGACGTCGACCCCCTCGTAGAGCGACTGGGCGACCATCATCGTCCGGTAGGAAGGCATGCGCAGCTTTTTCGCCCCCTCCTGCTGGAGCTTGGATGTGGTGAACGGCGGAGGCGGGGAGCGCCGCCGCATCTTCTTTTGGATCTCCCGGACCCGGAACGGCCCGTTCTCGACCGCCTTGTGGAGGACGAGTGTCTCCTCCCCGGTCCGGGGGCGTACCTTCTCTCCCCCCGCCTCCACGAGCTTCGCTGTGAATTCGGGAGGAACGCTCCCCGCGAAGAGCGCGGTGAGCGACCAGTATTCCTCGGGGATAAAGGAGGCGATCTCCTTCTCCCTGTTCGAAATGATCTTAACGGCGACGGACTGGACCCTCCCCGCGGAGAGTCCACGCCGGACCTTCTTCCAGAGAAGGGGACTCAAGGAGTAGCCCACGATCCGGTCGAGGATGCGCCGGGCCTGCTGGGAGTCGAACTTGTTTTTATCGAGGGGAAGGGGGTTTGTCATCCCCTGGGTGACGCCTTTTTTCGTGATCTCGTGAAAGAGAACCCGCCGGACCTCGACGGGGGGACCGGGCGCCTCCGCCATCTTCCCTTTCCGGCGTTTGGCGCCTCCGACGCGGATCGCTTCGGCGATATGCCAGGCGATCGCCTCCCCTTCCCGGTCCGGGTCGGGAGCAAGATAGACCGTCTTCACCGAGCGGGATGCGTCCACAATCTCGGAAAGGACCTTCTTCCGGTCCCTGATGACGATGTAAGAGGGTGCAAATCCCTTTTCTACGTCCACCCCCAGCCGGCTTTTCGGGAGGTCCTTCACGTGACCCATGGACGGCAGGACCTGGTACCCCCTCCCGAGGATCTTTTTTATCGTCCTGGCCTTTGCTGGGGATTCGACGATGATGAGCGACTTGGCCATTCTTCCTCCTGGGCTAAACCCCTTGCGCGCGACCGCGCGCGGGGTTCCCCGAATGCGACATCTGTTTATAATAATCCCCCCTCTTTCTTTCAAGCAATTTTCTGAACTCCATGTCGAGGAGACGGGGCAGCAGTTCCGGCACGGCGATGTCGAGAGAAACGGCGATTTCGTTCACGTGCCGCTCCGCGGAGAGAAACCCGAGGATGCGTCGCTCGAGATCATCCGTTGTCTCTTCCTTTCCGCCAACCGCACCGGAAGAGAGGCAACTCCCCTTTTCCCAGCCAAGGGCCTGGAGCACGTCCGTCGCCCCGGTGACGATTGCTGCCCCCTCCGCAAGGAGACGATTGCTCCCCTCCGTGTGGGGAAATGCGGGATTTCCCGGAACGGCCATGACCTCCCTTCCCTGTTCGAGGGCAAATCGCGCGGTAATGAGCGCTCCGCTTCTCGCCGGCGCCTCCGCCACCACTACCGCCCTCGCCATCCCGCTGATGAGCCGGTTCCTCGCCGGGAACCGTCGAGGCAGGGGCGGGGTTCCGGGGGGAAATTCGGAGACGACCCCCCCCCTGCCGAGGATGGTTTCCCTCAGTCGCCCGGCCTCGGGGGGATACAGGACATCCACGCCGCAGCCAAGGACGGCGACGGTCTCCCCTCCGGCCGCAAGCGCCCCCTCATGAGCCGAGGCGTCGATCCCGCGGGCCATCCCGCTCACCACGGTGACGCCTTGGAACGCAAGGTCGGCCGCCAGGTCACGCGCGAACGCCTTCCCGGCGTCGGTGGGCGCCCGGCTCCCGACGATCGCCACCGGTTTCCCGCCGGTCGGAAAGGATCCCCGCCAGTACAGGACAAGCGGCGCGTCGGATATCGATGCCAGCAGCGCCGGGTATCCGTCGGATCCGAGCGTCACGATGCGGGCACCGATCCGTGCGCATGCGTTTCGCACCTCGTCCGCCTTCTCGCCGGCCTCCCGGGAGGTAGCCGCCTCGATCCCCTGGCGCAGGAGGGAATCCCCCTGTCGGGAAATCCCGCCCGCGAATGAGGGCAGATGGTCCCGGATCGCCCCAAGACGGGACAGGTGACGGGCGTTGAACCCTTCCACAAGGGAGAAGCGAAGGAGTATGTCGGCAGACGTCTGCTCGCGCGTCATGTCGCGGGGGGCCACCTCTCTTCGGTTTCCCCCCCTCCCATCAAGACGCGTGCCGCGCCTTACGAGAAAACGACCCTCACCGGGTTTCGGCGGCTCCCCGCCTGGCGGTCGCCCCCGCGGGGAAGGACTGGGATGTTTTGGTCACGTACGCGGTCGCCGATCCGGGAAGGACCCGGACGACCACCGCTTTCCCCACCTGGATGCGCACGTCCGCCATGGCTTTGCTGCCGTCCCACGTCGCGCCGCCCCGCCTGTGGAAAAGGCGGAAGAGGTCGCCGACCGCCACGCCCGCGTCCGCGCCCCTGTCGAGATAGACGAAATCGCCCGTCGCCAGCTCCACCTTGTGCGATCGTCCGGAGATTACGTAGGCCTCGAGCCCTCCGGCCCCTTCCTGCGCATACACCGGGGAGTAGGACGGGATCTCCTCATGAATCTGGTCTTCCCGCCCCAGGTCCTCGAACGATCTGCGAACTACCGCCGTCACTTGTCCGTTCTGCTCCCCCGTCACCTGCAGGACACCCACCAGGAACCGGACATAACCGGAAACCGGCCTGTCCGAAGGGGATCGGACCGGTCCCCGGACGCGGTACACCCCGAGAATCTGGTCCTCCGGGATCTCCTTGTCGAGAGCGAGATAGACCTTGTCTCCCTCCGAAAACGCGACCTTGTCCTGCTCACCGCCCCGGATCGAACCGATCCCCTCCGGACGATCCGCCGTAAACTCCCCGGCGCGCACGAAATCCTCCGGGGAGATCGACAGCGCGGTTCTTGCCGGCAGCGCCTCCATCGAAGGGGCCGCGGCAGGCGGGACGGTGCCCTCCGGCGTCGTCACGACAGGCTCCCCTTCCGGGGAGGGGGCGGGTTCCTTACCCTCCCACCCGTACGCTCGGGGAGGAGGAGGGTACACCACGACGCGGATCCCGGGATAGATGTAATGGGGGTTCGTGATAAACCGGTTGCGCTCCCAGAGGTCGGGCCACAGCCAGGGAGACCCGAGATATTTTCCGGAGAGGTCCCAGAGCGTATCCCCCTTGACGACGGCGTGGACGAGCCCTTCGGGGTATTCCGTCGGTTGCGCCACACCCAGGCTCTCCTGTGCGGATACCGCAAACGGAAAGAACAGGACCGTGCATAGGACCGCCAGAACCGAAACCCTCTCGCCCCATCGTTTCATTCTTCACCTCGCCTCGCATCCCGCCGGGGGGACACAAAATTATACATCAATTATGCTAAATAACACTCCTTATGACAAAAATTACATGCCATTTTCATGAGAGTCAAGCGGATTCTTCCCACGGACTCTTCCGGGGGGAGGAAAAACGATTCGCGCTGCGAGGCAAAGATGGCGGGTGGGCGCGGGCATCCAGGTTGCCTGAAGGAGGGGAAGGTTACGGTACGCCGGGCCACTTGAGCAGGAGAAATACCTCGCGGTTCCCCTTGGGGCCCTTCGCCCGGCTTTCCGCCTCCCCCACAACGGAAAACCCGGCGGCCCGGGCGAACTTGCCGACGTCGCACACCGCCCGCCTCCTCTCCTCCTCATTGCGCACCACCCCGCCCTTGCCTACCGACCCTTTGCCCACCTCGAACTGGGGTTTGACCAGAGCAAGGACGCAGGCGCCGGGAAGCAGGAAGGCGCGCAGGGGAGGCAGGATATGCCGGAGCGAGATGAAGGAGACGTCCACCGTGGCCAGGGATACCTTCCGCGGGAGAAGGTCGGGGGTCGCGTACCGGAAATTGACCCTCTCCCTCACGATGACTCTCGGGTCGCGGCGGAGAGAGTCGTCCAGAAGGGACTCCCCCACGTCGACCGCATAGACTTGCGATGCGCCCCGCTGCAGAAGACAGTCCGTGAAGCCCCCGGTGGAAGCCCCCACGTCGATCGCCACGGCCCCCGAGACGGACACTCCCAGATCCGTAAGGGCCCCGGCGAGCTTCTCTCCTCCCCGCGAGACGAATGTCCGAGGCAACGGGGAGACCGCAATCTCCTGGTCGGAACTCGCCGGGCTTCCGCATTTCGTGACGAGCTTGCCCGCGAGGAGAACGCGGCCGGCAAGGATCAGGCCCTGCGCTTTCGCCCGGGTCTTCGCAAGCCCCCTGGCCACCATCTCCTCGTCCAGGCGGCTCCGCCCCCTTTTTCCGCCCGGGGGGGTGCGGCTGCTCCGGGACGCGGGATCAGACAATCTTTTCGAGCCGGGACCGGATGCCGTTGAACAGCATGGGGAAAAGGTGTCGGCTCTGGGAACAGAGACGGGCCGCCTCCGCGATCACCGCGTCGCCGGTCAGGCCGTACGCCTCGCGCAGTTCGGCTTGCGACCCGTGCTCCACGAAGCCGTCCCGCACCCCGATTCGTCGGAACGCCTGGGGGTGCACGTCGTGCTCCTCGAGCATTTCGAGGACGGCGCTCCCGAATCCCCCCGCGAGCACGTTCTCCTCGACCGTCAGCACCCGGCCGATGCGCTGGACAAGAGGGACGATGAGCCCGGCGTCCATCGGCTTGACGAAACGGGCGTCCACCACGGCAGCCGAGATCCCCCGCTTCCGGAGTTCTTCGGCGGCGTAGAGCGACGTCGCCACCGTAGCCCCGAGGGCGACGATGAGAATATCCTTTCCGACGGCGAGCAGCTCCCCCTTGCCCCAGGGAACGGGCTCCGGGTCCGCGGAAATGGCGACCCCCATGGCGGTTCCCCGCGGGTAGCGGATGGCGGCCGGTCTTCCGGCACGAACGGCGGTCCGGAGCATCCGGACCAGTTCCGCCTCATCCCTCGGCGCCATCAGGGACATGTTCGGAATGTGGCGCAGGTACGCAATGTCGAACAGGCCCTGATGCGTCGCTCCGTCCGCGCCGACGATCCCGCTGCGGTCGACGGAGAATACGACGGGAAGGTTCTGCAGGCATACGTCGTGGACAATTTGGTCGTACGCACGCTGGAGGAACGTGGAGTAGACCGCCACCACGGGGATCTTCCCCTCCCGGGCAAGGCCCGCGGCGAAGGTGACCGCGTGCGACTCGGCGATGCCGACGTCGAAAAACCTGTCCGGGAAGGCCTCGCGGAACTTGACCAGGCCCGTTCCGCCGCACATGGCCGCGGTGATCGCCACCACGTCGGGATTCTCCCTGCCGATTCCCAGGATGGCGGATTCGAAGACATCCGTGTACGAGGGAAGCGTCTCCGTGACCGCGCCGTTCCCCGTCACGGGGTCGAACCTCCCCACGCCGTGGAACCGTTCGGGGTTTTTTTCGGCCGGCGGATACCCTTTCCCCTTCGAGGTCACCACGTGGACGAGGACCGGTCCCTCTAGGTTCTCCAGGTTCTGGAAGGTCCCCACGAGATCGTCGATGTTGTGGCCGGAGATGGGGCCTACGTAGGTGAATCCCAGCTCCTCGAACAGCAGACCCGGGACGATGAACCCCTTCGTGAGCTCCTCGGCCCGCTTCCCTATCTTCGCGAGCAGCTTCCCGTGGGGCATCGATTTGAGCAGGGCCTCGACGCGTCTTCGGAAGGAGGTATAGAACTTTCCCGTCATCAACCGGTTGAGGTAGCCCGAAAGCGCCCCGACGTTCTGGGAGATGGACCACTCGTTGTCGTTCAGGATCACGATGAGATCCCGTTTCTGGTGCCCCGCCTGGTTCAATCCCTCGAACGAGAGGCCGGAAGAGAGCGACCCGTCTCCGATCACCGCGATTACCTTGTGATCCTCCTTCTTCAAATCCCTCGCCACCGCCAGGCCGAGCGCGGCGGAGATGGAGGTGCCGGAGTGCCCCGTCCCGAAAACGTCGCACGGACTCTCCGCGATGCGCGGGAATCCGGACAGCCCGCCGTATGTGCGAAGCGTGGGAAAAAGATCCCTCCTCCCCGTGAGAATCTTGTGGGCGTACGCCTGATGGCCGACGTCCCAGACTACCCGGTCGTCGGGGCAGGAAAAGACATAATGGAGCGCGATCGTGAGCTCGACGACACCCAGGCTCGATGCGAGATGCCCTCCGGTCCGGGCGACGCTATTGACGATCGTCTCGCGAATCTCCCTGGCGACATCAGGCAGTCTGTCCTTCGGGACCTTCTTCAGGTCCTGCGGGGACTCGATTGCCGAAATAAGTTCTTGCATCATCACCTCACGATCTCCTCGTGGCCACGATCCGGACGATATCCCGCAGGGTTCCCGCCTCGTCGCCGAACGGCGATAGAGCCCGGAGCGCTTCCCGGCGGAGGGATTCCGCCCGTTCGGTGGCCGCCGCCAATCCCTGGACAGCCGGGTAGGTCCGCTTCCCCTGCGCCCTGTCCTTGGCCACCGCTTTCCCCATCTCCTCGAAGCTTCCCGTCTCGTCCAGGATGTCGTCCGTGATCTGGAACAGAAGACCCAGCGCCCTCCCGTAGTGGGACAGGCTATCCACCTGCTTCCCGCTTCCCCCGCCCAGGATGCCTCCCATCGCTGCCGAGGCGGAAAGAAGGGCTGCCGTCTTTTTCAGTTCGATCTCCTCGATTTCGGACGCCCTGGCCGTTTCGGGTCCCTTCCCCGCCGGAGGGGAAAGGTCCATCATCTGGCCGCCCGCCATTCCCGAGGCGCCCGCGGCGCGGGCCAGGAGTGCGGATGCCCGTATCGCCCGCGCCGCGTCTTTCCTGGCCAGCGGCGATTCCCCCATGACCCGGAAGGCCTCGGTAAGGAGGGCGTCCCCCGCCAGAATGGCCGCTGCTTCGCCGAAGACCTTGTGGCAGGTCGGACGGCCCCGGCGGAAATCGTCGTTGTCCATCGCCGGCAGGTCGTCGTGGATCAGCGAGTAGGTGTGGACGTACTCCACAGCGCACGCAAACGGGAGCAGATCCATCTCCTTTCCCCCCACGGCGGCCCCCGCCGAAAGGAGCATCACCGGCCGGATCCTCTTTCCCTTCGAGGTCAGCGCGTATTCCATGGCGTCCCGCAGGGGGGGCGGAATGGGGCACACATCCTCGGAGAGGAACCGGAGCAGGCTCTCCTCGACGAGGGCCCGAAACCGGGCGAACTCGCCCGTTCCCGAAGCACCCCCGACCGCCGGCATGTCACTCCTCGTCCCGGAGAACGTCGGACTCGTCTTCCGTCGCGGCGACGACGCCGTCCGGTTTCCGCAGGAGAACCTCGATCTTCCTGTCGGCGTCGTCCAGCCGCTTCTGGCAGAGGGCGGACAGCTGCATCCCCTCCTCGAAGAGACGGATCGATTCCTCGAGCTTCGTCTCCCCCGACTCGAGCTTCGCGACTACGCTTTCCAGGCTCTTCAATGCTTCCTCGAATGTGGGTTCCTTCCCTTTCGCCGTCATGGCCCCCTCCAAGACAATGTTTCATTATATTTCCTGCTCCGGGAGGCGGTCAACGCGAAGGAAGTTCCATCAACAGCGTGGGATCGATCCGTCCTCCCGCGGCACGGACGCTGAAGTGGAGGTGGGGTCCCGTCGCCCGGCCGCTCGCGCCCACCGCCCCGATCCGTTCCCCGCGCGCGACCTTCTGCCCTTCGGACACGACGTATTCCCGCAAATGGTAATAGACGCTGTACACATCTCCTCCGTGGTCCAGCACCAACGAGTTCCCGCCGAAGAACTGATTCCCCGCGAACGCCACGGTTCCATCCGCAATCGCCACGACGGGCGTCCCCGCCGGGAGGTTCACATCCACTCCGGCATGCGGACTGCGGGGTTCGCCATTGATGACCCGGCGCGCACCGAATCCCTTCGCCCGGAACTCCGCCACCGGCGGGAGAAACGGGAAACTCCAGGCCGGGGGCGTGGAGAACCGGGAGAACCTCTCCGTCAGCCGCTGCGCCTCCCGGTTGATCCGCTTCAGGGTCGCGGCGTCGAACCGGGTCATCTCTTTCGGCAGGGTGAGCTCCTGAACGGGAAAGGCTTTCTCCCGGATTCCGACCTGCGTGTCGAACCGCAAGGGCTTGCCGGCCTCCATCGCCCGGAACGAAAGGGCGACCTTTCCTGGCGGCTCCTGGAGATCGACCCCGATCAGTCCCAGGAAACGCCCCGGCCCGTCCTCCTTCATCGGAATCTCCCGCCCCTTCCAGATCATGACGACGTTGTCCGCCCGGGGCAGGGGCGACACCTCCACAAGCAAGGGGTCCCCCTGGGCGGGCCGCCAGCTGGAGAGTCGGACCGGGAAGGATCTTCCCGATGCGGCATCGGTCGGTTTCTCGCTTCCGGAGGCGGGAAGAGAGAGCAGGAGAAAAAGAGGAAGAAGGAAATGCGGCGCTTTCATTTCTTCCGTCCTTCCACCACTGCGCCGAACGTCCCGTCGGCCACCCGGACATCCAGCGCGTCTCCCGCGGCGACTTCGGAGGCGGACCGCACCGCGTGCCCCGTTTCCCGATGCGCCGCGATGGCGTATCCCCGGGTAAGGACCGAGGCAGGATCGAGGGCGGCAAGCTTGCCCTGAAGAACCTCGAACGCCCGCCGGAATCCCGCCCGCCTGGCATCCGCCTGCCGTGCCGCCCGCTCCGAAAGGACCGCGAGATCCCCCCGCTTCCGGGAAACCCACGCAGCGGGGGATCGGGCGCGAACGGATTCGGACAGGACTGCCACCCTGTCTCTGCCTTCCCTCGTCCGGCCCCGCATCGCCTCGGACAGCGCTTCGGTCCGTTCCACGACCGCGAACCGTCGCGCCTGAAGCACGGGGCGCGGATCGGACAGGGCCCCCGCGGCGATCCGCCATTCGCGGCGAAGGGTCTCCCTCCCGTACTGCTCCGCTTTCCGTCCGCGGAGAATCAGGGCCGCCACGCGCTCCCAGACCTCGTCCCTGTCGGGGACCGCCATCTGCGCGGCGGCCGTGGGCGTCGACGCCCGGTGGTCCGCCGCCAGATCCGCGAGCGTAAAGTCGGTTTCGTGCCCTACGGCGCTGATCGTCGGGACGGGCGAGGCCGCGATCGCCCTCACGACCGCCTCCTCGTTGAACGCCCAGAGATCCTCCACCGATCCGCCCCCTCTTCCCACGATGATCAGGTCGACCCCGCCGCGCGAGGCAAGTGTGCCCATCGCCTGCGCAATGTCCCCGGCAGCGCCCTCTCCCTGCACCAGCGCCGGGGCGAGCGTGATCCCGATCGGTGGCCATCTTCGCCGGGCGGCGCGAATCATGTCACGCAGCGCGGCGCCCTGTCTCGAGGTCACGATGCCGATGCGCAGCGGGTACCGGGGGAGAGGCCTCTTCCTCGCGGGATCGAACAGCCCCTCGGCGGCGAGCCGCTCCTTCCTTCTCTCCAGCTCGAGCAGAAGGGAACCGAGTCCGCGCACCTCGACGGACTGGGCGTACAGTTGATACTCCCCCTTCCTCTCGTAGACGCCTATGGATCCCGTTACGACCGCGAACTGTCCGTCCGCGATCTCTCCGAATACGAACCGTTCCCGTCCACGGAAGCAGACGACGCGGATCTGGGCACCCTCGTCCTTCAGGGAGAAGTACCGGTGGCCGGAAGGGTACAACCGGTAGTTCGACACCTCCCCTTCCACGCGGACGAACCGGAAGGACCCCTCGAGGCAACCCTTGATGCGCGCGGTCAGCTCGGAAACGCTCAACACCCCCCGCGATGACTCCTCCCCTCCGGAGGGCGCGACAGGCGGGAAGAGGGGGCCGTGCGAATCCCTGCTCACCCCGATTGCTCCCCTGCGAACAGCTCGTCCAGCGTCACGGCCCGCACTCCTTCGGCCTCGAGATCCGGAACGAGGTCGAGGATCGCCCGGAGGGACTCCTGCCTTCCGTGGCAGACGAGAACCGCTTTCCCCTCCTTCTTCGCGATCGACAACGCCCGCTTCCACTGGATGCGCATCTCCTCCGGCTGCTTGTCGGTATCGAAAAAGATGTCGCGCCGGGCAACCGGGATTCCGGCCTTACGCGCAGCCTGGACGGCGACCGAACGGGTGGTGGTCATGCTGTCGAGGAAAAAGAGTCCCCGGGACTTGAGAAGAGCGGCAAACACCCCCATCGATTCCGGGTCGGCGGTAAACGCGGACCCCATGTGGTTGCTTACGCCGGTTGCCCAGGAGTTCTCCTCGACCATCCGGTCGAGCAGGGCGTCCATCTCCTCCCGGCCCATCCCCCTGCGGAGGCGGAACCCGTCGGTCCGGTCGGAGACGGGGCTTACCGGCTCCATCGGGATGGAGATCAGGACTCCGAAGCCCCGCTCATGAGCGGCCTTGGCGAGCCGGCGGGAGGAGGGTCCAAAGGGGATGACCGCCAATGTGATCTTTTCGGGGAATTTGAGCCACTCGGCGTCCCGCTTGGTGTCGTATCCGTTATCGTCCACGACGATGGCGAGGCGGGGAGCCGGAACCCCCGCCGGCAAGGCTTTCGCGGACGGCTGCGTGGTCCCCGGGGGGATCGCGGCCGTCACCTCGGGCTCACCTTGCGAGGGGGATCCCGCCGGGTCCCTGCTTTCCCCTCCGGGCATGAGGACCGCCACGCCGATGGTGACAAGCCCCGCGAGAAATGCGCCAAGCATCAGAGGTCCCCACCGCCGAAGCCTTCCGGGGTCCCTTCTGCCGCCTCTTCCCTTCGTCCGACGCCTCATCCTTTCTTACGGGAAGCGAGCCACATCAGGACGCTTTTGCCTTGCCCAGATAGCGGGACTTGAAGATCTCCCACCCCTTCAACAGGTCCACGGCCCGCTCAAGTTGGATATCCTTTTCCTTGCCCGGCTTCCCTTCCAGCACCGGGGCTGCGGTTTTCTTCCCGTCCTTCCCTTTCCCCTGTTCCTCCCTGTTCTTCCTTCCCTCTTCCGCGGGAGGGGAGGGGGCCGCCCCCGGGACCTTCTCCTCCTCTTCCTCCTCCTCTCCCTTGAGGTGTCGCCGGATATCCTTTTCCCGGATCGCATCCGGGTGTCCCACGCGGGCCTCCCGGCCGTCGCGCACGACGATGTCCGGCTCGATTCCCTTTGCCTGGATGGACCGTCCGTTGGGCGTATAGTATCTCGCCGTGGTAAGGCGGAGCGCAGAGCCGTCCTCCAGGGGAAGAATCGTCTGGACCGACCCCTTGCCGAACGTCTGCGTCCCCAAAAGAATCGCACGGCCGTGATCCTGAAGAGCGCCCGCGACGATCTCCGACGCGGAGGCGGATCCGGCGTTCACCAGGATGACCATCGGAAATTCGCCGTGCGTCCCCTCCTTGTGGGCGGAATACTTGTATTTCTGAGCCTCGAGGCGCCCGTCGGTATAGACGATGAGCCCCGAATCGATGAACTTGTCCGCAACCTTCACCGCCTGGTCCAGCAACCCCCCCGGATTGTTGCGCAGGTCGAGCACGAGGCCGCGCAAGCCCTCCTTCTCCTTCATCCGCGCCTGGATCGCATTTTCCAGCTCCGCACTCGAATCCTGCTGGAACTGAAGGAGCTTGATGTACCCGAACCCACCGCCGAGGTCTTTCGTCTTCACGCTCTTGATCTTGATGATGTCGCGCGTGATGGTGTACGGCAGTAACTCCCCGACCCCTTCCCGCGCCACCCAGATCTTCACTTTCGTCCCCGGCTTGCCCCGCAGACGCTTGACCGCGTCCATCACGGTCAGGTCCTTGGTGGAGTCGTCCTCGATTTTCACGATCTTGTCTCCCGCCAGCAACCCCGCGCGGTCCGCCGGCGTGTCCTCGATGGGAGCAATGATGGTAAGGATGCCGTCCTTGATCCCGATCTCGATTCCCAGGCCCCCGAACACTCCTTTCGTCTCGACCTCCACCTGCTTCAGCATTTCCGGGGTCAGATAGGAACTGTGCGGGTCCAGGTTCTGAAGCATCCCCTTGATGGCCCCCTCCACGAGCTGGTCCATGTCGGGCTCTTCCACGTAGCTGGTCTGGACGGCGGAGAGAACATCTCCGAATATCTTGAGTTTTTGATATACGACGTTGGCCTGGGCCGTAGGGCGGTCCGACAGGAGATCCCCCGAGAGGAACCCCACGAGAAACACGAAGATGACGACCGCAGGCCCCCACCACTTCTTGTCCTTCATTCAACTCCTCCTTCGATCCTTAAAATCGCACCATGCCGGCGGCTGCGTTCCTTTAGCGTGCAAGGGGGATCACCGCCATGGGGTCGATGGCGGTTCCCGCGGCCCTAAGTTCCAAGTATAGCACCGATTTCCCGTCGGGGCTTGCGGGAAGACGGCCGATGTTCTGCCCCGGCGCGACGACCTGCCCCTGGGCGACGGTGAACGATTCCGCCTTTCCGTACACGGAAAAGAGGCCGGTTCCGTGCTGGATGATGAGCACGTTGCCGAACCCGGACACCGTGCCCGAAAACACCACGTTCCCTTTTCCGATCGACCGGATCGGGGACCTCGAAGTGGCCTCGATCTCCACCCCGTGGTTCTCCATCTCGACGTCGAACACGGGGTCCCGGTACTTTCCGAACGGCCCCACGACCCTGCCCCGCACGGGCGCGACCAGACCACCCGGAATGGACGAAAATTTCGAGGGGCCCGGTTTCCTTCCCTTCCGCGGCCGCCGCCGCTCCGCTTCCCGCACCTCGCGCTCGATCCGGGAGACGAGCGCTTCCATCCTTGCCACGCGCGCCCGGAGGGCCTTGAGCTCCTTCTCCTTCCGTTTCTTCTGGCTCTCGATCCCCTGGAGCCGCTTCGCCTCCTTCTCCCGCTGGGTCAGGAGCAAATTCCCCACCTTCTTTTCCCGGGAGATCTTCTTTTTCGACAGGTGAACCTGGCGCTCGATCCCGGATAGCGCGTCCTCCTTTTTCTCCTTTTCGACCGAAAGGCGGCCCATCTTCTGCATTTCCGAAGCGAGCACCCGGGTCATGAGGTAGCGCAGCCTCTCTCCACGCACCTCCACGAGGGGGAGCCTCGCCGCCTCCCTATCCTTCCGGAACGCCTGGACCGCCGCCTGCTCCAGCTCGCGCTGCTTCCCCGCCCGCGCATGCTCGAGGGCGCGCACCTCGGACTCCGCCTTGTCCATATCCCGGGCGAGCGCGGAAAGCCTCTTGTCGATCCGCGCGATTCGGCGTCGCTGGACCGCGAGCCGTTTCCGGATGTCGGCCACCTTGTTGCGCGCCGTCCGCTCCCGGCGAAGAGCCTCGTCGAGTTCGGACGCCGCTGCCTCCGCCTTCTTCCGCATCTCGGTGAGTCGTGCCTTTTCCTGTCGCAGCCTGTCCTGTGTGCTGTCCGCGAGGGAAACCCCCGGCGGCAGCAGGAAGGCGGCGATCATCGCCACGCAGAGCGCGAATCGGACCAGCGGCGGAAAAACCGTCATCTCCCCTTCGGATAGGCTGCGCGCCACCCGGCCAGGGACGCCAGCCCGGGGAAGATCGAGGCGGCCAGGAGGAAGACGCACACAACGGGAAGAAACCTCATATCGAGCAATTCCTCCGCGGGTCCCACCACGCTGCGGATGGAGGAGAACCGGGCGGATGCAAGAATAAGGGCGAAGAAGGAGGCGCCGGTGGCCAGGACCGCAACGACCCCGCCGGCAAGGAAGGCACCGGCGGCGCGCCTCACGGCGATCCGGCTGCCCGGAATCCCCCTTTCGGCGAGGAAGGAAACGTCGGGAAAAAGCCTTGCCGTGCGGGACCTCTCCTGCATCGCCAGGATCGCCAGGAAGAGGACGCACACCAGGGCGAAACCGGACCAGAGCAGGGCGTTGGCCCACTGCTTCATCCGCAGCAGCCCCGGCATGAGATCTCCGCCCGAGAGGATCTTCTCCACCTGGGACAGAGGCGAAAGCGCCGATCGAACCTCCGCGATCCCCTCTTCGGACATCCGTTCGCGCCGAAGCCTTACCTCCACGTACCCGGGAAGGGGGTTCTTTCCCTCGCTGCGAAGCGTCTCGAGCCCGGGGTAGGCCACCAGGAACTCCGCCCACGCCTCGTCCGGGGTCCGGTATTGCGCCTCCCGGACCGGCGCCATCACCGCGACTTTCGCCGCAATGCCCGCTCCCTCCTCTGCGGGGACGCCGATGCGCAGAATGGCCGTGATCGTGTACTGGCCGGAGAGGAACCGGTCGACGCCCCCGGACAGAAGCATCGCCAGGAAATACAGGGCGGCGAGGAAACAGAGCAGGAACCGTCCGGCGGCCTCTTTCCGCATCGATGCGCCGTGGAGACTCCAATCGATCCACCAAAGGGAAGTGCCGCTCATCCCCACCCCCCCGTCTTCTCCGGAAGGGTCTCGACCGGCGGCGGTTCCGCCGCCATGCGGACCGGGCGCGGACCTCCCATCCGGTAAAGGAGGAACGGCCCCGCGCAGCGGGGAGTAGGGACTATTGCCGCCTGCCATTTTTCGGGCAACTGCCGCTCCATCATGAGGATCGTCCTTTCTTCCCTGGCCAGTGCGCGCAACAGCCCGCCCAGCTTGTCCGCCCACTCGCTCCCCACGTTCGCGAGGAACATGTCGAGGAACAGATACCGGGGGTTGCGGAAAAGTTCCACTGCGAGCTCGACCCGGGTCCGCTCCGATACCGACAGGGAGGACACCTCCTGCCCTTCCGCCCCGGAAAGCCCCACCAGCGGGAGCAGTTCCGCCATTCGCCCCTCCTGTTCCGCGGCCGGCACCCCTTCCGCGACAAGAGCCGACCGGCGGAAAAGGTCAACCACCGTCTTCCCGGCCTCCCGGGGAAACGATTCCGGGACCACGCCGGAGTCTGCGCGGAACCGGCGGTTGTGTTCCGGGCTGCCCCGGTACAGCGACTCACCCCCGACGACGACATCCCCGAAATCGGGACGCCTTTCCCCCCGGAGAATTCGCATGAGGAGGGTTTTCCCGCAGGAGGGGGGGCCGGCCACGATCCACATCTCGCTTTTTCCCGCGGCAAGAGTAAGCCCTTCCCAGAGGGTCCGCCCCCGCGAGACGGCGCCGACGGAAAACGCCTCAATCATTTTCCGTCGCGATCTGCACCCGGGATTCGAAGGCTCCGGAGAAGAGCTTGCGGATCTCGTCGAGGTGCTGCACCTTCATCCGCTCGCGGAGGGAGACTTCCCAGCCCGACTGGGAGAGCAGGTCGTCGTATGGCGTGCGGACAGCGGACAGGATCACTCCGCCGAGGAAGATGTGGGTGATGATCGTCGGGTTTTCCCGCCCGCCATCCTCCGTCTGGATATGGTACGTCTTTCCCTTGTACTTGATGTTATGGTTGAACCCCGAAAGCATCCGGAACTGCGATGAACTCATCCCGTTTCATTCTCCTTAAATTCTCGATTGGTTCCTCGACTGAGCGGGCCGTTCCCTTCATCCTCCCCGCGCACATCGCCGGATGCAAGGGGGAAGTTGCCGCCGGTCAGAGCATAACCTTTTCCACGGCGTCCATCTCCGCCCCGTAGAACGACTCGCCCACGCTCCGGAAGTGCTCCGGATCGTCGGTGACCAGGAAGGACACACCGGGACTGCCGCCTTCCCGCTTCCCCCCCGTGTCCGCAAGGAGGATGTCCACGACACGCGCCGCTTCCTCCCCGGAGTCGATCAGCACCGCAGGCTCCCCCAGGAATTCCCGGATCAGGGTCTTGAGCACGGGGTAGTGCGTGCACCCGAGGATCAGGGCGTCCGGCGGTTCCGAGCGATACGGCGCGAGGTATTCGGCGATCACGGCGCGCGTCACGGGCGTGTCGACCCATCCTTCCTCGGCAAGAGCGACGAGGAGGGGGCACGGCCTGCTCACGACACGGGCGGCGGGGACCGCGGAGCGCAGCGCCTTTTCGTATGCCCCCGACCGGATCGTGCCGGCGGTTCCGATCACCCCGATACTGTCCCGTTTCGGAAGGGAGACGACGCGGCGCACGCACGGGTCCACCATCCCCACGACGGGGATCTTGTAGATCTTCCGCAGCACGGGAAGGGCCATCGACGAGGCCGTGTTGCACGCCGCCACAAGCATCTTGATGTCATGCTGCGTGATGAGGTAGTTGGCGATCTCGATGGAATACCGCGTGACGGTCTCCCGGGACTTCGTCCCGTAGGGAACCCGGGCCGTGTCGCCGACGTACAGGAAACGCTCCCCGGGAAGCGAGCGCGCCAACTCCCGGAGCACGGTCAGTCCGCCCACCCCCGAATCGAACACCCCGACGGGCCGGTCCACGTTCTCTCCTAATCCTTTGATTTTCCTACCTTAAGACGCTATCGTATCCTTGTCAACCGAACGCCTGGGTAAGGGGGTGCGCCATGCGGGGATTCATCGACTTCCTGATAAACGTGCAAGTCATCGAATTTTTGACCGATCCCCGGGTCATTTTCGCCGCAGGGGTGCTCTTTCTGCTCTCCCTGGTCATGAAGTGGAGAATCGTGGCACTCAGCATCTTCGCGGTAGCGGCCCTGGTGGCCGTCGGGCACTATTCGCAACTCTCCGAGGGAAAGACCGACATGAACACCAACCTGCTGGTGTTCGCCATCGGCTCCTTCCTGGTCATCGTCGTCGTCATCTATTTCCTCTTCATCCGAGGAGACTGACATCGCGCGCATAGGCTTCACCACGACGATCCCCGTCGAGGTCCTGTTTGCCGGTGGGCATACTCCCGTAGACCTCAACAACCTCTTCATCGTTTCCCCGAGGCCCGGCGAGTATGTGCGACTCGCCGAATCCGAAGGCTTCCCCCGGAACAGCTGCGGATGGGTCAAGGGAATCTACGGCGTGGTGCGACGGCACGGCGTGACGGACGTGATCGGCGTGGCCCAGGGCGATTGCAGCTTTACCCAGGCACTGATGGAGGTCCTCCAGTACCGGGGGGTGAATATCACCCCCTTCTCCTTCCCGTATGACCGGGACCATCGGACGGTCTCCCTCGAGATCCGCAAACTGGCCCGTCGGTTCGGAACGACGGTCGCGCGGGCGGGAGGGTGGAAACGAAAACTGGACGCCGTCCGCCGGGCGGCCCACGAGATCGATCGCCTGACCTGGGAGGAGGGGAAGGTCACCGGAGAAGAGAACCACTTCTGGCTGGTCAACTGCTCGGATTTCGAAGGGGACCCGCAGGAGTACGAGCGCAAGGCCGTCGCGTTCCTTGCCGGTGCGCGGAAGCGGCCGCCCCGTCGCGACCTGGTCCCGATCGCCTTCGTCGGCGTCCCTCCCATCACCACCGGCCTGCACGCCTTCTTCGAGGAGGCAGGGGGGCGTGCGGTGCTGAACGAGGTGCAGCGGCAGTTCGCGATGCCCAATGCCACGCGGACGCTTACCGAGCAGTACCGGGAATACACCTACCCCTACTCCTTCTTCGAGCGGCTGGCCGACATCCGCCAGGAAACGGCGCGGCGGGGCGTGCGCGGGGTCGTCCACTACGTCCAGTCGTTCTGCTTCCGCCAGATCGAGGACATCCTGCTCCGGGAGGAGATCGGCCTCCCGGTCCTTACGCTGGAAGGCGACGAGCCGGGCCCCATCGACGGGCGGACGAAGATCCGGATCCAGGCGTTCCTCGAGATGCTGCGGTAAAAGCACACCTTCCTTCCGTTCTCCCAACCCAACAGGCGAAGATGCCCTGCCGGCGCATTGCTTGGCCCGGTTTGCGCTCCCTCGGAGGGGGCCCCTCGCTTCGTTGCTCGACTTGCGATACAGCGGCAAGTCTGCGCTCGCCCTTTCTCCCCGAAAAGCTCCGCCCGGAACCCCCGTCCTGCGTCCGCTCCGCAGATAAACGGGGACCCGGGGCAAACCCCTTTCAATGAAAAAGGGCACGGTTTCCCGTGCCCTTTCCCTAAGCACCCTCTATCGTGATCCCGCCGGAATCGGCAGGGTCGCCGGTCTCCGAGGAAATGGTCCCCTGGAGGCCGGCTACCAAACGCCGGTCTTGATATACTCGTGTATCGCGTCCGCCGCCTTTCGGCCCGCGCCCATGGCAAGGATGACGGTGGCGGCCCCGATGACGATGTCGCCGCCGGCGAACACCCCCTTCTTGCTCGTCTTGCCGGTCTCCTGGTCGGCCAGGATGTTCCCCCACTTGTTCGTATCGAGACCCGGGGTGGTGGCGGGGACCAGGGGGTTGGCCCCGTTGCCGATCGACATGACAACCATATCCACCGCCAGGCGGAACTCCGATCCCTTGACGGCCACGGGGCGACGGCGTCCCGATGCGTCCGGCTCGCCCAGCTCCATTCTCTGGCACTCGGCCTCGGTGACCCACGCCTCCTCGTTCCCGAGAAACCGTAGGGGGTTGGTGAGGAGGTGAAACTCGATCCCCTCCTCCTCGGCATGGTGGATCTCCTCGATGCGGGCGGGCATCTCCTTCTTCGATCGCCGGTAGACGACGTAGACCTTTTCCGCCCCCATCCGCAGGGCCGTGCGGGCGGCGTCCATCGCCACGTTCCCGCCGCCGACCACTGCTACGTGCTTTCCCTTCGACACCGGCGTGTCGGCTTCGGGGAACAGGTAGGCCTTCATCAGGTTGGAGCGGGTGAGGTACTCGTTGGCCGAATAGATCCCGTTCAGGTTCTCTCCCGGGATGTTCATGAAGTACGGAAGCCCCGCACCGGTCCCGATGAAGCAGGCGTGGAACCCCTCCTCCTCCAGAAGTTCGTCGATCGTGATCGTCTTCCCGATGACGACGTCGCACTCGAGCTTGGCGCCGAGGCTGCAGATGTAATCCACTTCCGCCTGCACGATGTCCTTCGGGAGCCGGAATTCCGGGATCCCGTACATGAGCACGCCGCCCGGCTTGTGCAGGGCCTCGAAGATGGTGACGTCATGCCCCTTCTGGACGAGGTCCCCCGCAACCGTCAGGCCCGCCGGGCCGGCCCCGACGACCGCGATGCGCTTTCCCGTGGGAGGGGCGACCTCGGGGATCACCACGTTGCCGGTGACCCGCTCGAAGTCCGCGACGAACCGCTCCAGACGGCCGATGGCGACCGGCTCGCCCTTCTTGCTCAAGACGCACGGCATCTCGCACTGCTCCTCCTGGGGGCAGACGCGGCCGCACACCGCGGGAAGCGTGTTGTCCTCCTTGATCTTCCGGGCGGCCTCGATGAACTTCCCCTGCCGGACGAGATCGATGAACTCGGGGATCTTGATGTTGACCGGGCACCCCTTGACGCACGCCGGGTTCTTGCACTGGATGCAGCGGGTCGCCTCCATGATGGCCAGGTCGGGGGTGAGGCCGAAGGGGACTTCCCGGAAGTTGCCCTTCCTTACTTCCGGGGGCTGCTCCGGCATCGGCTGCCGGGGGATGGAAAACGGCTTGGGGCGGGGGGTGGGCTTCGCGTCGGCCATTACCTTCCTCCTCCCGTCGCCACGGGCGCGGCGCCCGGAGTGCCTGCCGGGGCCTTCGTCCCCGCGCACTTGCCGTCCTTGTGCTCAAACCGTTCCATCGCCGTCTTTTCTTCCTTCAGGTAGGCGCGGTTTCGCAGGGTCAGTTCCTTGAAATCGACCTCGTGCCCGTCGAACTCCGGACCGTCGACGCAGACGAACCGGGTCGTCCCCCCCACGGTCACCCGGCACGCACCGCACATCCCCGTGGCGTCCACCATGATGGGGTTCAGGCTCACCACCGTCTTGATCTCGGGCCGCCGGGTCACATCGGCCACCGCCCGCATCATGGGGACCGGCCCGATGGCGATACACAGGCCGATCTTCTCCCCGGCGTCGATCAGCTCCTGCAGGGCCGTGGTGACGAACCCCTTCTTGGCGTACGAGCCGTCGTCGGTGGTGACGATCAGGGTGTCGCTGATCGCCTTCATTTCCTCCTCGAGAATGAGCAGGTCCTTCGTCCTCGCCCCGACGATCGAGATCAGCCGGTTCCCGGCGTTCTTGATGGCCGTGGCGATGGGGAGCAGGGGGGCCGCGCCGATCCCGCCGCCGATGCCGACGACGGTGCCGAAGTTCTCGATGTGCGTCGGCAGCCCCAGGGGACCGACGACATCCTGGAGGGTCTCCCCGGGCATCACCTTGGCAAGCTCCGCGGTCGATTTTCCGACCACCTGGTAGATGATGGTCACCGTCCCTTCGGCGGGGTCCGAATTCACGATCGTCAAGGGGATCCGTTCGCTCATCTCCCCTTTGCGGATCACGAGGAACTGCCCCGCCTTCCTCTTGCGCGCGATCCGGGGCGCCTGGATCTTCTGGAAGAAGACGTTCTTGGCGATCTCTTTGTTTTCGGTGACTGTGAACAACGGGTATCCTCCGTGCCCGCCGAGAGGCCGCCGGACTGTAACGTGAAATTGTGACCCTGGCAGGACTTGAGCCGGTTTAGAACCAGGAAATGTTACCGTTTCCCCCCGTTGAAATCAAGGGGAAAAAACCGCCCGGATATCACGCCAGAGGAGGTCGATCCCCGCCCGGGTCCGGGCCGAAACGATCACCGGAGGCCCTCCCCGCATAAGCCAGGGCGGCCCCGTGAAGTGCGAGGAAAGAACCGGGATCTCCCTCGGCTTGACCTTGTCGGCCTTCATGCCCACGAAACGGTACGCGATTCCGTGTGAAGAGAGGTATTCCGCAAGCATCTCCTCGTCCTCCTGCGGCCCCCTCCGGATATCCACCAGGACGTAGACCTTCCGCAGCAGCCGGCAGCCCGAAAAATACCCCTCCACGAGCTTCTTCCACCCTTCGCGCTCCGCCTTGGAAACCTTCGCGAACCCGTACCCCGGAAGATCGGCGAAGACAAATCGTTCTTCGATCTCGAAAAACGCGATCCCGCGCGTCCTGCCGGGCGTCTTTCCGACGCGGGCAAGCCTCGAGTGCCCCACCAGGGCATTTAAAAGAGACGATTTGCCGACGTTGGACCGCCCCGCGAACGCTACCTGCGGAAGGGTGACCTTCGGCCATGAGTCGCCCGTCGGGTCGAAAAGAAGGAATCGGGGCGAACCGGCCACGCTAGTTTTCCTTATCTGGCCAGGGCGGCCCGGATGGCCTTTTCGAGCGTTTCTTCCGCCACCCGGCCCGTCCCGGCAAATGCGATCCTTCCCCGCCCATCCACGAAATACAGGGTGGGCATCT
>JBFKGZ010000002.1:0-59090 GCA_041633075.1 Candidatus Deferrimicrobiaceae bacterium | reverse complement strand
GGTCGTCCTTCGCGGCCTGACGGCGCATCCGCTTCGCCTCGTCTGCCGATCCTTCCGGGGACAGGCCCCTCGCTCCCGCTTCGCTGCGCTTCTTGCGCCGAGGGGTACACTCCTGGGTTGTTCGCCGAGAAAAACAGGAGTGTACCCCGCCATCCTCAGTCGCGCGCCTTGCCGGCGCGGCGCATCGACGCTCTCGGTGCTTCAAGCCATTTACGAGGCGGTACACTAGCCGGCGGGATGTCAGTTTTTTTTCGGCGGTTTCCGTTTTTTCGTCGTTTCCGCGCGGGACGCGATCTCTTTCGCGGCATGTGCCTCTTCTGCGTTGCGCATGTCCCACTGTCTGCCGAAGTAGCAGAGTCCGACGATGCAACCGATGGTGGCCAGAGCGAACAGAGCGGAAGAAAGAAGGGACCCGGCGGGGGGCATTCCCTCCTTGGAGTAGATCAGCAATCCGTATACGCAAAGCCCGAGGAAGATGGATGCACATAGGTTGAAACCGAAGATGGCCAGTTTCCTGGAAACCCGCACTTCTCCCCCTGGATGTTTTTCTTGTGCTACCCTTCCGGTAAGGAACCGGAGGCGGACATCTTACCATGGAACTTCTCCCCGTACTCACCCTGATTGCGGCGGTCGCCACCCTCGTCGTCGTTCTGCTTCGGCGGACGGCCCCCTTGCAGGACCGGCTGGACCGGCTGGAGAGGACTTTCTCCGAGGCGCTGCGTTCGAGCACCTCGGACCTTGCGCGGGGGCAGGCGGATGCGCTGGCCCGGATACGCCAGGAGGTTTCGGAAAACTTCCTCCGGGGACTGGACGGCATTTCCCGGCGGATCGAGGAGAAGCTCTCCGAGATACGCGGGGAGATGGCGCGTGAGCTGTCCGAGACGGCGGACCGGAACGTCAAGGGGTTCGACCAGGTTGCGTCGCACCTTAAGGAGCTCGGGGCTGCGACGGGGCAGATGGTCCTTCTCTCGCGCGACATCGGCCAGCTCAACGTCCTCCTCACCCAGCCGAAGGCGCGCGGCGCCTTCGGGGAGCTGACCCTCTCGCAGATGCTCTCCGACCTGTTCGGTTCCCACACGGAGATGTTCGACCTGCAGTACCAGATGGAGTGGGGGGAGCGGGCCGACGCCGCGATCTTCGTGCGGCCCGACAGGAGCCAGTTCGTCTGCGTCGACGCCAAGTTTCCCATGGCAAACGCCTTGCCCCTTCTGGAGGGAGAGGGGGACGAGACGGTTCGCAGGGAGTACGAGAAGGCCTTTGCCCGCGACGTGCTGACGCAGGCCGAGTCGATCGCCGCCAAATACATTCGCCCCCCGAAGACGCTGGACTTCGCGTTTCTCTTCGTTCCCGCGGAGTCGGTGTACTATCTCCTGCTCCGGAACCGGGCGCTTCACGAGCAGCTCCTGCGCCTCCAGGTGATCCCGACCTCCCCCAACAGCTTCTTCGCCTACCTGCAGGCCCTCGCATTCGCGTTCCGCGGATTCAAGATCGAGCAGAAGACGCGGGAGATCCAGGACCTGCTGGAACGGGTGGGAAAGGACTTCGAGCGGTTCGCCGATAATTTCCGCATTTTCGGAAGGCACCTGGACAATGCCCAGGCCAAGTACATGGAATCGGTCAGGGATGTCGAGAGATTCCGCGCGCGGATAGGAAGCTTGCGCAGCGGGGAGGAAAAACTCCCGGAAGGGTGATGTCTCCCTCCCGGGTCCCTATCTCTCCCATTGGGAGTGCAGTTTTCCCCGCAGCCGAAGGGTGGCCTGTGCGTGCAGCTGGCATATCCTCGGCTCTCCCAGGTTGAATATCGCGCCGATTTCCTTCATCGTCAGGTCTTCGTAATAGTACAGCGCGAGCAGCTGCTTCTCTCTTTCCGGAAGCGTGTCGATCGCCTTGGCGAGCACCTCCTTGAGGTCCCGGAGGGTTTCGTCGTTTGCCATGTCGTCCTTGGCGGCTTCGTTTAGGACCTTCTGGACGCTATGGGCGGCGCCGCTGCGCTCGTCGTCCCGGGGTTCATCCAGCGAAAAGACGGAAAGCCCGGAATAGAGGGCAAGCTGTTTCCGAAGTTCCTTGACCGAGATCGAAAGGTCCGCCGCGACTTCTTCCTCCCGGGGAGGCCGGGCCAGGATGCCTTCCAGCCGCGCGTAGGCGTTCTCCAGCCGGTTCGCGTGTTGCCGTGCGGCGCGGGAGAACCAGTCCATCTCGCGGAGGTAGTCGAGCATGGCGCCGCGGATGCGGAACTCGGCGTACGTTTTGAACTTGATCCCGCGCTTGGAATCGAACTTTTCGGCGGCGTCCAGCAGGCCTACGACACCCGAGCTTACGAGATCGTCCATCTCGACGCTCGGCGGAAGACGGAGTTTCAATGCGCTGGCGTGGTATCGGATGCCCGGAAGAAACTCGTTTACCAGGTTCTCCCGGTCGGGGACAGGCGGAGGTTTCACCGGAAGTTTTTCCGCGGTTCGGAGAGCGATGTTGCGTCCCATCGTGTCCCTCCCTTCTGATTTCGTTCCTGAAAGAGGTGGTCACGTAGGGAGCAACATGCGTGCCATGCGGGGAAACGACATAACCTGTTGAAATAGTTATGGAATTTCTATGGGCGTTCTGCGGAGTGACGATTTCTTGGTGTCAAAAAATTGGCAGCCGGACGTCCGTATGACAATTATGGGCTATGAATCCCCTTTCGCTTGAGCATTTCCAGGAGCGTCGTCCGTTTCAGTCCGAGTAGGGCCGCCGCCCTGTTCCTGTTCCCTTCGCAAAGGGTAAGGGCCTCGCGGATGAGGCCGTCCTCGAAATCCTCCCTTGCTTTCCGAAAATCCAGCCCGCCGTTTCGCAGTATCTCGGCGCCCTTTCCTCCGTCCCTGTCCTTCCGGGGGAGCATCGCCGCCGGCAGGTCCCTCTTCTCGAACCATCCGTCCCGTTTCAGGACGACGAGTCGCTCGACGAGGTTCTCCAGTTCCCTCACGTTCCCGGGCCAGGAGTGCCCCTTCATCGCTTCCATCGCATCCGCCCGAAATCCCTGGATCTTTCGCCCGCTCCCTTTGGCGTACTTTCTGATGAAATGTTCGGCCAGGACCGGGATGTCCTCGACGCGTTCCCGCAACGGTGGGACGTGGACGGGGATGACGTTGAGCCGGAAGAAGAGGTCCTGGCGAAAACGGCCCTCGGCAATTTCCTTTTCGAGATCCTTGTTGGTCGCCGCGATGACGCGGACATCCACATTTACCGGTTTCGTTCCCCCCACCGGCGTGAACGACTGTTCCTGGAGCACCCGTAGGATTTTCGCCTGGAGGGGCGGGCTCATCTCCCCGATCTCGTCCAGAAATATCGTACCTCGATGGGCCGCTTCGAAATTGCCGGTCCGTGCGGTGTGGGCACCGGTGAAGGCGCCCCGTGCGTGCCCGAACAGTTCGCTTTCCAGAAGGTCGGCGGGGATGGCGGAGCAGTTTACGGGGGCGAGCATCCGGTCCGCCCGGTCGCTGTTGTAGTGTATCGCCCGGGCGATGAGCTCCTTGCCCGTGCCGCTCTCCCCCAGGATGAGGACCGTCGATTCGCTGGCCGCTACCTTCGAGACCAGGGAAAGCATCTGCCGGATCTTCTCGCTGATCCCGATGATGTTTTCGAACTGGTAGCGCCCGATGGCCTCCTTTTTCAGGTGGATGTTCTCCTTCTTCACACCCGTCATTTCCAGGGCCCGGTCGACGAGATGGACGACTTCCACCACCTTGAACGGCTTCGTGATGTAGTGAAACGCGCCAAGTTTCATGGCATGTACGGCGTTCTCCACCGTTCCGTACCCCGTCATCAGGATGACCTCGCAGTTGACGAGGGACTTCTTCGCGTGCGTGAGGACCTCGAGGCCGTCCCCCTCCGGCATGACGAGGTCCGTGAGAACGACATCCATTTCGTGCCGGTCGATAAGGCCCATCGCCTCCGCCCCGGAGCGGGCTGGGTGGAGTTCCAGATCCGGGCGGGAAAAGACGTTCAGAAGAAGCTGGAGGATATTTTCGTCATCTTCTACTATGAGGAGGGTTTTTTTCATGGAGGTAATTTTACCCTCCGGCCGCCGCGGGACGAAAGGTCAATGTTGCGGGGCCGGTAAAGTTTTTTCGGAAAAGGGTCGATACGATTCTCATGCGGATGCCATCTCGGGGAGCTATTCCGTGAACAGACCGGGTGCAAGCAGGAAAAAGGGGAACGGATCGGGTATCGACAAAAAGACGTCGATCCGCCGGAAACGGCTGAAACTCCTCAAGGAAAAGGTGGAGAAAGGGACCTACCGCGTGAAACCGATGAAGGTGGCCGAAAAGATGATAGAAAACGCCGTCCGCAGGATACGCTCCCGGGACGGTTCCGGGTAACCCCTCGCTTTCCCCTGCATCCCGTCGATATCTGGGATACAATCTCCATTATAGGAAATCAGAAAACAGCATGGAACGCGCGATGAGGCGATCGACATCCGCGGCCGATTTCGATAACGTTCTCCGGCAGGCCCTCGACGACCTTCCCGGGATGTTTCGCGAGTCGCTCCGGAACGTGGCGATCGTGGTGGAGGACCGGCCCCCGGACTGGCTTCTCGACGAGCTCGACCTGCCTCCGGGGGAGACTCTTTACGGGTTCTATCACGGCATCCCGCTGCCCGAACGGTCCGTGCTGGACTCCGGGAACCTGCCCGACAGGATCTCCGTCTATCGCGGCCCCCTCATGAAGGATTTCCGGGATCCCGTGGAGCTTGCCCGCCAGATTCGTACGACCCTGCTGCACGAAATCGGGCACTATTTCGGGATGGACGAGGAGGACCTTGCCCGGCTCGGGTACGAGTGATTGTGATATATAACAAGAGGGAAGGCGAAACCGAACGATCGGCGCCGGGGAACCTGAGCGGGCGAGCCCGGCGAAGGGAGGGTGGCAATGTACATATTGCGCCGCTTGTTCCATGATGGCCCCGACCGGCCCGAACTCGCCCTGATCCACTACGCGGCGTTTCCGGAGAACTCCCCCGATATCGTTCTTGCCCGTTCCACCGTCGTGATGACATCGTCGGGGGTCCCCGGAACCCGCCACGGGCACCTGTTTCTCCCCCGTCCGCAAGGCGATGGGCGCCTTCGGGTGCGCTACTTCTTCTCGACGGTGGGGAAAGGGAGAGAGTGGTTCTCGCCGCCGTACGAGGTTCTTCTCCCGGGACCCTCTACCGACGACGACGTGAGCGTGATCGAGGAGGAAGGAACGGGGAACGTTCCGCCGGCCCCGGGCCGGGGGTGGTTCCGCCTCGCGTTGCCCCTCCGGCCGGACGAGCCGCGTTCCGGAACGGTCCGGTACGGGTTCGGCGCGATGCGGAAGAAGCCTTCTCCCGCCCTGTGCTGCGCGCGGGTGCCGATCGTGGAGGGCGCCGCCCCGGTGGTGGAGGTTCCCGAGGCCTTGTCGGTCCTGAAAAACCGCCCGATGCCGTTCTTCCTGTACCATGTCCCTGCCGGAGGGACCGTTCCCGTTGCCGACAAGATCAATTGCGCGAGGATCACGGTTCGGGACGAAGAGGGGGACATCGTCTGCGCACGCGCCCTGTGGGGAGACCGGTCCTGGGCCGCCCACAACCTCGTCGCGATGGAAGTCAAGAACTATGCGTCCGCGGGATTCCGGGCGTCCGAATACTTCCATTCCGGCGACCGGGATGCATATCTGCGAGCGAGGTCGGCAGCCATTGCGAGCCATCCCCGTCCGCGAACATTCGAGGGGTTCGTGTTCGGTCCTTCGGGGAGCGTCGTCGAGTACTGCTTCCAGGTCCTCCGGCTCCGCGCCGACGGGGCCGTCGCCTCCTGGATCAACTCCCCCTCCAACGGGAACTGGTCGATCACGCTATAGCATCGTTTCCATCGCCGCCAGGAGCGCCGCGATCTCGTCATCGGTGCCTACCGTGATACGCAGGCATCCGGAGAGGCGGGGCGTATCGAAGTACCGGACGAGGATCATTTTCCGCTTGAGTGCCTCGTAGACCGGCTTTGCCGACCTTCCCCGGGAGCGTTTCGCGAGCACGAAGTTGCCCTGCGAGGGGAAGGGGGAGAACCCGAGCGACGGAAGCGCGGAGAGAAGGGTCGCCCGCGTCTTGCGTATCTTCGCGATGTTTTTCTCCATCCAGCCGATGTCCTTAAGAGCGGCTTCCCCGGCCGCGATGGCCAGACGATCGAGGTTGTAGGAGTCCCGCACCTTGTTCAGGCCGGCGAGGATCGCAGGCGGGGCGAAGCCGAGACCGACGCGCATCCCGGCCAGGGAGAACGATTTGGACAATGTGCGAAGCACGATCACGTTCTCCTTCTCCCGGGCGAGGGACAGGGCGGTCTCCTCGGCGAAGTCCGCGTAGGCCTCGTCGATGACGAGTATACCCGCCACCCGGTCGGCAAGGTCGGCCAGCGCGGCCGTCGGGATCGACGTTCCCGAGGGGGAGTTGGGACTGGCGACGATCGTGACCTTCGCGCGCCTTCCGGCAAGTCCCGCCGGAAGGGAGTAGTCCGCGGGGTAGGGGATGGCCGCGACTTTGCCTCCCTGGATTTTGACCAGCGTGTCATAGAGCGTGTACGTCGGGGTCGGACAGCACAGCGTGTCCCCTTCTCCGACAAGGGCCCGGGCGATCGTCGCAAGCAGGTCGTCCGAGCCGTTCCCCGCGATCACCCGGGAGAGATCGAACCCGTACGTCAGCGCGGCCTGCCGCCGGAGTCTTGTTGCATCCGGATCCGGATACAGGCGGAGCGATGCGTTCGCCTCCGCGAGGAGGGCCTTCCGCACCGCCGGGGAAGGGGGATAGGGATTCTCGTTCGTGTTGAGTTTGATGAATTCCCCTTCCTGGGGCTGCTCCCCGGGAACATACCCCTGCATCCTTGCGACGTTTCTGCGAAACGGTATTTTCATCGGGCTGCTCCTGGCCTGCGCGCCGGAAAAAACCTTTCGCCGAGCCGTTTCCAGCCGGGAAGAGACCTGGCAACGGTGTCGGGGGAGACGCAGAAGGCGACCCGGAAATGTCCTCCCCGTCCGAAGCCGCGCCCCGGGACCACGAGGATGTTCTCCTCCCGGGCCGCCGCGACGAACTCCATTTCGTCCCCGGAGGGGGACCGCGGAAACAGGTAAAAGGCCCCTCCGGGCGGGACGACGGAGAAACCGGATTCCGCGAGGGCCGCGACGAGGACGTCCCGGTTCGCCCGATACACGGGAAAGTCCGGCTCAAGGTCCTGGACCACGGCCACGGCCCGCTGCATGAGCGAAGGGGCGTTGACGAATCCGAGCACCCGGTTGCAGAAAACGCATGCGTCGGATATCTCCCCGGCGTCCGCGGCCCGAGGGCTTACGGCAAGGTACCCGATCCTCTCCCCGGGGACGTTGAGGTCCTTGGAGTGGGAGTAGGCGATGAGGGTGTTCCGCAGGGCGGACGCCGGGGGGAAGAAGGCGTACCCCGGGTACACGATCTTCCGGTACGGCTCGTCGGAGAGGACATAGACGGGATTTCCCGACCGCTTCTCCCGCTCGCCGAGCACCGCATCGAGCGCGAGAAGGGCGTCCCGGGGATAGACGGCTCCCGACGGATTGTTGGGCGTGTTGAGGATTATGGCCTTGGTCTTGTCGGTAAGCGCTGCCCGGATCGCCTTCATGTCCAGCTGGAACTCCCCCGAGGACTCCGCCACGACCGGGACACCGCCGACGGTCCGGAGATAGAAAAGATACTCCGCGAAATACGGAGCGATGACGATGACCTCGTCTCCCGGCGAGAGGATCGCCTGCAGGGCCACGTTCAGCGCCCCTGCGGCTCCCGTGGTCATGATCACGAGGTCTCCGGTGAAAGGAAGGCCGATCGTGCGCGTGAGGGATGCCGCAATCGTCTTCCGTACGTCCGGGAATCCGGCGTTCGGCATGTACCGGTGCAGATCGTCGGGGGGAGCTGCCAAGAGCGTCCGCATTTCCTCCAGGAGTTCGTCGGGAGGTGCCCCGTAAGGGTTCCCCAGGCTGAAATCGAACACGTTGTCCGCCCCCTTCGCGGCTTTCAGCCGGGCGCCTTCCTCGAACATCTTCCGGATCCAGGATCCCTGCCGTATCGCCTCGCGGATCTCCGGGGATGTGGGCATGATCTCTCCTTCGCCGTCCGCCTTCGGGACAATCCACGATACGGCAACGCGGAAGGTCATTTCAAGTCAAGGGGTCCCGAAAAGGACGTTTGACCACGGCGGAGTCGTAACGTAGTACCCTAGGAGGGGGAAAATACCGATGATGAATGATCCGAGAAGGGGGACTTCAAGGTGAACAGATTCCGCGTCGTCCGGATATTTCTTGCACTTGCCGTGTTGGTCGGGGGTTCCGGTTGCGTGACCAGTAGGGTGCTGACCCTGCCGGGGGATCTCGCGCGCCCCGAAACAAGGGGGGCAGCGCGGACGACCGCGACCGGCCCCGCGGTTGCCGTCCTCGACTTTACCTTCGCGGGCGTCCCCCCGCACGAGATCGGCCGCGATTTCGATCATGCTCGGGCGATCGTCTGGAAGGGGGATCCGGGGAAGGCGATGCCGGACCTGATTGCCGGCGTGTTGAACGAGAAGGGGTTTCGCGCCGTGCGCGTCTCCTCCGGAGCGGAGGTTCCCGCGGACGCGATCGCCCGGGTGTGGGGCAGCGTCGACAAGTTCCGCGTGGAGACCAGGAAATCGGGGTCCCTGAAAATCAAGGTCGAATCGGCGGCCTCCGTAACCCTTACGGTGTACGGGACGGGGGGGAGCGCTTCGCCGAACTGGAACAGCACCGTTGTTTCGGATTACTGGACGCAGGACCCGCTTTTCGTCACTCCCGAAGGGGTCCGGGACGCGGTCAACGGTGCGGCCAACGCATTGGCCGAAGAGACGGTGCGCAGGCTGGTTGCGGCCGGGGTCCTTCCGGGTTGGGAATCCCCCCCGAAATCGGGAGGGGGAGGGAAGTGAGCGTGATCGTCCGCCGCCATCGGTAACGGATGGGACTTTCCTGGACAGACCGGATGGAGGACATTTCCGGGGGGGAGTGGGATTTCGTCCTCTCCCGCTCCTTCCGCCCCTCCCCCTTTCTCTCCCGGCATTTTCTGGCTCCGTGGGCGAGGACGTTCGCTTCCGGCCACAGCAAGCGCATCTACCGGTGGGTACGAAACGGGGAGATCGCCGGGTTCCTGTTCCTCTGCCTGTGCGACGACGAAGCGGGGTGGGAGCTTCTCGGGGGGGAGCAGGTGTCCGATTCGCTGGACGCCGTTGTCGTCTCCGGCGGCGAAGCCGGGTTCTGGTCCGAGTTCCTTTCCCGCTCGCGGGACCTTCTCTCCTCCCGTCCCCTTCTGCTGCCGAATCTCGTCGATGGGTCTCCTTCGATCGCCTGCCTGCCCCGCGTGTGCGCCGAGTTCGGCTACTCCTTCCGGCTCGAGGAGATGGACCGGTCCCCGTATGTCCCCCTTCCTTCCTCCTTCGAAGAGTACTTCCGCCTGCTGGGGACGAAGGAGCGGCACGAGCTGCGCAGGAAGATCCGGAGGGCTTCGGCCGCGGCGCCGGGGCTGTCCTTTCGCGTGACCCGGACGAGGGAAGAGTTCGAACAGGACTTCCCTTCGTTTATCGCCCTCCACCGGCTGAGCCATACGGGAAAGGCGGAGTTCATGGACGACAGGATGGCGGGGTTCTTCCGCGATATGGCCGAAGGCTTCCTGTCCACCGGACGGCTGCGTCTGGTGTTTCTCTCCGGGGAGGGCGCAGTCATGGCGTCCGCGCTTCAGATCGAGTGGAACGGCGCCATTCTCCTGTACAACTCCGGGTTCGATCCGAACTACCGGGAGGTGAGCCCCGGCCTGGTACTGCTGGCGCGCTGCATCGAGGATGCGATCCGGCAGGGGTATCGCGAATACGATTTCCTCCGCGGGAGGGAGCGGTACAAGTACGACCTCGGGGGAAGGGACCGGATCGTATACCGGGCGATCATCCGCGCATCGTGAAGCACCTGCTTTTTTCCTATCACACCTGTCCTTTGGAGGAGCCCGGCACCGGCCTTGCCGGGGGGATGAACATCTTCCTGCGCGGTCTCCTTTCCGGGCTTTCCCACAGGGGGATCGAGACGGACGTCCTGACGAGGGGAAAAGGGGAGCGGGTTACGATGACCCGTCCATACCGCGGGGTCCGCGTGTACCATCTCCCTTGCGGGTGGGAGGAGCCGGTGAGCCGGGAGGGGGCCCTCCGGGCGCTCCCCCGGTTCCTGGTAGCCGCCGGAGAGTTCCTCCGGGCACGACGCACCCCCCCGATGCGCTCTCGGCGCACTACTGGATGTCGGGGGTGGCGGCCCGGGAGACGGGAGCGCGGGTGCGCTCCGACAGGATGGTCTTCGCGTTCCACACGGTGGAGGCCCGCAAACCGATGCCTGCGGGAACCCGTCCGGACGCGCTCTCGATCGCGAGGAGGGACGCCGAAGAACGGATCGCCCGGGGAGCGTACCGGGTGGTATTTCTCTCGGACCACGACCTCGCCGCGACGGCGGGGATCCTCCCGGGGGTGGACGGAAAGGGAGTGGTGATCCCCCCGGGAGTGGACGACTCGTTTCGCCGCCCGCCGCCGCGAGAGGAGAGCAGGCGGGCATTCGGCATCTCCCCCGGGGCGTTCCTCTTCCTGCTGGCCGCCCGACCGGAAGCAGGGAAGAACATTCTCGCCGCAGTGGAGGCGCTTCCGGCGATTCGGGGGAAAAGGGACCGGGAGGCGCTTCTGCTCATCGCAGGGCAAAATCCTCCCGCGGACGGCGTTCCCGCAGGAGTGATCTTCACCGGGCCGGTTCCCCACGCGAGGATGCCCGCCCTTCTTTCCGCGGCGGACGCGGTGCTCAGCCCCTCGGCGTACGAGTCCTTCGGACTGGTCCCGCTGGAGGCGATGGCCGCCGGAGTGCCCGTGATCGTCCCCCGGGACGGCCATTGGGGGCAAACAATAGTACGGGAGGGGGGGGGGATGGCCTATTCCCCGCGCAACCCCCGTGGGCTTGCCGACGCGATGGCGGACATGATGGTCGATGCGGCGGCGAGGGACCGGATGGCGGATGAGGGAAAACGGATTGCGGCCCGATTTACGTGGGAAAGGTGCACCGAGTCGTGGGCGCGACTTCTGTCGTCCGCCGCCAGGCGCGATAATCAGCGATGAACTCCTCGAGCTCCCGCCGGGCATCGTCGTCCGTCATCTGCACCGCGGGGTGCTTCATGAAGTAGGCGGACGGGGCCATGAGCGGGCCCGCGAGTTCCATATCCCGCCCGAGGCGGCAGAACCGGATGGCGTCGATCCCCACCCCTGCGCTGTTGGGGGAGTCGGTCACCGAGAGGCGAAGTTCCAGTTCGATCGGAAGCCCCCCGAATCCCTCCCCCTCGATCCGCAGGAAGCAGAGCTTGTTGTCTTTCTGCCAGGGAACATAGTCCGATGGACCGATGTGGATCTTGTCCTTCGCGATCCCGTGGGGGATCGCCGAGGTCACCGCCTCCGTCTTCGAGATCTTCTTGGAACGCAGCCGGTTCCGGCTCAGCATATTCAGGAAATCGGTGTTCCCGCCCGTGTTCAGCTGGTAGGTTTGCCGCACCGTGATCCCCCGTTCGGAGAAGAGGCGGGCCAGGGCCCGGTGGACGATCGTGGCGCCGAGCTGCGACTTGATGTCGTCCCCGATGATCGGGATTTCCCTGCTGCGGAACCGGGCTGCCCACTCCGGGTCGGAGGCGATGAACGACGGGATGCAGTTCACCAGGCTTACTCCGGTGGAAAGACAGGACTCCGCATAGAACCGCGTGGCTTCTTCCGAGCCGACGGGAAGGTAGTTGATCAGGATTTCCGCGCCGGAATCCCGCAGCACCGTCTCCACGTCGCACGGCGTCTCGCCGGAAGGAACGAACGTGCGGTCCTCCGGGTACTCGCGCATGTGGGCGGCGACGCCGTCCAGCACCGGCGCCATCCGCACGATCGCCCCCGTCTCAGGGACCGTGTCGACGAATTTCGGGGTACTGTTGGGGGGCGAGAAGATCGCCTCCCCCACGGGGCGTCCGACCTTCCTTCGATCGATGTCGAACGCGGCGACGATTTCGACGTCGCCGGGGCGGTACCCGCCGATGTCGAGGGTCATCAGTCCGGAGATGTCGGTTCCGGAGGATTCCCCCGCGTTGCGGTAATATTCGATTCCCTGAAGCAGCGCGCTTGCGCAGTTTCCGACGCCGGCCACCGCGACGCGAATCTTAGGCATTTCCTCGTCTCCCTGGGGTGTCTTCCTTCCCGGTGCGTTTCTTCGATTCCCCCTGCGCAGGAACAGTTTCACCGGAAAGGGGAAGGATCTCTCCGCATTTCCAGCATCGCGGGGGGATATCCCGCGCCGATCGCCGCTCCTCCGAGACGAAATTCTGCGAAGAGCAGGCGGCGCAATCCAGAATCATGCGCGGTATTTTACCTTTTTTCCGATTTGTTTGACAAAAATCGAGACGAGAATATAAGATGCGTCCATGCAGATCGAAAAGGGAATCGACAAGGAAGTAAAGAAGATCCGCCTGCTTATCCTCGACAAGCCGGGGTACATGGGCAAGGTAGCAACGGCCATCGGGAAGGCGAATGCCACGATGGGAGACATCCGGCTCATCGGGGTCGGGCTCAAGTACAACACCCGCGATATCACCGTGTACGTGGACGACGAGGCCCATCTCCAGGCGTTGCTCGAGGAGGTCGGGAAAATCGAGGGCGTCATCATTTCCGACGTCATCGACCCGGTTCTCGAGATCCACCGCGGCGGGAAGATACGCGTCAAGGCGACGATGGAGATCGACGGGATCACGACGGTCCGGAAGATCTACACTCCCGGCGTGGCGAAAGTGTGCCGGGTGATCCGCGAAAAACCCGATAAGGCGCACGACTACACCGCGATCTACAACACGGTCGCGATCGTCACCAACGGGACGGCCATCCTGGGCCTGGGGGACATCGGGGCGGTCGCGGGAATGCCCGTCATGGAAGGCAAGGCGGCCCTGTTCGACACGCTCGTCGGAGTCAACGGCGTCCCGATCCTCATCCAGTCGAAAGATCCCGAGGAGATCATACGGACCGTCGCGGCCATATCCCCCACCTTCGGCGCCATCAAGCTCGAGGACATCAAGGCGCCCGAGTGCTTCGAGATCGAGGACCGGCTTTCCGCCATGCTGGATATTCCGGTGATGCACGACGACCAGCACGGCACCTCCGTTGTGGTTCTGGCGTCCCTTCTCAACGCAAGCAGGTACGTCGGCATGCTGGTGAAGAACGACATCGTCGGGCTGGTGGGCCTCGGCGCGGCGGGGATGGGGATCTCGAAGCTCCTCAAGGCGTACGGAGTCAGGAAGCTGCTGGGGACCGACATCAACCAGAAGGCGATGGATATCTTCGCCCAGATCGGAGGACATCCGATGTCGCTGCCGGAGGTCATGAGCGCCTCCGACATTGTCATCAGCACGACCGGCGTGCCGAACCTCATCAAGAAGGAGATGGTCAAGAAAGGACAGGCGATCCTGGCCCTGACCAACCCCAACCCGGAGATATCCGTTGAGGACGCGCGCGCCGCCGGCGCCGCCTTTGCGGCCGACGGGAGGGGGGTGAACAACGCCCTTGCCTTCCCCGGCGTGTTCCGGGGAGCGCTCGACGCGAGGGCCCGCAAGATCAACAACCGGATGAAGATCGCAGCGGCGAAGGCCATCGGCTCGTTCGCCCATGAGGGGGAACTGGTTCCTTCCCTTCTCGACATGGAGATGCACCGGGCGGTTGCCGAAGCCGTGAAGCGGGCCGCGTTCGAATCCGGCGTGGCCTGGACCACCGAAGAGGAGGTCGAGGAGACCTGACCGGGTGGTCCGAATCATCCACCGGGAGGAAACGACATGGTCATCGCCGAATTTACCCTGGTCCCCGTCGGCAAGGGGGAGTCTCTGTCGCCTTATGTGGCCCGGATATGCCGCATCGTCCGGAGGAGCGGGCTGCGGAACCAGCTGACACCGATGGGGACCATCGTGGAGGGGAATTGGGACAATGTGTTCGGCCTCATCCGCGCTTGCACGAGGGCGCTGGAGAAGGATTGCCGCCGAATCTCCCTCAGCATCAAGGTGGACATCCGAAAGGGAAGCAAGTGGCGGATGGACCGTAAAGTCCAAGTGGTCGAGGGGCTTCTGGCCAAAGAGCGGTGATGAACCCTTCCTGGATCCGGGATGCTTCTTTCGTCGCGTTCGCCTACTTCCTGGGGTCGGTCCCTTTCGGGATCCTGGTCGCCCGCCTGTTCGATCCGGAAGCTGACCTCCGGGCGGTGGGTTCGGGAAACATCGGTGCGACGAACGTGGCCCGCGCCGTCGGAAAGACGGGGGGAATCCTGACACTGGTGCTGGACCTCGGCAAGGGGATCTTCGCCATGAGCCTCGCGAATGTCTTCCTCGAGGGGCGCGTGGACCTGTGGCTGGCCATCGTGGGGGCGGCCGTGATCCTCGGTCACGTGTTCCCCGTCTACCTGAATTTCCGCGGAGGGAAGGGGGCGGCCACCGCGTTGGGGATCATCCTGTTCCTCTCTCCCGTCACCGCGTTCATCCTCGTCGTCCTCTTCTCCCTCGTCGTCTACTTTTCCCGGTACGTTTCGCTTGCCTCCCTGTGTGCGGCCGTGGCGCTTCCCCCGCTGATGGCGCTCCTCGCCACGTCCCGGCACTACGTGACCCTCTCCCTCGGGATGACGTTCCTGGTGTTTTACACCCATCGAAGCAACATCGCGCTGCTGGTGGCGGGCGAGGAGAGGAAATTCGGTGCCCTGAAGCCGAGGGCCGCGGGGGACGACCCTCCCTCTTAGAGGTTTCGCAGAAGTCTGTTCCGCGCGCGTTCCCGTTTCTTCTTTTTCCGCCCTTCCCCTTTCTTCCCCTTTCTCCGCCCGTCGTCCGTTTCCTCGCCGGCATCCCCCTTCGTTTCCTCCCTCTGGAAGGCGGCCAGGCGGTCGGCGAACTCCTCGCAGGAGACAACGGTCGCCTCTCGCCCCCGCAGGGTCCCTCCCAATCCCCTGTCGGAAGTGACCACGATCGTGCCGGCGGGCGCGCCCCGGGATAGGTCCCGGATCACGTCGTCCGCACTTTCCGTGCGCGAGGAAAACACTGCGGTTCCCCCCTTGAAGGATTGGCGGCTCCGATGCGGGCCTTCCGCCCCCCGGCCGTCGAAGACGACCGTCAGCCGGAATCCCTTCGCCATGGCGTACCCGGCCAGAAGGGCGCACAGTTCCCCTCGTCCTTCCGGCCCGGCGGGATCTTCCGAGAGAACAAGCGCCCCCGACCGGGCGAGGTTGTACCCGTCTACGATGAGGTGTTGCCCCACGGACCCTCCCTCCGGGGTATTCGTGCCCAAATAACAGGCACAGGCTGACAGCGGAATGGGCAGAAATTCTATCACCGTACGCGCAATCGCGCCACCTCTCCCCTGGGCAGGGTGGGGTCAATATGCTGGAATGCAATGGAATTTCCCTGAAAATGACCTCATAAAGCCTGTCGCTTGTCCCGTTGGTACGCCTATTGCTCCGCAACCCACGATGGGAGGTGAGCCATGAAGAAGGTCGAGGCCATAATCAAGCCGTTCAAGCTCGATGAGGTCAAGGAGGCCTTGAACGACATCGGCATCCAGGGGATCACCGTGTCGGAGGTAAAGGGCTTCGGTCGGCAGAAGGGGCATACCGAGCTCTACCGGGGAGCGGAGTATGTGGTCGATTTTCTTCCCAAGATCAAGCTCGAGGTGATCGTGTCCGACGACCTGGTCCCGCAGGTCGTGGAAACGGTGGAGAAGTCCGCGCGAACAGGCCGGATCGGCGACGGAAAGATCTTCGTGACGAATGTGGAGGAAGTGGTACGGATCCGGACGGGCGAGCGAGGGGCGGACGCGATCTGATCCGCCGGGAAGAGACGCAATCAAACCAAGGAGGGAGACATGACCCCGAAAGAAGCGCTGGAATTCGCCAAGACCAAGAAGATCGAGATGGTGGACCTGAAGTTCATGGATTTCATCGGGACCTGGCAGCACTTTGCCGTTCCCATATACGAGCTGAATGAGGACAATTTCGAGGAAGGGTTCGGGTTCGACGGGTCCAGCATCCGCGGGTGGCAGCCGATCCACGCCTCCGACATGCTCGTCATTCCCGATTCCGATACCGCCATCGTCGATCCCTTCATTGCGCGACCGACGCTGTCCCTCATCTGCAACATCGTGGACCCGATCACAAAGGAGGCCTACTCGCGCGACCCGCGGAACATCGCCCGGAAGGCCGAGGCGTACATGAAATCCATCGGGATCGCCGATGCCGCGTACTTCGGTCCGGAAGCGGAGTTCTTCATCTTCGACGACATCCGGTACGCCACGGCATCCAACTACGGGTACTTCTTCATCGATTCCGAGGAGGGGACCTGGAACACCGGTCGGGAAGAGAGGCCCAACCTCGGCTACAAGCCGCGTCACAAGGAAGGGTACTTCCCCGTCCTCCCCACCGACTCCCTCCACGATGTCCGCGACGAGATGGTGCGGGTGATGGAACTTGTCGGTATGAAAATCGAGGCGCAGCACCACGAGGTCGCCACGGCCGGACAGGGGGAGATCGACCTTCGGTTCGACACGCTGGTCAAGTGCGCCGACGCGCTGCAGTGGTACAAGTACATCGTCAAGAACGTTGCGAGGAAATTCGGAAAAACCGTCACCTTCATGGCCAAGCCCCTGTTCGAAGACAACGGGAGCGGGATGCATACGCACCAGTCGCTGTGGAAGGGAGGCAAACCGCTCTTTGCCGGGGAGGAGTACGGAGGCCTGTCCAAGATGGCCCTGCACTACATCGGCGGAATCCTGAAGCACGCGTCCGCCATCTGCGCCTTCTCCAACCCGACGACCAACTCCTACAAACGGCTCGTCCCCGGATTCGAGGCGCCGGTGAATCTGGCGTACTCGAGCCGGAACCGGTCCGCTGCCGTGCGGATTCCGATGTACTCGCCCTCGCCGAAGGCAAAGAGGATCGAGTTCCGGACTCCTGACCCGTCCTGCAACGGATATCTCGCCTTCGGGGCGATGCTCATGGCCGGGCTGGACGGAATCCAGAACAAGATCAACCCGGGGGAACCGCTGGACAAGGACATCTACGCGCTCTCCCCGGAGGAGCTCGCCGGGGTTCCGACCACGCCCGGCTCGCTCGATGAATCCCTCAAGGCCCTGGAGTCGGATCACGACTTTCTCCTCAAGGGCGACGTCTTCACAGCAGACGTGATCGAGAAGTGGATCGAGTACAAGATGGACGCCGAGGTCAATCCGACGAAAATGCGACCGCATCCGCACGAGTTCTTCCTCTATTTCGACTGTTAAGACCGACGATCCCGGTGAGCGGGCGGGCCCCCTTTGGGGGTTCCGCCCGTTTTCCCCGCTTCGGCCGGGAGATTGCCCCTTTTTTTCCCGGAGCGGTGGGAATATCCTATTGCGCATGCGGATGATCCCGGCAATCCTCGCCGTCGCGCTCCTGGTTCCGGCTGTCGCTGCCGGGGGCAAGGCAGCACCGGGGGAGGATCTCCCGGTTCCCTCTTCCGTTTCCCTGTTCGAAGCGGTGCGGCACGCCCTGTCCCACTCGCGGGAAGGGCGGATTGCCGAGAAATCCGTGGAGATCGCGGAGCAGGGAAGGACGAGGGCCGCCGCCGCGCGTCTCCCGCGCCTCGACGCCTCGGGGGACTACACGTCTCTCTCCGAACCGCCCGCCATCTTCCTGCAGGGAAGGGAGACCCAGATCGCCGACCAGGGCGTCCTGCACGCCCGGGTCACCGCCGAACAGACGATCTTCGATTTCGGGAAAACCGGCGCCCGGGTGTCCGGGGCGGAGGCGAGGGTCGACGCAGCGGTTAGGGGTGCCGAACGAACCCGGGAGCGTATCGCCTTCGAGGTGATCTCCGCCTTCCTGGCCGCCCGGCGCGCCGAAGAGCTCCGAAGCGTCGCGGAGGAGTCGCTCGCGACGGCGAGGGAACTCCGGAAGGTGGCGGGGGATCTTTACGACCTGGGAGTGGTGGCTCGCAACGACGTGCTGGCTGCCGACGTGCAGGTCGCCAACGAGGAGGCACAGCTGATCACGGCGGAAAACCGGGTGGAACTGTCGCAGTCGCGCCTTGCCCTCCGGATGGGGTTTTCCGGGGAGATGGCCGTCGGACCGGAACCGGGCGATTTCCCCGTCCCGGAGGGAGAGCCGCCGCCGCTTGCCGAAAGCCTGCGCGTCGCCATGGAAAAGCGCCCCGAGCTCAAGGCGCAGGGGGCCGCCATCCGCGAGGGGGAGGCGACCGTGACCGCGGCGCGCGCGGAGTTCGCCCCCACTCTCTTCGGACAGGGCGAATACGCTTACGAGAGCAACGAGTTCAACCCGAACAAGAGCGTCTTCTCCCTGCTGATCGGGGGGAAGATCAACCTGTTCTCGGGGTTTTCCGACGAAGCGGCAAGACGCGAGGCGTTGATTACCGTGGAGCGCCGGAAAGAGGAACTGGCCTTGTTCCGCGACGAGATCGCACTCTCGGTGAAACGGGCTTATCTTTCCGTCAAGGAGGCCGAAAAGAGGAAGGCGGTCGGGGAAACGGCGGTCGCCCGTGCGGAGGAGAACCTGCGAATCCAGAACAACCGGTACCGGGAGGGACTCTCGATCTCGACCGAGATCCTGGATGCCCAGACCCTGTTGACCCGGGCCAAGGTCGACCTCTCCAATTCCTCGTTCGACCTGTTCGAGGCCCGCTACCGCCTGCTGGTCGAGCGGGGGGAACTCCTCGAATTCCTCGATCCTCTCTTGGGGTCCGGCAAGGGACAGGCCATGTCCGCACGGAAGGAAACGGGGAAGGGGAGGTGACAGCGAAGATCGGTCGTCTCCCGTGGTGGGGGCAGGCGATCCTTGCCGTCCTTTTCCTTGCGGGATGCTCCGGAACGGATGACGCATCGCTCTCGGTGCGGCTCACCTACCCGCAGGACGGTTCCGCCGCGGGACCGTCACCCGCCCGGGCGCACGGCCCGGTTCGGCCGGCCTATGAGAAGGTGCCGGAGAACCGCATTCTGATTCGGGTCCTTGCTCCCCACATCGCGACGCCCATCGAAGCCTGGTTCAGCCGTTCCGCGGGGCGCGGGAGGATCTCCGGAATCCCCCCCGGGGACCGGATTGCGGTGGAGGTGGACGAATATGACAACACGGCCCTGACCCTGGGGACGAATGCCCCGCTTCTTGGCCGCGGCGCGGCGCACGGCATCGCCCTCTCCCCCGGCGAGACCCGAACCGTCACGGTTCCGATGTACGACAAGGGAACGATCGTCCGCGCCTGCGGCGCACCTCCTTCGGGCGGGGCGGGGACGGCGGGGGACTCGGGGGACGGCGGACTGGCGATCGATGCGTTATTGGGGCAGCCGCTCGCCGTCGAGGTCGGGCCGGACGACTCAGTCTACGTTTCTTCCGCCCAGTTCGACCGGATCCGCAGGATCGACCGGTACGGGTATATCGCCCCTTACGCAGGGAGCGGTCCTTCGGGATCCCTCACGGAAGGGGAGCCCGGCGCCGCGGCCCCGATCGGCCCCGCCTACGACCTCGACACGGGGCCATCAGGCGACCTCTTTCTTATTACATGGGACCAGCAGATCATCCGGATAGACCGATCGACCGGGGCGATCTCGATCAAGTACGACGGCCAGAAAGGGATCTTCAACTCCGCCGCCAAGCCCGACCTCGCCGTGGTCGACGACAATACGTTCTACTACACGAACGGGATGGAGAACCGGGTCTACCTTGTGCAGGACGGCGTCCGGTCGGATTACGTGGCGGACAACACGCCCGCCCAGACCCAGGAAGGCGCGGACAAGGACTTCTATCCGCTCCGGTACCCGGCAAGCGTTACGACCGATCCCTCGGGGTTGTCCGTGTTTTTCTGTGACAGGGATAACAACAAAATCAAATTCGTTGCTGTGGCCACAAAAAATATCTATACAAAAGTAGGAAGCACTATAGTTATTCCGTTTTCGGATGGCATGGATCCACTTTCGATGACACCAATCCTCCCTATTTTCAATGAATTTGACAAGGTATACGGGAATTTCTTATTGAGAGAAAAAGACTACCAAGGGGTAAAGATTTTACGACCAAGTAATCGTGTTCATAATTTCGCTGGTACTGGCACGGCAGGGTTCTCTGGCGACAAAGGTCCCGCCACCTCGGCACAACTCAACGACCCGCTGTCCGTCGCCGTCGACTCCCGGGGGAACGTCTACATCGCCGACACGGGGAACCACGCCATCCGGATGGTCGTCGGCGGCGCGCTGCCATGAATACAGGGGGGTATTTCCCGAAAATTGATGGCAAAATGCCATCAATTTTTCAGTAGACACCCCCTGTATTCTCTTGTCATTCACGGCAGGCCCCTCTTTTGCATGGTTTCTATCTCGTCCAACATGCAAATGCGTGTGGGGAAGATCGATTGTCATGGTCGAGAGACTATTCTCATCCCGAACCTCGTGCAGAACACTCGCTCTTTTTTTCCGTTACCCGGAAGAACCATTGAACCCAAGGTTGATTTCCCGACATACGGGAACCGATATGAAATGCGTTCACCGGGAGTTGAAAAAACTGGAGGAAATGGGGATCATCCGCGGTCAGGCCCATGGGAAGTACCGGTATTACACTCTCGACATCCGCCACCCGGCCCATGAGGGACTTCGCCTGATCTTCGATAAGACGGAACAGGACCGGGAACACGTATCGCAGTGGCCATCCGCCAGGACGTGGGAGAAGTAGAGGAAGGGGCCGCCCCGGCAAGGATGATCGATCAAGGGGGTGATCCGTGGCGACCCCGGAATAACGTTCCGTGCTAAGGCATCAGGCCATGCCGTCCGTGTGAAAGTGCTCCGAAACCTTCCTTACCCAGTCTTCTCCGTACAGCGCCCGGGCGATCCCCCGGACGGGGGACCCCCCGTCCTGATGCACGGGAAGCGTGGATCCGCCGTCCTGGTAGAGAGGTCCCAGATTCCCCCCCATCGTGAGGCGAAGGCCGTGGAGGGTCTCCTCCATCCACCGTCTTGCGAGCCGTCCCGAAAGCAGGCCCGTCCGGTTCGCCGCGAGCCTCTCGGGGCGGACCATGAGCAGCCAGCCCTTTCCGAACGGGTCCTCGTTGACGATTTCCGGGGACCGCAGGGCCTCCTTGTTGACGGCGACGATCTCGCCGTCGATCGGGGAGAGCATGGGGATGGTCCGGGAATCCGCGGTAAGGACCCATCCCTTTTCCCCCTGGGAAAGCCGCGACCCGACGGGAGGCAGGTCGATGGCGTAGACCCTCCCGACGAGTTTCTGGGCGAAGTCGTCGATCCCCACCCGGGCGACGTTCTCCTCCCCGGTCTTCACCCAGCCGTGCCCCTGGTGGAAGTGGAATTCTCCGGGGACCCGGAACCACTCGACGTGTTCCACAGAGCCCCTGGCCGGACCGGGCTCCTTGGTCCGGAGCGACAGGTACCGGCAGAAGAACACGAACGTGGCCAGGAACCCGATGATGATGAGGTACTCGATGCCTTTCGTGGCATAGATGTCTACGAAGCGGAAGCCTTCCATCTCAATACCTCCCCTACGGGGCTGATTTCCTCCTTGGATTCCGTTGCCGCCGGGTGTTCCTTGAAGACCGGCATCCTGTTGACCACCCACCGGAACGCCCAAAGCTCCATGCTGATGACGGCCAGCGTCACCCAGATCTCGATCCAGGAGGGGTAGTACCGGACCGGGGCATACCACTTGAACGCGATGACGGAGACGTTCAGCCGGTTGAGGACCACCCCGACCGCCGTGACGAACGACGTGAACTGGACGAGCTTCACGCTGCGCCTTTGAATCGCGGCGCCGAACAGGAAGATCGGGAGCACCACGAATCCCAGGACCTCCACCAGGTACCATGTTCCCATCGGCGTGGCGAGCAGGTCCCAGTGTCCGCTGTGGACCAGCTCGATGACCTTCAGGAACAGGTAGGCGAACAGCGCGCCGATGCACCCCTTGGCGAGACCGAGGAGGATATCGTCGTGGGAGGCGCGCAGTCTGCTTCCGATCCGGTGATGGAAGATCTTGTGGGTGAAGGTGCTCTCGATGATCACCATCGACAGGCCCGCGAAGATGCTCGACACGAAGAACAGGACCGGGATGTAGTGCGAATACCAAAGCGGATGGATCTTGGCGGGCGCCAGAAGGAAGAGGGCCCCCAGCCCGGACTGGTGGAGCGTGGAGAGGGTGATGCCGAAGATGACCGCGCCGATCGTCATCTTCTCCACGACCCGGCGGGCCTTTTCCCAGTTCAGCCACTCGGCGATGGCCGGGGAGAACTCGATGAACTCGCAGATCATGTACAGGAGGAAGTGCCAGGCCACCAGGAACAGAACCGAGCTTAGGCCGAACGCGTTGCCGATGATCGGGTTGACGACGTTCCAGGGACGCCCCAGGTCGAGGAGCAGCGCTCCTGCGTAGAACACGTACGCGAGAAAGCCGTTCAGGACCGTCACCCGGACGATCGGCTCGTACTTCTCGAATTTCATGATGTGAACGACGAACGTCAGCACGTAGGCCCCCCCGGCGAACGCCACGCCGGTGATCACGTCGAACCCGATCCAGATCCCCCACGGGTAGTCCTGGGAGAGGTTCGTGACGGCCCCGAGCCCCTTGGAGAACCGGATCGCGATCAGGGCGATCCCGACCACGATGATCGTACCCGTGATGACGTTGAAGGGGGTCCAGATCTTCCCCTTCGGCTTCATCTCGGAAGCGAGGAACCGCGCGAATTCGCGGACGCCATGAAGGGCTTTCCGCGCCCTTCCCATGTCGTTACTCTTCCTCTTCATGGGTTTTCTCCTTGTTTCTGTCCTCGGCAAGGTAGTTGAGGCCGATGAGAAGGGACGGCCACAAAACGAATATCAGGGGGACGCCGTACAGGAAGCCCGACGTGTGCTCCGGGTAGGGCGTCGTCCCCAGGTCGGTCCGAAAACCCAGCTTCTCGAACGGAACGGCGGAGAGGTACATGGTTCCGCTGCCCCCTACCTCGTGCTCCCCGTAGACGTGGTGGTCGTACTTGTCGGGGTTCTCGTAGATCCGGGTTCTCGCGATCTCCAGCAGTTCCCTTCTCGTCCCGAAGATGGTGGCGTTCTCGGGGCATGCCTCCACGCAGGCGGGCCGCTCCCCGGTTTTCAGCCGGTCGTAGCAGAAGATGCACTTCCGGATAAACGGGAAGGCGCTTTCGTACTCGAACTTCGGGATGTCGTGGGGGCAGGCGATCATGCAGTACCGGCACCCCATGCATCGATCCTTGTTGTAGATGACCGGCCCTTCCACGGTTTTCTCCATCGCTTTGGTCAGGCATGCCGTGGCACAGGCAGGCTGGCAGCAGTGCAGGCACTGTTTCCGCACGAAGACGGGATTGTCGGGGTCCTTTTCGTTCGGGAACCGGTTGAGGACGGTGTAGGCCCCGGGGGAGGTGTCCCGTTTCTTCTCGAAGACGCTGTCGCTCGAGAAGGAGACCTCCGGCTCGGGCAACCCGTTCTGCTCGTTGCACGCCTCCTCGCAGCTGCGGCAGCCGATGCATTTCGTCGTATCGATCAGCAACCCGTAGAACTCGATGCTTTTTACAGCCGCCTCCGACCGCCGGGGAGCGCCTGCAACCAGGCTGCAGCCCGTCAGGCCGGCAAGTTTCAGGAAATCCCGTCGGTTCACACTCATCGGTTTGCCTCCTGTCGTTATGGGGCCCCGTTCGGCCGGGGCCCCTACCGGAAGAACTTGCGCACCAGGAGCTGCAGGAGCTCCCCGTCGATCTTTTCCATGACGCCCTCGATCACGTGTCCTCCGTCCTGCATCGTGATCCCCACTTCCGCCGGCGTTGCCTGGTGGAGCGTGATGAACTCGAGGAAGACCATGAGTTCCCGTTCGAGCCAGTTCGCCGCATCCCTCGCGATCCTGAGCTTCTTGATGTTCTGCGTGATATTGGTCGGCATCAAGGTGAGAAGCCAGGACGCCTGGTACGGGTCCACCTTGACCTTTCCGGTGTCCGCGTTCACGTCGTCGTTCGCGGCGTTGACGATCCCGTCGACGGGGGAGACGAAGTCGATCTTCTTCTTTCCCTGGACCACGGAGAACGCCTTCTCGCCCTGCCGCAGCACCGTGCCGGGCCGCGGGAGCTCGATCCGGTCGATTCTCCCGAGGACGCCCTGCGCGAAGTCGTCGAGGCCGATCTGCGCCTCGCCCGACGGCGTGAGGTGGGCCCACGTATGCCCGCTGTGGTAGAAGAATCCTCCCGGAAGACGGAACTCGGGCAACGCAACCGGCAGGAGGGCGGTCCGCATCGCCGGAACGGCCTCGCCGGCCTTCTCTTCCGCCCTTCGGCTCCACATCCGGTACGCGAGTTCGATGAGGAGGAAGGCGGCGATCGTTGAAAGTACGAGAATGAGCACCATTTTCATCACCTCCCTATCCGAGGAACAGGGCGACGATCCTGCTCCATTGCGCCTCGTTCAATCGGCGGCTGATGTCCGGGAGAGTCTCTCCCCCGTCTGTCGCAGTGATCCCCAGGTCGCTGCTGAACAGCCGGTGGAGCCTCTCCGCCTCCCATTCGAGCCACTGCTTCGCGACGCTTCCGTGGTACATGCGGGGGATCCAATCCCCGGCAAGGTGCAGGGAGAATATCCACCCCTCTTCGTACGGGTCGCGGTTGATCGTTGCCGGCTCGTCGACCACTTTCCTGTTGATCGTCCCGACGATACCGTCCCCCGGCGCCACCATGCGGGCCCTCCTGTCGCCGGAGTGGAGAAGGAAGCAGACGTTGTTTTCCCTCACGTGGGATCCTTCCGGGGGGAGGGAAACGCGGTCGATCTTCCCGACGAGCCGCTGCGTAAAATCGTCGATTCCCACCCTTGTCTCGGCCTCTGCCTCTTTCCCCGGGGAAACCCACAGGTGCTGGGGATGGTAGTAGTAGTCGGGGCGGAGCGAAAACCCCCGTACGGTATCCGCGGCGCTTTTGTGGCCGTCGATCTCCCGGAAGGCGGAGCAGAGACGGTAGTTCCCGGTGTGGCAAAGCCCTTTCACCGAGGTTGATCGGTCGACCGGGATCATCTTCTTGACGGGAAACGCCTTGCAAAACGTCACCGTCGTCATTTCCAGAAACGGGCATTTTTCCTCTCCCATCGGCGCACCCCTTTGTTTCTCGGCAAACTTCATCATGCCGTCCGGAGACCGACACACGCCCATACGACGAGGTAGATGAAAGCGAAGATAACGTATGCCATGGTTTCCACCTCCTCTCTTGCCCTCGAAAAAGGCAACGAACGTGCCATCGTGCGCGAGTGGGGGGTGGAAGAGCGATATATCCTTGGAAAATCTGGTGTTTCTCGGCAAGAGGGGAGAGGCGGATGGTCTGGCGGCAAAGGAGGAATATGGAGAGAGTTTCTACAGCTTCCCTGTTGAAAAAATACCTCCTTTTTTTCGATGGGTTGCGGTGTTGAAAAACGCTACAGTCAGTTTACGTATTCAACACGGGTTCCTTCTTCAGTTCGTATTTCCGGATCTTGTTGTAGAGGGTGACGCGGTCGATCCCGAGAACCTGGGCGGACCGGACGATGTTCCAGCGGTTCGCGGCGAGTACCTGGCGGATATGCTCCTTCTCCACTTCGGAAAGAGATTTGCCGCGTCTGTCCTTAACTCCGGGGGATCCGGAGGCTTGCGGAAGGTTCAGGTCGGCGTCGAGGATCATCCTCCCCTTTGCGACGACCATCGCCCGCTCGATCACGTTTCGCAATTCCCGGGCGTTTCCCGGCCAGCCGTAGTCCATGAGAAGGCGCATGGCGGACTCGGCCAACCCGTCGACATTCTTCCCCATCTCGATGTTGAACCGGCCGAGGAAGTGTTCTACGAGCAGCGGTATATCCTCCTTCCTATCCCGGAGAGGCGGAATGCGAACGGAAATGACGTTGAGCCGGTAATAGAGGTCCTCCCGGAATTTTTCCTCCTCGATGGCCTTCGTCAGGTCCCGGTTCGTGGCGGCGATGATCCGGGAGGTGATGGGGATCAGCTGGGTTCCCCCGACGCGCCGGAACTCTCTCTGCTCGATGACCCGCAGCAGGTCCATCTGCAGTTTGAGGCTGATGTCGCCGATTTCATCGAGGAAGAGGGTTCCGTCCTTGGCGAGCTCGATCTTTCCGCTTCTTGCCTGGTCCGCCCCGGTGAAGGCCCCTTTCTCGTGCCCGAACAGTTCGCTCTCCAGCAGGGTCTCCGTGAGGGCGGCGCACGATACCGTCACGAAGGGTTCGTCCCGCCGGGGGCTCTCCATGTGGATGGCGCGGGACAGAAGCTCCTTCCCCGTCCCGCTTTCGCCCTGGACGAGAACGATCGAGTTGCTCTTCGCCACGGTTTTGACGAGTTCGAAGATCTCGATCATCTTGTGGTTCTTGCTCACCATGTCGTGGAGCCGGTACTGTTTCTTCAGTTCCTTCCGGAGATAGAGGTTCTCCTTCACCAGCTTCTGGTGCTCGATGATCTTCCGGATCGTCATCGAGAGATCCTCCGGGTTGAACGGTTTCACGATGTAGTCGTACGCCCCCTTCTTCATCGCCTGGACGGCGGTGTCCACCGTTGCGTAGGCGGTCATGATGATGACGATCATTTCGGGTTTTACCTTCCGGATCTCGTCCATCAGTTCGATCCCGTCCATGCCGGGCATCTTCAGGTCGACCATGGCCAGGTTCCAGTCCTTCTCGGGAAGACGCGCCAGCGCCCGGGCCCCGTTTTCGGCGACCCCCACCTCGTATCCGTCTTCCGCCAGCCAGCTCGCCAGGGATTCCCGGACGACCTCCTCGTCGTCTACAATCAGGATGTTTACCTTCGGCTCCATGGTCATTCCCTCCATGTTTCGCTTTTCCGATACAGGGCGGTGTCGCAGCTTCCGCAATAGGTGGTCTTCTTCCGGTCGACGTCCCGCACGGTGTTGGACAGGTACATGATGCACTCCCGGTCGCTGCAGTGAATGAGCCCGAAGCTGTGACCCAGTTCGTGAAGGACCTCCTTCACCAGACGCTCGAACAGAATCCCGTCGTCGGGGGAGAGCCCGTGGAATTCCTGCCGAAGTCTCGCGGTCGAAACGATCGATGCCACCCCCCCCAGCTGGGCTTCTCCGAAGACGAAGGTCAGGATCGGGATGCACAGGTCCTTGTCGATGATCCCGACGATCTTGATCGCGTCGGCCGGCGTCTCCGTGAGGATCTCCCTGAGGATCCGGGTGGAGTGGTACTGGTTCCGGCTCCTTTCGTAGCTTCCCTCCGGCACGGGCATGTTCCTCGTTACCCGCACCGGGAGGGAGAGATAGTCCCGCAGGTAATCCCGCAACTTCCGGAGCATGGCATCCGGGATCATCCCCACCGGCCGTATGTAGATGGCGCCGTCGATTTCCCCGGTCCCTTATCAGGTCGTCGGAAGGGTGACGATCATCTCCGTCCCTCCCTCGGGACGGCTCCTGACTTCGATCCTTCCGTTGTGCCTTGTCACGATGCCGTAGACGACGGAAAGACCCAGTCCCGTCCCCTTCTCCTTGGTGGTGTAGAACGGGTCGAACACCTGCGGCAGGTCCTCGGGGGAGATCCCGGTGCCTGCGTCGGCGAATGCGACCGTCTCCGTGTTCCGGGTCACGTCGTGCCGGGACGCGATGGTGAGCGTTCCTCCTTCCTCCATGGCTTCGCAGGCGTTGATGATGAGGTTGATGAACACCTGTTTAATCTGCGCGGCGTCCGCCGGAATGTCCGGGATGGGATCCATCTTCTTTTCCACCGTGATGTTGGCGATGGTCAGCTTGTTCCTGACGATATTGAGCGATTCCTCGACGAGAGCGTTGAGGTTGACCATCTTCCTGCTCGGTTCCTTCGGGCGGGTGAAGTCGAGCAGATTGTGGACGATCGCGCTCGTCCTCTGGACTTCCCGCCTCATGGTGGAGAGGTACTCCCGGAACTTCTCCATGTCGCGGGGTCCGTTTTTCCCCTCCTCGATCCTCCTCTCCATCAGCTTGATGTAGGTGAACACTCCGGTCAGCGGGTTGTTGATCTCGTGGGCCACCGTCGCCGCGATCTTTCCCACCGCGGCCAGCTTCTCCGTATGCAGGAGCTGGAACTGGGCGTCTTTCAGCTCCTTGGTCCGTTCCTCGACCTTATGCTCCAGGGTGCGGATCCATTCGTGGATCTCCTCGTTCGCCCGCTGCAGACTCTCCGTCATCTGGTTGAACGACCGCGCGAGGTGTCCCATCTCGTCATCGGAGTCGATGGGGATGACGTGGTGCAGGTCCCCCCGGGCCACCCGGTTGGTCCCGAGGACGAGTTGCCGGACCGGTTTCCCCACGAACACCAGCAGGGAGATTACGGCGATGACCGATATCGCCAGGATCGACATCAGGTTGAACACGATGGTCTGGCGGCGGGCGGAGTGCATCTCCTCGTCCGCCCCGGCCAGCGACATCGTGATGTCGATCACGCCGAGAACCTTCTGGGACGCCGGGTGGGCATGGCATTCCGCGGAGGAGCATTCCTGGTCGTTGTACATCGGGTTGATCATGCCGAGGATCCGGTATCCTTTCCCGGACGGGAAGATCCGGTTTCTCGATGTCGTGGAGAACCTCTCGAGGGGAGTGTCCTTCGCGTGGCACGCGTAGCAGGCCTCCGCCTTCTTGTCCACCATGGTTCCCCGCTCGTCCTTGTCGGTCGAGAAGAGGATCGTGCCTTCGCTCCCGTAGATCCGGACTTTCTCGATCCCTTCCTGTTCCGCGATGGTCTCCATGATCCGGTACGCGTTCTCCTTGCGGTTCACGAGCATGTCGTACTGGATCGACTTCCGGATCGTCTCGCTCAGCTGGGTGGCGTTTTTTAGGATCGTTTCATCGAGGTGCCTTGCCTGGACGTCCAGATACAGGAAGGTGAAGAATCCATTGACCGCCAGGGTGGTGATGGCCACGGACAGAATGATCTTGAATTCGATGCTCTTGTACCAACACACGGCATCGGGAGCGTCCCGCTTGGCGCGCGGCGGCGGCGCCGGAACCGGCGGGCCAGATTCGCCCCGGAGGGACGGGGATCCGTTTCCTCCGGGGAGGGGTGTCCGATCTACGTGCATTCTGCGGCATCACTCCGAAAGGTCCGCGCAACGCCCTTGATCTGTATGCAGTATACACCCGGGGGGAGAGAACACAAGCGGCGCGCGGCCGGCGGACTCAGGCGGGACGAGCCGTGTTTCCTTCTTCCTTCGACCAGTACAACATGTCCAGGATCAGGAGGAAAACGCCGGCGGTGATCCCGATGTCGGCCACGTTGAACGCCGGCCAGTGATGGTGGTACCAGTGGACGTCGAGGAAGTCCACCACGTATCCGAGCCGGGCGCGGTCGATCAGATTCCCCAACGCTCCCCCCAGGATAAGGCCCAGGCCGAAGGGCGCGGGACCCCGGCACGGGAGGAAGTGGATGTAGGCGAGTACTGCCACCATGGCCAAGGCCGTGGCCGCGACAAGCAGGGGGTGCACCCACTTGGGGTTGAGGCTGGACAGGAGCCCGAACGCGGCGCCGGTGTTTCGGACGTGAACGACGTGGAGGAAGTTGACGAGGACCGCCTTCGCCTCATACAGGTCGAAGCGGGACACGATCCAGGCCTTGGACCACTGGTCGGCCAGCGTAAGCCCTCCGGCTGCCAGGGCGGGAACGGCGAATTTGCGAAGGCCGTGCAAGGCGCTCTCAGGTACCGGTCGTAGCGGCGCATCGGCCGCAGAGCTCGGGTGCGGCCGGCACGGTTCCGACCTCGGGGGCGTGGTTCCAGCACCGCGCGCATTTTCCCCAGGGGGATTTTTCCACCCGGGCGGCAAGTCCCGGGAAGGCCGGGCTCCGGTAGGCGTCGGGCCCGGAAACTTCGCCGACCGTGAGGCCGGACACGATCAGAACCTCCCGGATCTTCGGGAGATGGTTTTCGAAGAGGTCGGAGAACGGCCCGGGCGAGACGGTGACGAGCGCGTCCTGGTCGCTTCCGATCCGCTTCTCCTTCCGCGCCGTCTCGAGCGGCTGGGCGATCTCGGTTCGAACGGCCAGGATCCGCTCCCACCGTGCCGCGATCACGTCCCCATCGGGCAGATCCCTGGGCTCCGGCATGTTCGTGAGGAAGACGCTTTCCGGTTTGCCGGAATAGGCGGGAAGAAACCCCCAGGCCTCCTCCGCCGTGAACGAGAGGACGGGGGCGATGAGAGACAGGAGGTCGCGGCCGATCGTAAACAGCGAGGACTGCCCGGACCGGCGGGCCGGATCGTCCGCGCGGGAGCAGTAGAGGCGGTCCTTGAGGGCATTCAGGTAAAAGCTGGACATGTCCACCGAGCAGAAGTTGTTCACCGAGTGGAAGATCGTGTGGAACTCGTAGCTTTCGTAGGCTTTCCGGACCTTCCCGACGAGCCGGTGGAAGAGGAGGAGAGCATACCGGTCCATCTCCTCCATGCGGTCGTACGGGACCGCATCCCGTTCGGGGAGAAAGTCGTGCAGGTTTCCCAGCAGGTAGCGAATCGTGTTCCGGATCTTCCGGTATGCCTCCGTCAGGCGGTCAAGGATATCGTTCGAGATCCGGATGTCGTCCCGGTAGTCTTCGGCGGCCACCCAGAGCCGAAGGATCTCGGCACCGTGCTTCCGGATGATCTCCTCCGGGGCGACGACGTTCCCCTTCGACTTGTGCATCGCCTCCCCCCTGCCGTCCACGACGAACCCGTGGGTGAGGACGGCACGGTACGGCGCGACGCCCCGCGTTCCGACGGACGCCAGCAGGGTGGAGTGGAACCACCCGCGATGCTGGTCGGAGCCTTCGAGGTAGAGGTCGACCGGCACGCCGAGATTGTCCTTCCCCTCGCACACGCAGGCATACGAAACGCCGGAATCGAACCAGACGTCGAGGATATCGGTCTCCTTTCCGAAGGCGGATTTCCCGCAGGAGGGGCAGGCCGTCCCGACAGGCAGCAGGTCCGGCACCTCGCGCTGGTACCACGCATCGGCTCCCTCCTTCTCGAAGATCGAGGCGACGTGGTCGATCAGCTTCCGGTCGAGGAGGTGGTGACCGCACGACTCGCACCGGAAGATGGCGATCGGAACGCCCCAGGCCCGTTGGCGGGAGATGCACCAGTCCGGCCGGTTCGCGATCATTCCCTCGATCCGTTCCTGCCCCCAGGCGGGGATCCATTTCACCATCCGGATCTGGGCGAGGGCCTTCTCGCGCAGTCCGGTCGCGTCCATCGAGATGAACCACTGCTTGGTCGCCCGGAAGATGACGGGATGCTTGCACCGCCAGCAGTGCGGGTACGAGTGGGTCATCCGGTCCTCCCGGAGCAGCGCTCCGGCCTCGGCGATCTTTTCGTTCACCCGCGGGTTCGCCTCGAACACCTGCATGCCCCCGAAGAACGGGACGTCGGCGACAAAGCGCCCCTCGTCGTCGAGCGGTGCGTAGACCGGAAGCCCGTACCGGAGGCCCGTCTCGTAGTCGTCCCGCCCGTGCCCGGGAGCGGTGTGGACGCATCCGGTACCGGCGTCGAGCGTGACGTAGTCCCCCAGCACAAGGAGGGAGTGGCGCCCGAGAAAGGGATGCCGGCAGCGGAGCCTCTCCAGGTGCCCTGCCCCGAAAGTCGCCAGGCGCGTTACCTTCGGCAAACCCGCCTCGCTCGCGAAACGCTCCGCGAGACCTTCCGCGACGACGTACGCCTCCCCGTCCGCTTCGATCGCGACGTAAGGGTATTCCGGGTGGAGCGCGATCGCGAGATTCGCGGGGATCGTCCAGGGGGTGGTCGTCCAGATGACGAACGACACCTTCCTGCCGGCAAGCGCCGGGTGGATCGATTCCGGTGAATCCGCGAAGGGGAACTTCACGAAGATGGAGGGGGAGGTGTGGTCTGCGTATTCGACCTCGGCCTCCGCGAGGGCCGTCCGGCAGGTCAGGCACCAGTACACGGGTTTGGTCCCCTTGTACACCGCACCCGTCTCCACGAACCGCCCGAACTCCCGCAGGATCCCCGCCTCGTAATCGAACGTCATGGTCTGGTACGGGTTCTCCCAGTCGCCCAGGACCCCGAGCCGCCGGAACTCCTCCCTCTGGATGTCGATGAACCTCGTGGCGTAGTCGCGGCAGAGGCGTCGTTTTTCCGCGGTGGGAATCGACTCCTTCCGGCCTCCCAGGCTCTTGTCCACCTGGTGCTCGATCGGCAGGCCGTGGCAGTCCCAGCCGGGGACGTACTCGGCCCAGGCGCCGGACATCCCGCGATATTTCACAATGATGTCCTTCAGGAGCTTGTTGAGAGCGTGCCCGATGTGGATGTGCCCGTTCGCGTAGGGGGGGCCGTCATGGAGGACGAACTTCGGGTTTCCCCTGCGTCTCTCCACCATCCGGTGGTACAGCTGCTCCGTTTCCCAGCGGGAGAGGATTGCCGGCTCACGCTGCGTCAGGTTCGCGCGCATCGGGAATCCGGTCTGCGGGAGGTTCAGCGTGGTTTTGTAGTCCATCGAATCTCCGCCCGGCGTCGCCTTGAAAAAATACCTTATATCACAACGAAGCCAGCCGTGTCCCCCTGCCGGCCGTCCCGTTCCGGTGGCTCGGTGCGTACTTACCGGAAGAGGTTGTTGAAGAAGTCGATGAGGCCGTGCCACCCCTTGCGCACCGTATCCACGATCGGGTGGGAGGGATGAAGCGGGCACGTCTGCACGGGCACCAGATCGTCGGGGAACGCCTCCGGAAACGATTCCGGGCAGGCGGATGTCGACAGGTATCCGGATTCCGGGTCGATTTCGGCGATCGTGATCCCCGGGGGGATCGCGAAGGTGTATCTCCCTCCGGCCGGGTAGACCGATTTCATGAACCTCGTCCAGATCTTGAGCGCTCCCGAGGAGCCGGTTAGCCCCGTCGGATCCCCGGAGTCGCGACCCACCCAGACCACGCACACCAGATCGGGGGTGTACCCCGCGAACCACGAGTCGCGGTAGGCGTCCGTGGTCCCCGTCTTGCCCGCCGCGGGGAAATCGATCCCGGCCAACCGGGCCGCATGGCCCGTCCCGCGGTCGAGGACCCCCTCCAGGGCGTAGGTGACGAGATAGGCCGCCCGGGGGTCCACGGCGTCCTCACGCGCCGGGACCTCCGTCTGCAATAGATCTCCCTCGCTGTCGGTCACCGCCCGGAGCGTGAAGGGCCGGAACCGGGTCCCGCCGGAGGCGATCGTTGCATAGGCGTAGGCCAGTTCGACCGGGGTTACCTCGAAGCTCCCGAGGGCCAGGGAGGGAACGGGACGGATCGGGCTGGCCACGCCAGCCTCCCGGGCCGCGGAGATCACGTCCGGAAGCCCCACGTCGAAGGCGAGCCGCACCGCTGCGGTGTTCACCGACTCTTCCACCATCCTGCGGATCGAGATCTCCCCGTATTCCTTCCTCTCGAAATTGGCGGGCGTCCACATGCCGTCCGGGGCCTTGACGGAAATCGGTTCCCCCAGGATCCGGCTGGCGAGCGTGATGTTCCCCTTGCCGTTCACGGCTTGCTCCATGGCCGCAAGGAGCACGAACGGCTTGAAGGCACTGCCCGGCTGGCGCCTGGCATCGGCGGCGCGGTTGAACTGGGTCTCCCCGTAGCCGCGGCCCCCCACCATGGCGGTAAGTTCGCCGGTGGCCGGGTCCACGGCGACCAGTGCGGCCTGGAGCGGGTCCTCTTCCTTCCCGGGAAGGGCCTTGCCCCCACCCATTTCCGCCAGCCCCGCGGTCACTGCCCTTTCCGCCGCTGCCTGGTGCGAGATATCGAGAGAGGTATAGAACCGGTAGCCGGTCCGGGAGAGCCGTTCGGGCCCCAGGGTCTCCTCGGCCGCCCGCTCGATGTAGTCGACGAAATACTCCGCGATTTTCACGGGGACCCGGCGCGGGTTCGTCCGCAGAGGCGTTTGGCGCGCCCTTTGCTCCTCCTTCTCCGTAATCATCCCGAGAGCGGCCATCCGGGAGAGGACCCAGTCCCGGCGGCTGCGTGCGGCGTCCGCCATGCGGAGAGGGGAGTACCGGTGGGGGGACCGGATGATCCCCGCAACAAGGGCGGCCTCCTCCAGGGTCAGGTCGCTGACGCTCTTGGAGAAGTAGAAATCCGCTGCATCCTCCACCCCGTATATCCCGCGAGGCCCTTCCTGGCCGAAGTAGATCTTGTTCAGGTATGCCGCGAGGATCTCCTCCTTGGAGAAGCGGAGCTCGATGAGTATCGCGAGTTCGGCTTCCCGGATCTTCCTCCAGAAGCTCCGTTTCGGCGTGAGGAAGAAGTTTTTCGCGAGCTGCTGGGTGATGGTGGACCCCCCCTGGACGATCCGCATCCGGCGCAGATTCTCTCTCAGGGCCCGCGCGACCCCGATGATGTCGATTCCGAAGTGGGTGTAGAAGCGGGAGTCTTCCGCTGCGAGCACCGCATTCCTGAGGTGCATCGGTATGGCCGTCAGAGGGACCATGCGGCGCGACTCCATCTTCGGGCCGAGGATCCGGGCGATCTCCTCCGGTTCGAGGACCAGTTCGTCGAGAGGGGCGCCGGATGACGTTTTCAGGGTGGCGACGCGCTGCTCCGACAGGCCGATTGTGACCTGGACGGCGGGGCGGGCAACATCTCCCGTCCGGAATCCCCGGGTGTGGATGGTGACCCGGTTTTTCTTCTCGGACCAGGTACCCGGCTTGTCCGCGGATCCCGGAACCTTACGGTAGGAAAGACGGTCCAGTCTGTTTCCGAGTCCCAGGTTGTCGACGAGGTCGCCCGGCCGGATGGCCGCCGCCCGCCCGTACAGGATCGAGGGGACGTCCCAGGCATCGCGTGCGAGCCCGGTTCCCACCTTGACGTAGAGGTATAACACGTGCAGGAGAAAGAGCCCCGCGAGCGCAGCAAGGAGGGAGCGGCGGCGGAAGAGGGACTTCATGTCCGCATGGCGCGGGGTGCGCTCAGATCGTCCTGCCGGCCGCCGTGATGAAGGGGCGCAACGTTTCCATCAGTGCTCCGAATTTCTCAAAGGTCAGTGACTGGGAGCCGTCGGACAGGGCTTTCTCCGGCGAAGGATGGACCTCGATCATCAGCCCGTCCGCTCCCGCCGCCACCGATGCGCACGACATCGAAGGGACGTATTTGGAATGGCCCGTTCCGTGGGACGGGTCGACGATGATGGGGAGGTGGGTCCGCTCCTTCAGCACGGGCACCGCCGAGAGGTCGAGTGTGTTCCGGGTCGAGTCCTCGAAGGTGCGGATCCCCCGCTCGCAGAGGATCAGCCGCCGGCTTCCCTCGGAGAGACAATATTCGGCACTCATGAGGAACTCGGTGATCGTCGTCATCATTCCTCGCTTGAGAAGGATCGGCAGCTTCGATTTCCCGATCCGTTTCAGCAGGGAGAAGTTCTGGACGTTGCGGGCCCCCACCTGCAGGATGTCGGCGTACCGGGCGACAAGCTCGACGTCCATCGGGTTCATCACCTCGGTTACGACGGGCATTCCGGCGATGTCCCCGGCCTTGCGAAGGATCTTGAGGCCTCTCTCCTCGAGTCCCTGGAATGCGTAAGGGGAGGTGCGGGGCTTGAACGCTCCTCCGCGCAGCACCTGGGCTCCCGCCGCCTTCACCGCCTTCGCCGTCCCGATCATCTGCTGCGCGTTCTCCACGGAGCATGGTCCTGCGATGACGAGGAGTTTCTTCCCCCCCACGCTCACGCCCGGTGCGAGGTTCACCTCCGTGGGCTCGGGTCTCGCCTCCCGGCTGGCAAGCTTGTACGGCTTGAGGATCGGGACCACCCGGTCTACACCGGGGAGGGACTCGAGCGACTGGAGGACGAACTTTCCCCTCTCGTCCCCGATCGCTCCGATGACGTTGCGGGTCTTGCCGTAGATCGTGTGGGGTTTATACCCCAGCGTCCTGATTTTCCGTATGACGGCCAGGGTGTCCTTCTTGAGTGCCCCCGGCTTCATGACGATGATCATGAATATCTCCCTCCCGGTGCTCGTATAGAGGCTTCGGGAATGTAATTATAATCGGATTCCCCTCTTTATTTCCATAATGGCGAAGGGTAATCTGAAACCGTATCCCGCGATCCGGCGGGGAAGAAGGAGGGCGAGCGATGAGGAAATCGGCATTGCTGTTTCTTGTGGGGCTGTTGTGCGCGGCGCTGACATCGACCGTCTGGGCACAGCGGTACGATCGTTACGAAAAATACGGCGGGCAGCCGCCACGAAGGGGGGCTGTCGCACCGCCGCCGACGCACGCGGTATACGGGCAGACGTACCTCTTCGGGCATCTTGCGCTCTTCGAGCCGAACGACGACTCCGACGGTCTTGAAAACTACGATTCGGGAGGGGCCTTCGACATCGGCATCGGGTCCCGCGTCTCGGCCAACCTGGCGGTCGACGGCACGTTCGGCTTGCATTCCGCGGATCGGGGCTCGGACGATGTTACGGTGGCCCCCCTGACCTTCGGGTTACGGCTTATTCTCCCCACCCAGCTCATCGAGCCGTATGTCGGCGGTGGGCTGGGGCTCTACTTCGCCAGCCTCGATGAACCCTCCACGGGGATCAACGATGATGACACGACGATCGGAGGCTATGTCTCCCTGGGGGTTGATGCCTGGCTCAACCCGCGGATGGCGCTGAACTTCGAGGGGAAATACCATTTTGCCGAGCCCGAATTCGACGGGGTGGACGTGGATGTGAGCGGGTGGACGATCGGCCTCGGGGTGCGGGTATCGTTCTGAAACGACGCACAAGATCCCCGATCCCCCGGGTCCTCCTTCTCGGGGGGTCGGGGGCGTACTCCCTGCCGGAGGGGGCGCTGGGCTCCCGGCTGGGGACGCGGCGCATGCGAACCCCGTACGGCTTTTCCAACCCCGTCCACCTGCACGAACGGGAAGGGTACCGCTATTTCTTTCTCTCCCGCCACGGGGAGCGCGGATACGACAGGACCGCGCCGTATGTGAATTACCGCGCGAACCTCTTTGCGGCCAAAACCCTCGGTGTCGAGCGGATCATCGCCTGGTCCGGCCCGGGAATCATTTCGAAAAGGATGCGCCCGGGCGACCTGGCCCTCCCCGACGACCTGCTCGATTTCACGCGGAACCGTCCCTCGACGTTCTTCGAGGGACGGGGAATCGGCTTTATCCGGCAGTTCCCGGTGTTCTGCGGGACGGTCAGGAAGTTCCTCCTCGACGCCGGGAAACGCGGGGCGAAAGGCCTGCGGCTCCTCGACGGCGGCACGTACGCCTGCACCGAGGGGCCCCGCCTGGAGACGGCTGCCGAGGTGCGGTTCCTTGCACGGGCGGGTGCCGACATGGTCGGGATGACGCTTTGCCCCGAGGCGTTCCTCGCGCGGGAACTGGAGATATGCTACGCGCCGGTGGCGTACCTCACCAATTACGCGGAAGGCTTGCGTCCGATGCCCTACCGGCGAGGGGTCCTCTTCGAGGGGATGCTGGAGAAGACGGGAGAGGAACGCGTCGAGAGGGCGAAGAACGCCATCCTTCCCCTGGCGCTCGCCGCGGCCCGTGCCCTGGCAGGAAAAGAAAGGGATTGCCCCTGCGCCGTCTCGATGGAAAGATACCGTCGCGGGGGATTGATCGGTCCCGACTTCCGGACGTGGATCTCCCCCCCGGAAAGAAGACGGGGATGAAGGTCAAGGAGGAGTACATCCGCCGGATCTGCCGGACCGTCCTCACCCGCTGGAAGGAGAAGGGGTTGATCCGGCCGAAAGCCGACGACGACGTGCTCCTGGAAAAGATGGTCGGCGAGGTGATGGCGGATTTCGGGCGCGAAGAGGAGCTCGACCGGGAGGTCAACAGAATTCTCGATAAGCACTCCGGGGAGTTGGCGCGCTCGCAGGCCAGTTCCCACCTCATGTTCCAGAAGATCAAGGAGCGCCTCGCCCGGGAGCGTAAGATCGTACTGTAAGGAGGGTCGTATGCGCTTGAGCGAGGACCGTATTTCCCATCTGTCGCACCTCGTGCTCGACCGGCTGTACAAGGACGACATCGCCGATTTCCCCGACGAGGCGCAGGCGCTTCGCGAGGCGAAGCGGATCTTCGGCCACTATGTGCGGACCGAGGACGAGGTCGACACCTTCGTCCGGCAGAAGATTGCGAAACTCTCCCGCCGTGTCCCCGAAGGAGGGAGGGAGTGGGATATTCTGTACCGCAAATACTTCGAGGAGGAAATGGGAAAGAAAAAGCTGTAACTGCCGGCTAAATAAAGGATTTCTGGTTTTCTTCGTTTTCCCTCTTGACATCCAATCCCCCCGGGCAGTATAGTTTCTGCTAGCACTCATCGACGATGAGTGCTAACCGCCGCAAGGCAACTACCCCATAAGATTCATCAAGAAGGAGGAGGTACCATGAAGGTCAGGCCGTTGCAGGACAGAATTCTGCTCAAGCGCGTCGAGGAGGAGGCGAAGACCAAGGGAGGGATCATCATCCCCGACTCCGCAAAGGAGAAGCCTCAAGAGGGCCTCGTGGTGGCGGTGGGTCCCGGCAAGGTGACCGACAGCGGCAACCGCGTGGCTCCCGAGGTCAAGGCGGGAGACCGCATTCTTTTCGGCAAGTATTCCGGGACGGACATCAAGATCGAGGGGGAAGAGCACCTGATCCTTCGCGAAGAAGACGTCCTTGCGGTCATCCAGAAGAAATAACCTGCGAAATTAGGGAACAATAAAAAGGAGGAAGTGGAAGATGGCGAAAGAACTGAAGTTTGATGCGGATGCCCGCGCCGCGATCAAGGTCGGCGTCGATGCCCTGACGGACGCTGTCAAGGTGACGCTGGGACCCCGCGGACGAAACGTGATCATCGAGAAGTCCTTCGGCTCCCCCCTCGTCACCAAGGACGGGGTTACGGTCGCAAAGGAAGTGGAACTGGCTGACAAGTACGAGAACATGGGCGCCCAGATGGTGAAGGAAGTCGCCTCCAAGACGAGCGATGTCGCGGGCGACGGGACGACGACCGCAACCATTCTGGCGCAGGCGATCTACCGGGAGGGCTCGAAGCTCGTGGCCGCCGGATACAACCCGATGGATCTGAAGCGGGGCGTCGAGAAAGCGGTCGAGTCGATCGCTACCGAGCTTAAGAAGATGTCGAAGCCGACCAAGGACCCGAAGGAGATCGCGCAGGTGGGGACGATCTCGGCCAATAACGACGACACGATCGGCAACATCATTTCCGAGGCGATGTTAAAGGTCGGCAAGGAAGGAGTCATCACCGTCGAGGAGGCCAAGGGGATGGAGACGACCCTCGAGATCGTCGAGGGAATGCAGTTCGACCGCGGCTACCTCTCCCCCTACTTCGTCACCGACCCGGAGCGGATGGAAGTCATCCTCGAGGACCCGTACATCCTGATCCATGAAAAGAAGATCTCCAACATGAAGGACCTGCTGCCCCTCCTCGAGCAGATCGCCCGTTCGGGCAAGCCGCTCCTCATCGTGGCGGAAGAGGTCGAGGGGGAGGCGCTGGCAACCCTGGTCGTCAACAAGCTGCGCGGGACACTCCACTGCTGCGCGGTGAAGGCCCCCGGTTTCGGCGACCGCCGGAAGGCGATGCTGGAGGACATCGGGGTTCTGACCGGCGGCAAGTCGATCGCCGAGGAGATGGGGATCAAGCTGGAGGCGGTCCAGCTGACCGATCTCGGCCGGGCCAAGCGGGTCGTCATCGACAAGGACAACACCACGGTCATCGACGGAGCGGGCAAGAAGATCGACATCGAGGCCCGCGTGAAGCAGATCCGGGCGCAGGTCGATGAGACCACCTCGGATTACGACAAGGAGAAACTGCAGGAGCGGCTGGCCAAGCTGGTCGGCGGGGTCGCCGTCATCAACGTCGGCGCGGCCACCGAGAGCGAAATGAAGGAGAAGAAGGCGCGCGTCGAGGACGCCCTCCACGCGACCCGCGCGGCGGTGGAGGAGGGAATCGTCGCCGGCGGCGGCGTTGCCTACATCCGTGCGGCCAAGGTGCTGGACGGCATCAAGCTTGATCACGACGATCAGATGGCCGGCGTCGAAATCGTCCGGAAGGCCCTCTACGAGCCGGCGAAGCAGATCGCGATCAACGCCGGCCAGGACGGCGGAGTGGTCGTGGACAAGATCAAGACCGGGAAGGGGAACTTCGGCTTCAACGCGGCCACCGAGGAGTTCGAGGACCTGATTTCCGCCGGGATCCTCGACCCGACGAAGGTGGCGCGGGTTGCCCTCCAGAACGCGGCGTCGGTCGCCGGGCTCATGATCACCACGGAGTGCGCGATCGTGGATAAGCCGGAAGAGAAGGAGAAGATGCCCCCGATGCCTCCGGGCGGCGGCGGCGGGATGTACTAAGACGTGATGTGAAAAAAAAGGTATAATCAGATTTGTCAATCGAGCAGGGGGGCCGGGCGACCGGCCCCCTTTTTTGAAGGAGACACGAACGTGCCGATTTACGAGTATCAGTGCAGGAAATGCCACGAGGTGAAGGAAGCGATCCAGAAGTTTCAGGACCCGCCCCTGCGGAAGTGCTCCTCCTGCGGGGGAAAACTCGAGAAGCTGATGTCTCCCGGAGCCTTTGTCCTCAAGGGTACCGGCTGGTATGCGACCGACTACACCAACAAGGGAATCGGAAACGGGAAGGGTGCCGCCCGCGGGAAGGGCGAGGAGAAGAGACCGGAGTGCCCCGTGGCCGGCGAGTCCGCCGCGCCGGCCTGTGCAGGGTGCCCGAAGGCCGATTAGATTCGTAGTTTCCAGGAGAGGACTTCGGAAATGCCGGCGCAGCTTATCGATGGGAAAGCGATTGGAGCGGCCGTCCGGGCAGAGATCAAGGACAGGGTGGGGGAATTTTCCGCCCGGACGGGAATCAAGCCGAATCTTGTGACGGTGCTGGTGGGGGATGACCCGGCCTCCCGCATATACGTCCGGAACAAGGGAAAGGCCTGCCACGAGGCCGGCATGCTCTCCCAACAGATCGATCTGCCCGCCACGCTCCCCGAAAACGATCTTCTCGCCCTTGTCGCCAAACTGAACGCGGACCCCGCAGTCCACGGAATTCTCGTCCAGCTTCCTCTTCCCGACCATATCAACGAATCCCGCGTAATCGAGGCGATCTCGCCGGACAAGGATGTGGACGGGTTCCACCCCGTAAATGCCGGGCGGCTCCTTTCGGGGGGATCGTGCTTCGTCCCGTGCACCCCCCTCGGGATCATGAAGATGCTTGACCACGAATCCGTGTCCCTTAAGGGAAAACATGCGGTCGTGGTCGGGAGGAGCAACATCGTCGGCAAGCCCGTTGCGCTCCTCCTGCTCGCGAGGCACGCCACGGTGACCGTCTGCCATTCCCGCACGATGGATCTCCCCGCCGTGGTTCGATCGGCGGACGTCGTGGTGGCGGCGGTCGGGAAGGCGGAGATGGTTCGGGGGGACTGGCTTTCGCCCGGTGCCGTGGTGATCGACGTCGGGATCAACCGGCTTCCCGACGGAAGACTGGTCGGGGATGTCGCGTTCGAGGAAGCGAAGGAAGTCGCCGGAAAGATCACCCCGGTGCCCGGCGGGGTCGGCCCGATGACGATCACGATGCTTCTTCACAACACCCTGGAGGCGGCGGCCCGGCAGGCCCGCGGCGGTGTGTCCCCTGCCCGTCCCTGACGACCGCAGATACGCTCACACCCACATGTGGGCGCGTTCCGAGAACAATAAGGACATCCGTGTGGGGTTCACCCACGTGCCGTGCTCTTTCCTGGGGGACGTCGTCTTCGCCGAGCTCCCGCCGCCGGGAACCGACGTTCGGGCAGGCGAGCCGGTCGGATTGGTCGAGTCCTCGCTTGCGGTCTGCGAGGTCGTGGCACCGGTTTCGGGGATCGTTGTCAACGTCAACCCCCTGGTGGAAGGGGCGCCCGAGAAGATCACCGCCGACCCGTTCGAAGGGGGGTGGCTGCTCGAGATCCGACCATCGGATCCCGCGGAACTGGCCTCCCTCCTGACCGGCCAGGAGTACGACCGGTCTTTCCCGCGGGAGGAGTAGGCGGCCTCCTACCGGATCTTGAGCGTGTGCATTTCGTAGATGAAGTGGGCGCGAATGCGCAGGTTCGGGATCGAGTAATTCTCGGGGATCGGGTTGTAGGGCGCCGCTATGCGGATCGATCCGAGCGCCTCGTCGTCCAGGATCTTGTGTCCGGACCCCTGCAGGAGCTGCAGGGATTCCAGGCTCCCGTCCCGCCCGACGATGAAATCGACGGTCAATTCCCCCTGTATCCCCGCATTCGCGGCATCCTGCGGATACTGCCAGACGAGCTCGATCTTCCGTTTGATGCTGGCGAAATAGGAGATGTACTGGATTTCCGGGGCGTTCAGTGCGGTGAGGTGCGCGCCGCCCCCTCCCTCCTCGGAGATCGCTCCTTCCTCCACGGCTTTCCCGCTCGTTCCCACTGCGCTCCCGGAGGACGTCTCCTCTCCCCGTCCCGCCTGCGTCGTTGCCTTTGCCATGACCATCTGCCCCAAGGAGGGGGTTATCTCCCGGAGGGATTTGGGCGTCGCCGATGGGGGCGGAGGAGGAGCTTCCCGGGGGGGCTTCGCCTCTTCCGCACGGGCCACCTTGTCGGGAGGCTGCGGGACGGGAAACTCCTTCTCGGGCGGAAGATCGGGGTCAACGGGCAGGTCGGGGACGCGGCCCACGAGTTCCCGAGGGGTGGGAACGCGCGGCTTCTCTTCCCGGGCCGGTTTGGGGGGAGGCGGCGGAGGCTTTGGGCGGGCACCCTCCACGATTCCCGGCTGGGGGCGGAGAAACTCGGTCGAGCGCGGCAGGTCGGCCAGATCCACGACCATCACGTTCTCGGCCCGATGCGGCGTCCAGCGGATCATCGATGCCAGCACCATGAAGGTCAGGTGAAGCAGGAGAGAGAGTGCGATGCAGTTTCTCAGCAACCGGTCGCTGGGCATAACTAAATATTATCCGACCATCCTGTCCGCTTTTCAATTTCCGTTGCTCCCGCTACCATAATAAGACATTTCCCCGACGAGGAGCGTTCCCATCATACCCCTGAAGGATACGACCCCTTCCTTCCGAACGCCGTATGTCAATTACGTGCTGATCGCCCTGAACTTCGCCGTCTTTTTCTACCAGCTGAGCCTGAGCGAGCGGATGGCGGATTTCGCGTATACCTACGGGGTCATTCCGTTCCGATTCGTGCATATATTCCCCCGGGATCCCCGGGAGCTGATGACGCCCCTGTCGGCCATGTTCCTTCACGGCGGGTGGGGACACCTGCTCGGAAACATGCTCTATCTCTACATTTTCGGGAACAACGTGGAGGACAAGCTGGGACGGGGCCGGTTTCTGCTGTTCTATCTGACGTGCGGCGTCCTCTCCTTCCTTGCCCAGATCGTGTTCCAGTCGAATTCCATGGTTCCCAACGTCGGGGCCTCCGGGGCAATCGCGGGCGTGCTCGGGGCATATTTTCTGCTTTTCCCCCGGGCACGGATCCTGACACTGGTGCCGCTGTTCTTCTTTTTCCCCCTGGTGGAGATCCCGGCATTCTTCTTCCTGGGGGTCTGGTTTCTCATTCAGTTCTTAAGCGGCGCGGCGACGATCGGCCAGGTGTCTGCTCTCACGGGCGGGGTGGCGTGGTGGGCCCACATCGGCGGATTTCTCGCGGGCATGCTTCTGCTGAAACTGCTCCTGCCGCGCAACGCCGCGCGGAGGTCCATGATCGTTTGATCCTTCCGGAACGCCCGGAAACAAAGGCCCGGCGGGAGGGTGCAGTCGGGAAAAATGCCTTGACACTTCCTGGCCCTTCATCATTCAATGAGATACAATTTACGACATTGGCCGATAACCCAGTTTCCTTGCATTCGGGGATCCATAACCTTACCCCAAACTGACAGGAGGGATTGCGATGACGAAGGCGGAACTTGTTGGGTTCATGGCGAAAAAGGCGGGCATTCCGAAAGGCAAGGCGGAGGGGGCGCTCAACGCGTTCACCGGCGCTGTCACGGGCGCCCTGAAGAAGGGGAACAAGCTTGCCCTGACGGGATTCGGGACGTTCAGCGTGAGCAACCGGAAAGCCAGGATGGGACGGAACCCGCAGACCGGTGCGCAGATCAGGATCAAGGCGACGAAGGTCCCCAAGTTTACGGCCGGCAAGTCTCTCAAGGAAGCGGTCGGAGGAAAGAAACGATAGAGACCTGCAGGCAGCGGTGATCAGCGACCCCCGGCCGGCCCCGTGCTCGGCCGGGGGTTTTTTTCTGCCGGAGGGAGCATGTTCACGAAAATCCTTCTGCCCACGGACTTCTCCCAGTGTTCGGCAGAGGCAGCCGAAGCGGCGAGGTTCCTTGCGGAACGGTTCGGATCGCTCGTCGTGGTGCTCCATGTGCTCGACGAACCGGCGACTCTCGACCCGATGTTCCGCGGGGAAGTTCCGCTCGAAACGCTTCGGAGCCGGATGGAGGAATTCGCCCGGGAGAACATGGGTGCGTACCTCGCGCGCCACTTCTCCGGGTTCGGGAATTTTGACACGTTGCTCGCCACGGGGATACCATACAGGGAAATTATCGGAAAGGCTCGGGAAGTCGCGGTGGATCTCATCGTGATCGGGACGCATGGCCGTACGGGGGTGGAACACGTGATCTTCGGCAGCACGGCGGAAAAGGTTGTCCGCATGGCCCCCTGCCCCGTATTGAGCGTCCGACGGGGAGGGAAGCAGTTTGTTCATCCGTGATCGTTTCCCGACGGGAGGAACTTCCTTATGAGCATGATCATGGATGTGCACGGTCGACAGGTGCTGGACTCCCGGGGCAACCCCACTGTGGAAGTCGAAGTCCACCTCGAGTCCGGAGCCGAGGGGCGGGCGATTGTCCCCTCGGGAGCTTCGACCGGGACCCGCGAGGCGGTGGAGCTCCGGGACGGCAACCCGAAGAGGTACCTCGGGAAAGGGGTGGAGAAGGCCGTCCGGAACGTGAACCGGGTGATCGGACCCAAACTCGTCGGCTTTGACGCCACCGAGCAGGCGATCCTCGACGGGATGATGATCGAGCTCGACGGGACGGAGAACAAGAGAAAGCTCGGAGCGAACGCCATCCTCGGCGTTTCCCTGGCTGTCGCGCGGGCGGCGGCGGAAACCTGCGGCCTGCCTCTCTACCAGTACCTGGGAGGCGTGGGAGGCCGGACGCTCCCTGTCCCGATGTTGAACATCCTCAACGGCGGCTCCCACGCGGACAACAACGTGGATATCCAGGAGTTCATGGTGATGCCCGTGGGGGCGAAATCCTTCTCCGAGGCGCTCCGGATGGGTGTGGAGACGTTTCACCACCTGAAGAAGGTGCTCAAAGGGAAGGGACTGAATACCAACGTCGGCGACGAGGGCGGCTTCGCCCCCCTGCTCCGGTCAAACGCCGAGGCGATCGAGGTGATCCTCGAGGCCATCGGGAAGGCGGGATACAAGGCGGGGAAGGAGATCGGCATCGCGCTGGACGCCGCCGCTTCCGAGTTCTACGAAAAGGGAAAGTATTTCTTCCGGAAATCGGATGGCTCGAAACGGTCCGCCGACGGGATGGTGAAATTCTACGAGGGCCTTTGCCGGCAATACCCCATCCTCTCCATCGAGGACGGATTCGCCGAGGACGACTGGGAAGGATGGAGGTTGTTCACGCAGGCCATGGGGAAACAGATCCAGATCGTCGGCGACGACGTATTCGTGACCAACCCGAAGATCCTTCGGAAGGGAATCGACCGGGGGATCGCGAACTCCGTTCTCATCAAGCTGAACCAGATCGGGACGGTCAGCGAGACGATTGATGCCGTGGAGATGGCCAAGCGGGCAGGATGGACGGCTGTCGTCTCCCACCGGTCCGGCGAGACCGAGGACAGTACCATCGCCGACCTCGTGGTCGCCCTGAACACGGGGCAGATCAAAACGGGCTCGGCTTCGCGGACCGACCGGCTTGCCAAGTACAACCAGCTGCTGAGGATCGAGGAGGAACTGGGGGCATCCGGGAGATACGAAGGAAGGGGAGTATTCTATAATATCTGATATGAAGAAGCCGTTCGTCGCTCTCGTCGTGCTGGACGGGTGGGGATACCGAAAAGAGGCCGAGGCCAACGCCGTAGCCCTGGCCAACACGCCGTTTTTCGACCGTCTATGGGCGGAATTTCCCCACACGCTCATCCACGCATCGGAGGAGCGCGTCGGGCTTCCCGCCGGTCAGATGGGAAACTCGGAAGTCGGTCACCTGAACCTGGGGGCGGGCCGGGTAGTCTACCAGGACATCGTCCGGATCACGAAGTCGATCCGGGACGGTGAGTTCGCGCGGAACCCTGTCATCTGCCATGCGATGGACACGGCCCGGGAAAACGGAAAGGCGCTCCACCTCGCCGGCCTTCTCTCCGACGGCGGCGTTCATTCGCTCCCCACGCACCTGTATGCCCTTCTCGAAGTGGCGAAGGATCGAGGGCTATCGCGCGTGTTCGTCCACCCCTTTTTCGACGGGCGCGATACCCCGCCGACCAGCGGCATCCAGCATCTTCGCGACCTTCTGGCGAAGATGGAAGAGATCGGCGTGGGAAAGGTGGCTACGCTGGGGGGGCGATATTTCGCGATGGACCGGGACAACCGGTGGGACCGGATCGAACGGGCTTTCCGGGCAATGGTGCGCAGCGAGGGGAAAGAGAGCTCCGATCCCGTCGCCGCTGTATCCCGGTCGTACGAGGCGGGAAAGACCGACGAATTCATCGAGCCCGTCGTCATACGGCAGGACGGCCGGCCCGTGGGGCCTATTTCCGAGGGGGATTCGGTCCTGTTCTTCAATTTCCGGGCGGATCGCGTCAGGCAGCTCACCCGTGCGCTCACGCAGGACGATTTCGACCGCTTCCCCCGCCACGAGCGTCTTGGCCTCACGTTCGCCTGCCTGACTTCGTACGATGAGACCTTCTCCCTGCCGGTCGCGTTCCCGCCGCAGTGCCGGAACAATCTCCTCTCGGATGTCTTCGCCTCCCGGGGTATCCGGAACCTCCGGATCGCGGAGACCGAGAAATACGCGCACGTGACCTACTTCTTCAACGGGGGCGCGGAGAAGGTGTTTCCGGGGGAGTCGCGGATCCTGGTTCCGTCCCCCTCGGTTCCGACCTACGACCTGCAGCCGGAGATGAGTGCATACGAAGTCGCGGAACGGGCGGCCGCCGAGATAGGTTCGGGCAGGCACGACGTGCTCATCCTGAACTTTGCGAACGGGGACATGGTGGGGCACACCGGGATCCTGTCCGCGGCGATCCGGGCGATCGAAGCGGTGGACGAGAATCTTCGCCGCGTCGTGGAGAAAATATGGGAGGGGGGAGGCGTGGCGATCGTAACCTCCGACCACGGCAACGCCGAACAGATGGTCGATCCCGATACGGGGGGCGCGCACACAGCCCATACGACCAACCCCGTCCCGCTGATCCTCGCCGATCCGCAAGGAAGGGGGATGACGCTTCGAAGCGACCGCGCGCTGGAGGATATCGCCCCCACGATTCTCATGATGCTGGGGATACCCGCGCCGGCCGAGATGACCGGCGAGGACATCCGGCAGGCGGCGAAGGCGGTATAGAGGGATGACGCAGAAATCGATCCTGACCATCAGCAACGAGGCAAGCATCCGGGACATGCTGGCAAACCTCTTCACCGACGCGGGCTACCGGGTGTCGCTCGCGGGCTCCGGCGTGGAGGCCGTCAAGATCGTGTCCAACTCCTCCCCCGATTTCATCCTGTGCGAGCAGTTCCTCCCCGATATCTCCGGGGTGGAGCTGAAGCGGCGCATCCTCCGTCTGTCCCCGAAATCCCGGGTGATCATCCTCTCCTCCTTCAACATCATCCGGAGTTCGGACGACGTCCTGCGGTTCGGGTCCTCCGATTTCATCCTGGACCAGCGCGAGCTCCTGGATCTCCTCGAGGCGGCGGGGGAGGACAGGGCCCCGGTGGCGCCGCCGGTGACCGACGAGCATCTGAAGAAGTGCCTCATCGAGACGATCGATGTCCTTGTCGGGCTGCTGGAGATCAACGACCCGTTTTTCGGAGGGAACTCGCATATCACGATGGAGTACGCCCGCGCCGTCGCCGAGGAGATGAAGCTGACGAAGGAGATGGTGGACGAGATCGTCGTGGCGTCCCTGTTGCACGACATCGGCAGGGTCGGCATCCGGAGCGAGATACTCACCGGGAAAAAGGAGATCTCCAAGGACGAGTACAACACGGTGAAATCCCATTGCGAGAACGGAGCCAAGATCCTCGACACAATCAACTTCCCGTGGAAGATCAAGCCGATCATCGTGCATCACCACGAAAGGTACGACGGGAAGGGATACCCGGGGGGGCTGAAAGGGCGGGAGATTCCGCTGGGAGCGCGGATCCTGTCCGTGGTCGACGCCTACGCGGCGATGATCGCCAACCGGCCGTACCGCAAGAGCCTGCAGAAGGAGGAGGCCATCGAGGAGCTGCACCGGAACGTGGGGACCCAGTTCGACCCGGAGGTTGTCGAAATCTTCACGCGCGTGGTGGAGCAGAAATTCTCCTTCCACGGCGTCGGGGCCAAGCCCAGAATCCTCCTGGTCGACGACGAGGTCGATTACCTGACGCTCCTCAAGCTCAAGCTCGTCAACGAGGGGTTCGAGGTCGTCGTCACGGACAGGTCCACCGAGGCGCTGGCACTCATGGAAAGGGGACAACTGGACCTCGTGATCGCCGACGTCGTGATGCCGGAGATGGACGGCATCGCGATGTACCGTAAGATGCGCGAACTCCCCGGGGCCGGGGACACGCCCCTGTTGTTCCTCTCGGGGAAGGATGAGACGAGCATGAAGGTCGAGGCGCTTCACCTGGGCGCGGAGGATTATCTGATCAAGCCGGTGGACCTGAAGGAGCTTGCCGCGCGGATCCGGAACATCATCCGGCGGGACAAGCGGAGGAAGACGGGGGTCGGGGCCGGACCCAGCCAGGGCGTCATCGGGGATCTCAAGAACCTCGGAATCCCCGATATCGTCCAGACGCTTCACCTCGGCCTCAAGACCGCATGCGTGATCCTGAAGGCGGGGGAACGCGACGAGGGGCGGATCTACTTCGCGAACGGGCGCATTTCCCATTGCGAAACCGAAACGCTCGAAGGAGAGGAAGCCTTCTACCGGCTGTTGCGCTTGCAGGAGGGAGCGTTCGTGATTACGCACGGGCAGACGACCAAGAAGCGGACGATCGATATGGACGAGATGCAGTTGATACTGGAGGGATTCCGCCGTCTCGACGAGGAGAAGAAGGGAAACGCACCGGGATGACCCTTTTTTCCAGAGAACGAAGGCAAAAGGAGAGGAAACGGCGTATGGCTACGGTTGTGTTCACGGTAAAGAGCGGCAAGCAGCCGATGCGGGTGTCCTCCCCCGTAACGGCCACCGCGAAGGATTTTTCCTCTGCGGGGATGTCGGTCGTGACGCCGAAGATCAGCCCGGACGGGATCCATGTGATGTACGACACGCTGATGACTACGCGGAACCGTGTGGACGCGACGATCTTCCCGGAAGGGAAATCGCCGATCCGGGTATCGGGAAAGGTCGTCTGGTTCCGCGCGGCCGAGAATCCGGAGGGGTCCTACATTTTCGGCATGCAGTTCGACGAGGCGTCGGAAGAAATTTCGGAGTGGCTCTTCCTCGAGTAGGCCCTTGCGAGCGATCGACGTTCACGCCCATCCCAGCACCGGCCCCTGGTACGAATCGATGCGCCCGTATTTCGAGGCGCTCGAGTCCTATTACCGGACGCCCTTTCGTGTCCGCACGGACGAGGAGATGGCCGGGGAGTTCCTCCAGGCCGGCGTGGGCGCGATGATCCTGGCCTGGGATGCGGAAACGACCACGCGGCTGCCGGCGACGACCAACGATTACGTGGCCTCCGTCCGGGACCGGTTTCCGGGTTCGGTGATCGGCGCCTGGGCCTCGGTCGACCCGTGGAAGGGTGAGGAGGCCGTCCGGGAGCTCGAGCGCGCCGTCCGGGACTTGCAGCTTGCGGGGGTGAAGTTCCAGGGGGTCGCCCAGGCGTTCTTCCCGAACGACCGCCGGTTCTACCCTCTCTACGAGAAGTGCGTCGAGCTGTCCGTCCCCGTGCAGTTCCACACCGGCACCACCGGCCTGGGGGCGGGGACGCCGGGAGGGATGGGGCTCAAGCTGAAGTACACCCAGCCGATCCATCTCGACGATGTCGCGGCCGATTTCCCCGGACTCACCATCATTGGGTGCCACCCCTCCTGGCCGTGGCAGAGCGAGATGATCGCCATTCTCCTCCACAAGGCAAACGTCTACATGGAGACGTCCGGCTGGTCTCCGAAATATTTCACGCCCGAGCTGAAGAAGGAAATCGCCGGGCGCCTCCAGGACAAGGTCATGTTCGGGTCGGACTACCCCGTGCTTTCCTACGAGCGGCTCTTCCGGGACTGGGATGCCGAGGGGTACCCGGCCGCTGTCCTCGACAAGGTCTTCCTCGCCAACGCGCGCCGGATCCTCGGCCTTCCCTGAGATTTCCCTCCTGCATCCGCTCCCCGGCTCCGTGCAGCGACCGGGGCGCCCGGGAGGAGGCTCCGCCGCCTCGGAGGGGGGCTCCGTTCGTGGCTCGCCGTGCGGTGAACCTGCACGTCTGCGCTTTACCTCACTGCGCCCCCTCGTCTTCGGCTTGCTGCGCCCGATATCGGGTGCTCCGTTGAAGGTTTCGGTGATCGGCTTCGCGGTCCGGGGAATTTGGTCTTGCCACACGGAAATATTTGTATATACTATTGTTTTTCGTAACAAAGCCTGCCGGGAAGTGCGAGAGTGGCGGAATGGCAGACGCGCCGGATTTAGGATCCGGTGGGCAACCGTGAGGGTTCAAATCCCTCCTCTCGCACCATCTACCCGGGTGTTTTACTCTAAAGGGTAAGGAGCGGACGATCGGTCATGAAGACGAGCATCGAAACGGTCAGCAGTGTGGAAAAGAGGATCCGTGTGGAAATCCCTGCCGACGAGGTGTCACGGCGCGTCGAGGAGGGATACGCCGAGGTCCGGAAAATGGCACCCCTGCGCGGGTTTCGCAAGGGGAAGGCCCCGATGTCGATGGTGCGGCGGGTCTTCAAGGAATCCGTCGAGGCGGATGTTGTCGAGCAACTGGTCAGGGATTCCTTAAGCGAAGCGGTAAAGGGGAACGACCTGAAGATCCTTTCCCTTCCGAAGATCGACGGAGGAAAGCTCACGGAGGGGCAGGAGTTCGTTTTCACCGCCACCGTGGAAGTCGTCCCCGAGCTGAACCCGGAGGGATACAAGGGAATCTCCGTCGTGAAGGAGAAACGGGAGATAAAAGACGAGGATGTGGACGCCGCGGTCGATCGTCTGCGGGGATCCTTCGCCCAGTACCACGCGGTCGAGGGGCGAGGAGCCGGCGGCTCCGATCTCGTGGAGTTCGGGTTCACCGCGACATCGGAGGGGGAGACGGTCGAGAAAAGCGACTCTGCAAGCGTGGTTCTCGAGGGAGGGGTCCCCTTCGGAAAGGAGTTCGAGACCAACCTGACCGGGGTCAGGGCTGGGGACCGGAAGACGATCGAGGTGCAGTTCGAGCCCGATTTTCCCAACGCGAAGTACCGCGGGAAGAAGGTCCTCTTCGAGGTGAAGGTGAGCGCCGTCCGTGAGAAGAAACTTCCCGATCTGGACGATGATTTCGCCAAGGGTTTCGGAGACATAACCGGCCTTTCCGATCTGAAGGAAAAGATGCGGGCGCGCCTGGTTCTGGAGGCGGAGGAGGCGGCGAGGCGCAGCGTGGAGGAACAGCTCCGGCAGGGGCTGCTGGAGAGGAATTCCTTCGAGGTCCCCACAACGCTGGTCGACCGCCAGATTGTCTCCATGATCGAGGACACCGCAAACCAGCTCGTGTCCCAGGGGGTCGACCTAAAGAAAGTGAGCATGGATTTCGAAAAGATGAAAGAGAGGTTTGCTCCGAACGCCGGTCGGGCGGTCCGCCTGTCCTTGCTCCTGTCGGCGATCGCGGAGAAGGAGGGCATCGACGTTCCCTACTCCGAAATCGAGACGGAGATGAAACGGATGGCGGCCGGCGCCGGGATAGAGTATGAAAAGATAAGGGAAACGTACGGGGACGAGGAGCGAATGGACGGCCTGCGCAACCGGTTGCTCGACAGGAAGGTGATGGCGTTCCTCCAGGAGAACGCCGAGGCCAGGGAGGAGGTGGCGGGATGACCCTTGTGCCGATCGTTGTGGAACAGACAAGCCGCGGCGAGCGATCCTACGACATCTACTCCCGGCTGCTCAAGGACCGCATCGTGTTCATCGGAAACCCGATCGACGACGATATCGCCAACCTGGTCATCGCCCAGCTCCTGTTTCTCGAGGCGGAGGATCCGGACAAGGATGTCAACCTGTACATCAACTCCCCCGGGGGGTATGTGACCGCGGGGATGGCGATCTACGACACGATGCAGTTCATCAAGCCCCAGCTGGCCACCGTCTGCATCGGTCAGGCTTCCTCGATGGCCGCGGTGCTTCTGGCCGGGGGTGCCGTGGGGAAACGGACCGCGCTGCCCAACGCGCGCATCCTGATCCACCAGCCGATGGGAGGAGCGAAAGGGCAGGCCACCGAGATCGAGATCCACGCCCGGGAGATCCTCCGGATGCGGGAAGAGCTCAACAAGATCCTCGCGAAGCACACGGGGCAGCCGCTTTCCCGCATCGCGGCGGACTCCGAACGGGACTTTTTCATGACCGCGGAGCAGGCGAAGAGCTATGGTATAATCGACACCGTGGTGGAGAAAAGGCCGCTTTCCGCCAGGCCGCTGGTAGACTGACGGAGGATCCTGTGACCCGGAAAATCAACGACAAAGCGAACTTGCTGGTCTGCTCGTTCTGTGGAAAAGCCCAGAACGAGGTGCGAAAACTCATCGCGGGCCCCACCGTGTACATCTGCGACGAATGCGTCGAGCTCTGCAACGACATCATCACCGAGGAGTACGAAGTCGAGGATTCGCTGGAGGAGAAGCGTCGAAGGCTTCCGAAGCCAACGGAAATAAAAAAGATTCTCGACGAATACGTGATCGGGCAGGAGAGGGCCAAGAAGATCCTATCCGTTGCGGTGTACAACCATTACAAGCGGGTCGAGACGCGCACCGTCGACGGCGTCGAACTCCAGAAGTCCAACATCATCCTGCTCGGGCCCACGGGAAGCGGGAAAACCCTTCTGGCACAGACCCTGGCCCGCATCCTGAACGTCCCGTTCACGATCGCGGACGCAACCACGCTCACCGAGGCGGGGTACGTGGGGGAGGACGTCGAGAACATCATCTTAAGCCTCCTGCAGGCATCCGACTACGACGTGGAAAAGGCCCAGAAGGGGATCGTCTATATCGACGAGATCGACAAGATCGCGCGCAAGTCGGAAAATCCGTCGATCACACGCGACGTCTCCGGCGAAGGGGTCCAGCAGGCGCTGCTCAAGATCCTGGAGGGGACGATCGCGAACGTTCCCCCCAAGGGCGGACGCAAGCACCCTCAGCAGGACTTCATCAAGGTCGACACGGGCAATATTCTCTTCATCTGCGGCGGGGCGTTCATCGGCCTCGAGGGAATCGTGGAGCGGCGTACCTCGAAGAAGATGATGGGGTTCGCGGCCGACATCGTTTCGCGCTCGGAGAAGAACATCGGCAAGCTTCTCGAGGCGGCACAACCGGAGGACCTCATCCGGTTCGGCCTCATCCCCGAGTTCGTGGGACGCCTCCCGGTGGTAGCCACGCTGCACGAACTCGACGAGGATGCGCTGGTCCAGATACTGATGAAGCCCAAGAACGCTCTCGTGAGGCAGTACCAGCGGCTCTTCGAGTTCGAGAACGTGAAACTCGAGTTCACCGAGGACGCCTTGCGGTGCATCGCCAGGCAGGCCATCCAGCGAAAGGCGGGGGCGCGGGGGCTGCGCTCCATCCTCGAGCACATCATGCTGGACGTCATGTACGAGATACCTTCCCAGAGCAACATCAAGAAGTGCATTATTTCCGAAGACGTGGTCAGCGGCAAGGTGCCTCCCGAAATCGTGCAGGGAAAGAAGGCCGAACTGGCCTAGCGAGAGACCCCTGCGGATGTCCTTCCCCGCACGGGGAGGGGGGCTGTCGAACGTAGTGGAGGTACGAATGGAAGACAGGAAAAGGATCCTGCCGCTTCTCCCGTTGCGCGACATCGTCGTGTTCCCGCACATGGTGGTTCCCCTGTTCATCGGTCGGGACAAGTCGATCGCCGCACTCGAAGCCGCGCTTGCCCACGACAGACTCATCTTTCTCGCCGCCCAGAAGGACGCGGCGACGAACGAGCCCGTGGAGGACGACATCTTCCGCATCGGGACCGTTGCGCACATCGTCCAGATCCTCAAGCTGCCCGACGGCACCGTCAAGGTGCTGGTCGACGGTCGGTTTCGTGCGAGGCTTCTCCATTTTCTTCCGAATGACCGGTTTTTCCAGGTCAGTATCGAGGAGCTCCCGATCGAGCGGTACGAGGGGGCCATCACCGAGGCGCTGGTCCGCAACGTCATCGCCTCGTTCGAGCATTACGCAAAGCTCAGCAAGAAGATCCCCTCCGAAGTGATGGTGCAGCTGGGGTCCCCGGATGATCCGGCCAAGCTCGCGGATACCGTGGCCGCTCACCTGCCGGTCAAGCTGTCGGACAAGCAGGCGGTCCTCGAACTTCCGACGGCGCGGGAGCAGATGGAGAAGCTCCTTGCCTTTCTCGATGCAGAGATCGAGATTCTCGAGATCGAGAAGAAGATCCGGGGGCGCGTCAAGAAGCAGATGGAAAAGACGCAGAAGGAGTTCTACCTGAACGAGCAGATGCGCGCCATCCAGAAGGAGCTCGGGCAGGGTGACGAGGGGCGCTCGGAGCTCGACGAGCTCGAGGAGAAGATCAAGAAGAAGAAGATGGGCAAGGAGGCCCAGCAGAAGGCAGAGAAGGAGATCAAGAAGCTGCGCCTCATGTCGCCGATGTCGGCGGAGGCGACCGTAAGCCGGAACTACATCGACTGGCTCATCTCGATCCCCTGGCAGGAGCGCACCGAGGACAAGCTCGACATCGAGGCCACCGAAATGGTGCTGAACGAGGACCACTACGGCCTGGAGAAGGTCAAGGAACGGATCCTCGAGTACCTCGCGGTCCGCAAGCTGGTGGCGAAGCTGAAAGGGCCGATCCTGTGCTTCGTGGGCCCTCCCGGGGTGGGGAAAACCTCCCTCGCCAAGTCGATCGCGCGGGCGACGGAGCGGAAGTTCGTCCGCATGTCCCTGGGCGGCGTGCGCGACGAGGCGGAGATTCGCGGACACCGCAGAACCTACATCGGGGCGCTCCCGGGGAAGATCATGCAGCAGATGAAGAAGGCGGGGACGGTCAACCCCGTGTTTCTGTTCGACGAGGTCGACAAGATGTCGATGGATTTCCGGGGAGACCCCTCGGCGGCGCTTCTCGAGGTGCTCGACCCCGAGCAGAACAACTCGTTCAACGACCATTACCTGGACGTCGACTACGACCTGTCCAGCGTGATGTTTCTCACCACGGCGAACACGCTCCATGGCATCCCGCCGGCCCTCCAGGATCGGATGGAAATCATCCGGATTCCCGGATACACGGAGTTGGAGAAACTCCACATCGCGATCGACCATCTCCTCCCGAAAAAGATGGAGGAGCACGGGCTTCCGGCGGACAAGATATCCTTTTCCGGGGCGGCGATCCTGCAAGTGATCCGCTACTACACCCGGGAAGCGGGGGTTCGGAACCTCGAGCGGGAGCTGGCGTCCATCCTGCGGAAGATCACACGGGAAGTCGTCAAGGAGAAGGGCCCGGGAAAAATACGCTTCACCCCGCAGTCGGTGCGGCGGTACCTCGGGGTTGCCCGGTACCGGTACGGCGAGGCGGAGGAGAAACGGCAGATCGGACTGGCGACGGGGCTCGCCTGGACCGAGTTCGGCGGCGAGCTTCTTCTCATCGAGTCCGCGATCATGCCCGGCAAGGGAAATCTGAAAGTCACCGGCAAACTCGGGGAGGTGATGCAGGAATCCGCGCACGCGGCGCTCTCCTACATCCGTACCCGGGCGGAGGTCATGAACCTCGAGACGGACTTCTACCAGAAGATCGACATCCACATCCACGTGCCGGAGGGGGCGATCCCCAAGGATGGCCCCTCGGCAGGGATCACGATGGCGACGGCGCTGGCATCGGCCCTGTTGCGCGTTCCCGCGCGCAACGACCTGGCGATGACGGGGGAGATCACCCTGCGGGGACGGATTCTGCCCATCGGCGGGGTCAAGGAGAAGCTGCTGGCGGCGCACCGCGGGGGGATCAAGACCGTGATCCTGCCCGCCGAGAACGAGAAGGATCTCGCCGAGATCCCGGGAAAGATCAAGAAGAATCTCAAGATCATCTTCGTCCGGCACATGGACGAGGTGATCTCCGCCGCAATCGAGATGCCCGAGAAAGCGAAGGCGCCGGATACGGTCCCGCTCCCGGATCCTCCCCCGGGCACCCCGGAAGGGTCGGACGGAGACGTGGTACGCCATTAGGAACGGTCCGGAAGCGCTTACTCCAGAGTGGCGGTGCAGGACGATGCGATTCGTTCGGCCTCCTCCTTCCCGAGGATTTCGGGAAGCGCCAGGAGGCCTTTTCTTTTGCCGCGTTCCCGCCCCAGCAGCAAGGCGGTCTCCGCAAGGAGCGTTCCGGCGAGGCTTCCATCAGGATCGGAGATGGCCGCGAAACGCCCTTGCGGCTCGTCTGCCGGGAACACGCCCGCAGCGGCGGCAGGCACGCGCGTCGCCGGCCGCAAGGATCCGCGGAGCCAGAATAAAAACGCTGCGGACATCTCCCTCCCCACCGGACCGAATATTCCGAGTCCGCCGGTGATTCTCCTGCAGCGCCTTGCGGGTTTTCCTTCCGGAAGCCCGAACGCGGTCCCTTCACCCGCTTCGAAGTAGCGGCCGGCAGGGGCACGGGACGGGACGTTTGTGGGATGTCCGATCTCCCGGACGAGCCTGCGGAAGAAGGCGTAGCCGCCGAACCGGTCCGGTGAGCAGAAGAAAAACCTCCCTCCCCCGTGTGCGGCCGCACCATCCCTGCCTGTGCTTCCTTTCGGGAGGAAGTGGGCCGCCAGCAGGTCCGTCCACCCCGGGACCATTCCGCACCCGGAGACGGCCCCCGCCCCCGCCCGGCGAAAGGCGTCACGGATCTCCCGGCGGTCGGCGGCGGAAAGAACATTGTCCCCGATGCTGGCTGCCGGCCGGCCGGAGCCGGCGCATGTGAGGAGGACCGTTTTTTCGTATTCCGAGCAGGGTCCCGCGGCGTTCGCCACCGCATCGACATCTCCCAGGAGCCGCTCCAGATCGGGAACCCGGCCGACGTCGGCCATTGCCCACCGGCATTTCGGGGACAGGGACCTGGCGAACTTCTTCGCCTCGCGGACGTTGTAGTCCACGAGCAGCAGGTCCCGGACCTCCGGGCGGCCGGCAAGTTCCCGGGCCGCGACCTGTCCCACGAACCCCATTGCGCCGAGCAGGGCGATCTTCATGGCGTCCATGGTAGCAGAGGACGGCAGGCCGATTCGCGTTGACACGGGGAAAAGAGATTTGGTAGGTTGAAAAGCCCTGTTCCTGAAAGCCCGGACGGGCGGATAGCTCAGTTGGTAGAGCATCGCCCTTACAAGGCGAGGGTCACAGGTTCAAGTCCTGTTCCGCCTACCAATGGAAAAACAAGGGGTTACGGCAAAAGCCGGACCCCTTGTTCGTTTTCTGAATATCACTCATACTATCACTCATACCATAACTTGCCGTTCCTCTCCGCGTGGTCGCGTGTGACCAGCCCCCCATGATTGGTCCACCCGTATCTTAGTGTAAAAGCCCTCCAGAAGTCTCCAATGAACTCCAGGAATTAGGAAGCCCCCTCCCCAGGAATGCGATTGTTTCGGGAGCCGGAGGCCGGTATCCCAACGCACTATGCGGTCTCACTCCATTGTAGTGCCGTCGCCATTGCTCGATGAGGATGGTGACCTCCTTCAGCGTGTAGAAGATCTCCCGATTCAAGAGTTCGTACCGCAGTTTCCCGATAAACGACTCCACGTATCCGTTCTCCCACGGACTGCCCGGCTCGATAAACAACGTCCCCACTCCCAGTCTCCTCAGCCACTCCCTGACCGCCCTGGCGCAGAACTCCGGACCGTTGTCCGACCGAATGTGTGCTGGAATACCCCGTTGAATGAACAGATCCGCCAAGGTGTACAAAACATCGTGGGAGTTGATCCTCCTCCCCACAACGATGGCCAGGCACTCCCGCGTGTACTCGTCGATCACCGTCAGCATCCGGAACGCCTTGCCCTCGTGAGTCCGATCCGCCACGAAATCGTACGCCCACACGTGGTTCGGACGCTCCGGTCTCAATCGAATGCAAGAGCCGTCGTTCAGCCACAGCCGACCCCGTTTCGGCTGCCGGGCCGGCACTTTCAACCCTTCCCGTCGCCAGATCCGCTCCACCCGCTTCTTGTTGACTCCCCAGCCGGCCTCCCGCAATAGGCCGGTCACCCGTTTGTATCCGTACCGGCCGTACTGCGTGGCCAATCCCACGATCGCCGTCGTCAACGCTTCCTCGTCCGATTTGACCACTGCCACGTGCCGCTGGGTCGAGCGGTACTGCCCCAGCACCTGGCAGGCACGTCGTTCGGAAACTTTGAGCCCCTCACACACGGCCTTCACGCAGGCACGGCGGCGGGAGGGGCTTAGAAGTTTCCCTTGGCCGCCTCCTTCAGGATCATTTTGTCCAGGGTCAAATCGGAGACCGCCTTCCGGAGCCGCTCGTTCTCCTTCTCCAACTCCTTGAGCCGCTTAGCCTGGGAAACCGACATTCCCCCGTACTCCTGCCGCCAGCGGTAATAGGTGACGTCGGTGATGCCCAAGGCCTTGATCACCTCAACCACCTTCTTGCCCTGGCTTAGCAGGACGTCGGCCTCACGCAGTTTGCCGATGATCTCTTCCGGACGGTACCGCTTCTTCGACATGCCTGCCTCCTCCTCGAATCGGTCTGAAAAGCATTACCACAACCTGGACCGAT
>JBFKGZ010000001.1:0-80085 GCA_041633075.1 Candidatus Deferrimicrobiaceae bacterium | reverse complement strand
TCTGGAACCGGATCCGGGAAGACGCCATGGGGGGGGAGGGGATCGCCGCCGGAGACGCCCTCAAGGTCCTGTCCCTTCCGCAGCCTGACCTCTGGCGCCTGCTCGACGTCACCGAGGGCGTCCGCCGGCGCTTCAAGGGGGACGGGGTGAGGCTCTGCTCCATCGTGAATGCAAAATCGGGGCAGTGCTCGGAGGACTGTTCCTTCTGCTCCCAGTCCCGCCGCTCGACGGCCGACATCCGGAACTACCCGTTGATGGAAGAGGAAGCGATGGTCCGGGCCGCCCGGGAAGCGAAAGCTCGGGGGGCCAGGGAGTTTTCGATCGTGTCGTCGGGTCTCGCGATGCGCAACCGCGCGGAGCTCGAGAGAGTGGGGAACGCCGTCGAGCGGATCCGGGTCGAGGTGGGGATCGAGACCTGCGTGAGCCTCGGAACGCTGTCCGCGGAGGACGTGACCTACCTTCTTTCGCGGGGGCTTCGGTCGGTACACCACAATCTCGAGACGTCCCGGGGGTTTTTCCCCTCGATGTGCACGACCCATGACTACGAGGAGGATGTCCGGGCGGTCCGGGCCGCGAAGGCGGCAGGGGCGTGGGTATGCTGCGGGGGAATCTTCGGCATCGGGGAGACGGCCGAGGACCGCGTCGAGCTCGCCATGACGCTCCGGGAGCTCGACGTCGACTCGATTCCGCTCAACTTCCTCAACCCCGTTCCGGGGACTCCGGTGGAGGGAAGGAACGAACTCACCCCCTTCTCCTGTCTCAAGATCATCGCGATGATGCGGCTGTGCCACCCCGGGCGGGAGATCATCGTCTGCGGCGGGCGGGAGGTGAACCTGCGGGACATGCAGAGCCTTGTATTCGCCGCGGGGGCCAGCGGGACGATGGCGGGAAACTATTTGACCACGGCCGGTCGCCCGGCGGAGGACGACGTCCGGATGATCCGTGACCTGGGCCTTACCCTCCTCCCCGTCTGATGCGCCTTTCCTTTCTCGACGAAGAGATCGTCGCCCTCAAGGAGAAAGGACGGTACCGTTTCCTGCGGCGGCTTTCCACGCCGCAGGACGCCCGAATCGTGATCGAGGGGGAGGAAGTACTGAACTTCTCCTCCAACAACTACCTGGGGCTGGCCAACCATCCGGAGGTGGTGGCGGCGCTCGCAGCCTGCGCGGCCCGATACGGGGTCGGGGCGGGTGCCTCTCGGCTGATCAGTGGACACATGGATGTCCACGCCGAACTCGAGGAGGCGATGGCCCGTTTCAAGGGGGCGGAAGGGTGCCTGACCTTCAGCGCAGGGTACATGGCCAACCTGGGCATCCTGTCCACCCTCGGCGATTCCGGTGCGACGATCTTCTCCGACGAGTGGAACCATGCCTCCATCGTGGACGGCTGCCGGCTTTCCCGCGCCCGTGTGGAAGTGTACCGGCACGCGGACGTCACCCACCTGGAGGACTTGCTCCGGGCATCCTCCGCCCGGCGAAAGATCGTGGTGACGGACGGCGTATTCAGCATGGACGGGGACGTCGCGCCCCTGCCCGACATCGTGGAGGTCAAGGACCGGTACGGGGCGATCCTGGTCGTCGACGACGCCCACGCAACGGGCGTGCTCCCGCCCGGCGGGCGCGGCTCCGCGGATCACTTCGGCCTCTCCGGACGGGTCGAGATCCTCATGGGAACGTTCTCGAAGGCGCTGGGAACGTACGGTGCGTACCTGTGCTCCACGCGGCGGATGGTCGAGTACTTCATCAACAGGTGCCGTCCCTTCATCTTCAACACCGGGCTGCCCCCGGCGGTCGCGGGGGCTACGCTTGCCTCGCTCGGACTCCTGTCCCGGGAGCCCGAGCGGCTGAAGGCCCTGTGGGATAACGAACGGTTGTTCCGGGAGGAAATGGAGGGAAGGGGGAGGAAGACAGGATCGGACACCGCCATCGTGCCGATTCTCGTGGGGTCCGACGGAGACACGATGGCGGCATCGCGGGCGTTGTTCGACCGGGGGGTGTTCGTCCATGGGATTCGCCCTCCGACGGTGCCGGAGGGAACGGGGCGTCTGCGCCTGACGCTCATGGCCACTCACACCGCAGAGATGGTGCGCACGGCAGCAGGGAGGATCGACGAAGTGCTTCGGGAGCGGGGGATTGGAACGGACGGAGCGATTACGCCAAAGGGATAAGGCGGCCCTCTGGCACCCCTTCACCCAGATGGCGGACTGGGAGAAGGACGACCCGCTCATCATCGAGCGCGGCGAGGGGAACTACCTTTTCGACACGGAGGGGCGGAAATACTTCGACGGCGTTTCGTCGCTGTGGGTAAACCTGTTCGGGCACGGGAGGAGGGAAATCGACGATGCCGTCCGCGCCCAGCTCGGCCGGATGGCCCATTCCACCTTTCTGGGGCTTTCCCACCCTCCTGCGATCGAACTGGCGGAGAAGCTTCTTGCCGTTGCGCCCCCGGGCCTCTCCCGCGTCTTCTATTCCGACAACGGATCCACCGCGATGGAGATCGCCATCAAGATGGCGTTCCAGTACTGGCGCCAGCGAAACGTGGGGGCGGAGGAGAGGCGGGAGTTTCTTACGTTCTCCGAAGCGTACCACGGCGACACGATCGGGTCCGTCTCCGCGGGCGGGATCGATCTCTTTCACAAAATCTTCCGCCCGCTTCTCTTCTCCACACGCAGGGTGCCCGTGCCGCATTGCTACCGCTGCCCCTACGGGCTCTCCCGCCCCTCCTGCGGACTCTTCTGCGCCGAGCGGATGGAGGAGGAGGTCCGGGGCCGGAAGGATGCTCTGGCCGCCGCGATTGTCGAGCCGCTCGTACAGGGGGCGGCGGGGATGCTGCTGATGCCGGAAGGCTACCTTGCAAGGCTGCGGGCGGTAACGCGGGAGTGCGGCGTCCTGCTCATCTGCGACGAGGTGGCCACGGGATTCGGTCGGACGGGGACGATGTTCGCCTGTACACAGGAGGGGGTTTCGCCGGACATCATGGCGGTCGCCAAGGGAATGACAGGCGGGTATCTTCCTCTCGCCGCGACGCTTGCCACCGAGGATATCTTCCGGGCGTTTCTCGGCCGGTACGAGGAGTTCAAGACGTTTTTCCACGGCCATTCCTACACGGCAAACCCGCTCGGGTGTGCGGCAGCGATCGCGACCCTGTCGATCTTCGGGCGGGAGGATGTTCTCTCGCGGGTGTCCCGCCTGGGGACGACGATGGAGCATGCGCTCGCGGAGCTGTCCGGGCACCGGAATGTGGGGGAGGTCCGGCGGAAGGGGCTGATGGCGGGAATCGAGATCGTCGCGGACCGCACGACGCGCGAACGGTTTCCCCCGGAAAGGAAAGTCGGCCAGCGGGTGGTCCGGAAAGTGCGGGAGCGCGGTGTGATCCTCCGCCCGCTCGGCGACGTCATCGTCCTGATGCCACCCCTTTCCTCCACCGAAGAGGAGATCCGGTCCCTGGTCCGCTCCGCCTCCTGGGCGATCGACGCGGTTCTTGGCGGGGATGCCTCCGCGGGTAATGGGGGGGAGGGGGGGGACACTCCTGAGTCGTGAAAAGATAAAAGCCAGGAATATCCCCCCTGGGAATGTCCCCCCATGAGGAGTGTCCCCCGGAAAGCCCTCCTGGTCACGGGGACCGATACGGGGGCGGGGAAGACGTACGTTTGCTGCCTTCTCGGCAAGGCGATGCGTGAGAAGGGGTTTGTCGTGCGGCCTCTCAAGCCGGTCGAGTCCGGGTGCAAACCGGGGGCGGGCGGCGTCCCGTTCCCGGGGGATGCCTCGTCCTTGCGCGAAGCCTTCGCCCCGGAACTTCCCCTTTCCGCGGTATGTCTGTATCCCCTGGCCGCTCCGCTTTCCCCCCACCTCGCCGCGGGTGCGGAGGGAGTGGCGATCGATGTCGACCGCATCCGGGGGGCGATTGCCGGGGCGGCGGAAGCGTCGGACTTCGTCCTCGTGGAGGGCGCGGGCGGGATCACGGTGGAGATTTGCGAGGGGTATTCCTTTGCCGACCTGGCGAAAGACGCGCGTCTCCCCGTGCTCGTGGTGGTGCAGAATCGCCTGGGGGCCCTCAACCATCTGTGCCTGACTCTTCATTTTCTCCGGTCGGGGGCGATCCCGGTAGCCGGCGTAGTCCTGAACGACACGACACCGGATCGGTTCCCCGCAAGGGACGGGAACGAAGGAGAGGTCTGTCGTATCGCGGGGGAACGATACCTGGGGAGGGTCCCGCACGGAGCCCGCTTCCTCCCGGAAGGGATTCTCGCAAGGCTGCTCGGGTTCTTCCCGCGGGGATAACTCCTTACGGCCGGGATCCTTGTATAATACCGCTCATGTCTCCGCGTCCCGTGCGCACCCCCCTCGAGCGGTGCAGAAGGACCTTCCGCTACATCTATCTGCGCCTGATCCGCGTCGGGGGGGATCCGGTCCACATCGCGCTGGGGTTCTCTCTCGGGGTGTTCCTCGGCGTGTTTCCCACCTTCGGGATCGGGATCCCGCTTTCGCTGCTCCTGGCCTCGGTATTGCGGTGGAACCGCGTATCCGCAGTGCTCGGGTCCCTGGTGATGAACCCGATCACGACGCCGTTTTTCTGGACTCTTTCCGGGATGCTGGGGGCCGCCATCTTCCGGGTCAACACGACCAAGGTGATGAAGAGCGTCCAGGACGGGGAACGGCTGCGCAGCCTGACCAAGGGGGCGGGGATCTACCTGGTCGGGAACACGATCATCGCCCTGGCCTGCGCCGTGATCGCCTACTTCCTGGCGGTGCGGGTGGTCACCGTGTACCGGAAAAAGCGACGGGAGCGGAAGCGCATGATCCGGGAGAAACGCGGTTAGTACGCTCGGATCCGGGGGTGTCTGCCGCAAGGAACCCGGGCGTGCTCATGCTTTCTTCCCCCGCTCCACGACCCAAACGACCGCGAAGCTCGCGAGGAAGAGTCCGAGGAGCGGAAGGGTCATCAGCGTCAGGTTATAGATGTCCGGCGTGGGAGTGAGGACGGCGGACATGACGACGCATCCCAAGATGGCTTGCCGCCACTTGTTCCGGAAGAATCCGGGGGTAAGCCACCCGACCTTGGCCAGAAAGTAGGAGACCAGGGGTGCCTCGAAGGAGAGCCCCAGGGCAAGGAGCATCGTTCCGCAGAAGGAGACGAACTTTCGTGCCGATATGAGCGCCCGCACCTCCTCCGACTCGAACCCCACGAGGAATCCGACGCCTGCCGGGAGAAGAACGAGATATCCAAGCAGCATGCCGAGGAAAAACAGGCCGGTCGCCGTCCCGATGACGGCCCACCCCCACCGTTTCCACGCAGGCAGACGGGGGACGAATGCTCCCCGCCACAGCATCCACGCCCCGACCGGCAGCGACAACGCGAGTCCGCAGTACAGCGCGATCGAGAGCAGGGCGAAGAACCCCTCCGAGGGGTCGTAGGCGACGAGCTTCCGGTTGAGGAGCCGCACCAGGAACAGGAGAATGGATTCCGAGAACGCGAAGGAGGCCGCGGCCAGACCGATCACGAGAAGGGTGTAGAGCGCCAGTCCCTTCCGTGCTTTTTCGATTTCGGCGAGGATGCCGAGAAATCGGTTTTCCAAGGGTCCTCCGGCGCTTTTTTTCTGCTATGTAATAGTACAGCGGCGCAAGGGAAAGGGGAAAGGATGCGGTATACCGTTCCGGGGTTTGTCCACCGGCCCGGGAATCACTGCGGTTCCGCCGCCATGCGGAACCTGCTCGCCTTCCGGGGGATCGATCTCTCGGAGCCGATGTGCTTCGGGCTGGGTTCGGGCGCGGGTTTTCTGTATGTTCCAGAGCTTCCGGTTTCCCCCTTCGTCGCGTTCCACGGCCGGATCATGGAGATGGAGCGGGAACTGTGCGACGCGCTTGCGATCCCGTTCCCGGAGCGGGAAGAGGAGAACGGCGATGCGGGGTGGGAGAAGGCCCGGGCTGCGGTCCTTTCCGGACATCCCGTTCTGATCAGCACCGATCTCGCCTACCTCGAGTATTTCGAGACAAGGACGCACTTCGCAGGCCACCGGATCGTCCTGTTCGGGTTCGATGACGAGGAAGGGCATGCGGTCCTGTCCGATTCGGAGCGGGAGGAACCCCAGAAGCTTTCCGTTGCGTCGCTTACGAGATCGCGCTCATCTTCCGTACCTCCGTATCCGATGGGAAACCGGTGGTGCGTCGTCAAGCCCGAAGGCGCGCTCCGTCCGATTCCGGAGGCGGTCCCGCTGGCTCTCAAGAAGAATGCGCGCGAGATGCTCGCCCCGCCCGGGGGGTCCTTCGCCGGCATTTCCGGGATGCGCCGGATGGCGGAGGAGATCCCACGCTGGCCCGCCATGACGGAAGACTTTGGATTCGCGGTCCGCTTCGGCTACCAGGTCATCGAAAAGCGCGGCACCGGCGGGGGCTTCTTCCGGAGGATGTACGCCCGTTACCTCGATGAGGCGTCCGCCTGTTTCCCCCCCTTGGCCGGGGCGATGCTTTCCGGAAAAATGGTTGCTCTCGCAGAAGGCTGGACGGAGATCGCGGGGAGGCTGAAGGAGATCTCGGAGGGAGACGATGCCGCGGGATTGCCCCGCGTGGCCGACCTCGTCCTTCGGCAGGCCGACCGGGAGGAGGCGTTCTGGCGGGAAACCGCCTCCCTCGTCTGACGATGCCATCGTGGCGCCTGCCACCGGGGCCCCTGGCTCGCGGGGGGCTTCCACTCCGCTACGCTTGCGACCTTGCGCCCGCTCGCTGCCAGCGACGTTTGCGCCGCTACTCCCGGTGCTTGAGGTGACGGCGGACGTACCAGACGATCCCGGCCACGATCACGGCGCCGATCACGAGGTCGAACTTGTGGAAGTAGTACCGCAAGGTGGTCCACCGCTCCCCCATCACCATCCCGATGTAGGCAAGTCCCAGGCACCAGGGAAGGGATCCCGCGAAGGTGTAGACGATGAACCGTTTCATGTTCATTTGCGCGACCCCCGCGGGGAAGGCGATGAAGGTGCGGATGACCGGGAGCAGCCGGGCGAAGAAGACGGTTGCCTCGCCGTGCCGTTCGAACCAGCGGTCCGCCATGTCGAGGTCATGCCGGGAAACGAGGATGTATTTCCCGTACTTCTCGATGAGCGGCCGGCCCCCGTACATTCCCAGGTAGTACGCCGGAATGGATCCCACAACGCATCCGAAGGCCCCGGCCAGTCCCACGGACCAGAGGGAATATTCCCCCAGAAAAACGAGGTAGCCGGAAAACGGCATGATCACCTCGGAGGGTAGGGGAATGCACGCCGATTCGATCGCCATCAGGAGGACGATTCCCGGCAGACCCATCGAGGAGATCACGTAAATGACGAAGGCGGCGAGCGCCTCGAGTATCCGGGCCACCATCTAAGGGCTCCCTCCTATCCCACCGTGATGTACGGCGGCCCGAAGCGCAGGGTCGGCTGGGCGTCGCCCACGGGAACCCCCTGTCCCTCTTTCCCGCAGGTACCCAGGCCGAACCCGAGGTCGGACCCGACCATGTCGATCATCGAAAGGGCTTCCGGTCCGTTCCCGGTGATGGTGGCGCCCCGAACCGCCTCGCCCTGCTGTCCCTTCTCGATCCGGTGCCCTTCGGCCACCTCGAACATGAAATCGCCGGTCACGGTGTTTACCTGCCCGCCTCCCATCTTGCGCACGAGAAGCCCGCGGTCCACCGAACGCACGATTTCCTCCGGCGGCGTCTCCCCCGGGAGGATGATCGTGTTCGTCATCCGGGGCGCCGGCCGGTGACGATACGATTCCCGTCTCCCGTTCCCGGTCGACCGGACCCCTTCCTTCATCGCATGGAGCCGGTCGTAGAGGAACCCTTTCAGAACGCCGTCCGAGACGAGTTCCGTTCGCTGGCCCATTGCCCCTTCGTCGTCGACTCCGAACGACCCCCGCTTTCCCGGCACGGTGGCGTCGTCGACGATCGATACGAGCGGGCTGGCCACCCGGGCTCCCAGCGAGTCCCGGTATACCGACATTCCCCGGCGCGCGAGGTCCGCCTCCAGCCCGTGCCCGATCGCCTCGTGGACCATCGTCCCTCCCGCCTGGGAGGAAAGCACGACCGGCATCCTGCCTCCACCGATTTTCCCCGCGGAGAGGGCGCGGACGGCCCTCCCCGCAGCCTTCCTTGCGAGTTCCTCCGGAAGGAACTCCTCCAGAAACTCCCACCCGCACGTCCCGCCGCCGGTCTCGTATCCCATGGTGAGGCCGGACTGGTTCCCGGCCACGCATTGGACGGTCAGAAGGGTGAAGGTCTGGGCGTCCGAGGCGAAGACTCCCGGGTGCGCCGCGATTTCGATCCGCCGTTCCGCCTCCCCATAGGTCGCCCGGACCTGGCGGATCTCCCGGGAGATTCCGCGTGCGATGCGGTCCATGTCGGAGACGAGGGCGACCTTTTCCCCCACCTCCCGGGAGCCCGGGGGGATGCGAACGGCGGACGGCCTGCGGGCGGAGTCAGGGGTGGCAGGAAGGACGGCGGACACCATCGCCCCGCTCGCGTATCGCGAGAGGTCATTCGCGAGGGAGAGAACGGTCCGTTCGTCACATTCGTTGGTGAAGGCGTAGAAGGTCTTCTCACGGAAGATAAGGCGGATCCCTATCCCTGCGTCGGTTCCCGAGAGGACCCGCTCGGTCTTCCCGTCCTCCCGCTGGATCGAAAGCGAGTTCACCTCTTCGTAGAACAGCTCCCCGTATTCCCCTCCTCGGGAGAGCAGCGCGGAAAGGAGCGGTTCCAGGCGCATCTTCGATAGCATCAGGCACTCCGGGTCGGCGACCGCCCCACAGCGCCGGCCCCGGCGGGCACGAAGGCCTTGCAATGGGCGGTTCTTCACCGATTTGTGTATACTAATCCTACCAAGTGTACCCGAGGGAGCGGATGAAAGCGAAACTCTTAGCGGCGACCTTGGTGGCCGCTTTCCTGTTTACCCAGGATGCCGGGGCATTCCACGGAACCAACGAGGCGATCGGCACGCGCCTCCAGGGACAAGCGTATTCCCAGTTTCTCGCCGGCTACCTCCATTACCGGGAGGGGGATCTGGACGCCGCCCTCGAATCGTACCGCAAGGCCCTCCGGTATCAGGGGAACGAGCCGGAAATCCTCTTCGAGACCGCGAACGTCCTCGTGAAGAAGGGAAGGCTCACGGAAGCGAGGGAATACCTGGAGAAGGCTCTGGCCATCGACGAACACCATGCTCGTTCCCGCTACCTCCTGGCGGGACTCCTGGCGGCGACCGGCGACAAGGAAAAAGCGATTTCCCTTTATTCCCAGGCATTAACAGACGACCCGGACCACGAGGAGGCGTATCTCCACCTTTCCACGCTCTATGCCGAGAAAGGGGATTTCGCCCGGGCGGAGGAATTCCTCACCTCGCTGATCGGGAGGAAACCGGAGTCGTTCCTCGCCTATTATTACCGGGGCAGGGTCCTGGCCGCCCAGGGAAAGTACGATGCCGCGCTTCCCGACTTCGACCGCTCGCTTTCGATCCACCCTGCGTTCGACGGCGCTCTTATCGACTCCGGGGGTGTTCTCGAAATGATGGGCCGCCACGCCGAGGCGGAGGAAAGGTACAAGAAGGCGCTCGCGATCAATCCGGGGAACCCGTTCATCCGGGAGCGCCTCGGGAGAGTCCTCATCCTGGAAAAGAAGATCGACAAGGCGGTCGATCAGTACGAGGAGCTCAAGAAATTCGCGGAGGGGAACCTCGACTTCCGGACGAAACTCGGGCTCCTCTATCTCGACAGCGACCGGTATGACGACGCGATCGACGAGTTCCTGTTCGTGCTGGCGGCAAGGCCCGAGAGCAGCCAGGTGCGGTTCTTCCTCGGGACCGCCTACGAGGCGAAGGAAATGTTCACGGAAGCCGAAAAGGAATTCCGGGTGATCCCGGAATCGTCCCCGGTATACCGGGATGCGATGCTCCACGTCGCGATGTCCCTCGGCCGCCGGAAGCGGATCGACGAGGCGATCGGGGTGACGGAAGCGCTCCGGAAGAAGTTCCCGGACGACGTTCCGCTGATGATCTTCCTGGGGACACAGCTGGAGGAGGCGAAGCGGTACCGGGAGGCCCTCGACGTTCTCGTTGAGGCGGCGCAGAAAGATCCGAAGAACGCATCGGCCCGGTTCTCGCTCGGGGTGATCTACGACAAGCTGGGAGATTTCGACAATATCGTTTCGTCCATGGAGAAGGCGATCGAGCTCGATCCAAAGCACGCGACGGCCATGAACTACCTCGGGTACACGTATGCGGACCGGAACCTCCGCCTCAAGGAGGCCGAATCCCTGATCCTCCGTGCCCTGGAGATCCGGCCGAACGACGGGTACTTCATCGACAGCCTGGCCTGGGTGTATTACCGCAAGGGCGAATACCCGCGTGCGGAGGCCGAACTCCGCCGAGCGCTTTCGTTCATCCCCGACGATCCCGTAATCCTCGAGCACATGGGGGACATCCTGTACGGGCAGGGGAAGGAGGAAGAGGCGGCAGTCTTTTACGAAAAGTCGATCTCCCACGGGCATGAGAAGCCCGAGGAGATAAGAAGCAAGCTGAACCGGGTCCAGAAGGCGGGCTCCACGGGGAAGTGACGGCCCCGGTCGCCTCTCCGATGAAGCTCCCTGCGGCGAGGGAGGGACGGGACGGCGCGGCATTCGTCGCTGCATGCGCCCTGGTCGCTTTGGCCGTCGCTTCGGGAGCCGGCTGCGCACCCTCCCGGCAGCGCCTTGTCGGGCAGGAAGCCAGGACGGCGGCCAGGTTCTTCTCTTCTGCTGCGGATATCTCCTTCCCCATCCACGCGTCGTTTTCGGGCATCGCCGAACTCCGCGGGAGCACCGTTCCCCTCGTAGCCGGCCTTTCCTCCCGGACCGCTTCGGAGGAGACCCTGGGGTTCTACGACCCCATGGGGCGCGCGGTCCTGTTCCTCGAAAACGACGGGGGAAGGATGTTGGTCACCCGCGGTCCCGCCGCAAAGGAGTTTCCGCCGGGCAACGTCCGCCCCGTCGATGCGGGACCGGTATCGCTCGGGCGCATCCTTTCGGGGGCCCCGGGGTATCCCGTATCCGGCGGAGAGGCCGGCAGGGCGGCGGACGGAGGGTGGGTCTATGCGGGGAAGGAACAGACGCTTTTTTCCGATCCGTCGAAGCGACTGCTCTCCCGCGCGGAATATGATATCTCTGGGAGGCGTGTCACCGTGACATACCCGGGGAGGGAAACGCCCGGACTGCCCCGGATGGTGGAGGTGGAGGTCATGGGAAACAGGATCGTTCTCCGGAGGGATGCGGAATGAAGGTCTCCCGGATCATCGCCGTCGCGCTGGCCGTCGCCGTGCTGGCGGGATGCGCGAAGAAGAAGGAGGAAGCGGCAGGGGAGGCCGCACCCTCTTCCAGCGCCGCGCCCGCCTACGGAGACGCCTTTGTCGAGGGAAGCATCGGGGATGTCAGCGGCTTCCTCACGGCGGTGACCGGCGACTCGGCATCCCACACGGCGGCAGGTTACGTCTTCAACGGGCTGGTCCGGTACGACAAGAACCTGAAGCTCGAGGGGGAACTGGCCGAGTCCTGGGAAGTGTCCCCCGACGGCAGGAAAATCACCTTTCACCTCCGGAAAGGGGTTACGTGGCACGACGGCAAGCCGTTCACCTCCGAGGACGTCATGTTCACCTACCGCAAGATGATCGACCCGAAAACGCCGACCGCGTACGCGGAGGATTTCAAGCAGGTCACGCGGGCAAGCGCTCCGGATTCCTGGACCTTCATCGTAGAGTACGAGAAGCCCTTTGCCCCGGCGCTGGCTTCCTGGGGGATGCACGTCCTCCCGAAGCACCTGCTCGAGAAATATCCCGACATCTCCAGGAGTCCCCTGAACAAGCACCCGGTGGGAACCGGCCCCTTCCGGTTCCTCGAGTGGAAAACGGGGGAAAAGACGGTCTTTGAGGTGAACCCGGACTACTTCGAGGGGAGGCCGTACCTGTCCCGGGTCATCACCCGCGTGATCCCGGACCCGGCAACCATGTTCCTGGAGCTGAAATCGGGGGGGCTTGACATGATGGGACTCACCCCCCTCCAGTTCACGAGACAGACGGAAACGGAAAAGTTCCGCAAGTCGTTCAACAAGTACCGGTACCTCTCCTTCGGGTACACCTACCTGGGGTTCCGTCTCGACCACCCGCTGTTCCGCGACAAGCGGGTCCGGCAGGCCTTCGCGCACGCCACCCACAAACAGGAGATCATCGAAGGGGTCCTCTTCGGGCTCGGGAAGGAGGCGACCGGTCCGTACAAGCCGGGGACCTGGGCCTACAACCCCGACGTGAAGAAATACCCCTACGACCCGGAACGGGCAAAGTCCCTCCTCGCGGAGGCGGGGTGGAAGGACGCGGACGGGGACGGCATCCGGGAGAAGGAGGGGAGGAAATTCGCGTTCACGGTCCTGACCAACGCCGGGAACGAGAGCCGGGCGAAGACGGCGGCGATCCTCCAGCAGAACCTGGCCGCCGTCGGGATCCGGATGGAGATCCGGACGCTGGAGTGGTCGGCGTTCATCAACGAGTTCGTCGACAAGAGGAAGTTCGACGCGGTGATTCTCGGCTGGAGCATCTCCCAGGACCCCGACCAGTACGACATCTGGAGCTCGAAGAAGACGGGCCCGAAGGAGTTCAATTTCGTCGGCTTCGCCGACGCCGAGGTGGACCGGCTCCTCGAGGAGGGGCGCCGCACCTTCGACATCGAGAAGCGCAAGAAAGCGTACTTCCGGATCCAGGAAATCCTCGCGGAGGAGCAGCCGTACGTCTTCCTCTACTATCCCGACTCCCTTCCGGCAGTCCAGAAGCGCATCCGCGGCATCGAGCCGGCCCCCGCGGGGATCTCTTACAATTTCATCAAGTGGTACGTGCCGAAGGGGGAACGGAAGTACACCTCCTTTCAGCCCTAGAGGATCGATGCTCCGGTATATCGTTCGAAGGCTGCTGCAGACGATCCCGCTCCTGATCGGGATCAGCCTCATCTCCTTTCTCGTCATCCATGCCGCCCCCGGCGGGCCGGTGGAAATGTCCACCGACCTGAACCCGAAGGCCACGGCGGAATACCGGCAGAGGCTCGCGGAGTATTACGGCCTCGACAAGCCTCTCCACGTTCAGTACGTGCAATGGCTCGGCCGGATGGCGACCCTCGACTTCGGCCAGAGTTTCTCCCGCGACGGGAGACAGGTTTCGGAAAAGATCGCGGAGCGGATTCCGGTGACGCTGGGCATCAATGTGCTGTCTCTGGGGCTTATCATCCTCGTCGCCGTGCCGGTGGGGATCTATTCGGCCGTCCGGAAGGATTCCTGGTTCGACAGGATCTCCACGGTGACGGTGTTTACGGGATATGCGGTGCCCGCCTTCTGGCTGGCGCTGCTTCTCATGATTCTCTTCGGCGTCCGGCTCGGGTGGCTCCCCATCTCGGGACTCGTGTCCCTGGAGCATGAATCGTTACCCTTCGCGGGAAAGGTGTGGGACCGGGCAAGGCACCTCGTGTTGCCGGTCTTCGTGTCGGCCTTCACCGGGCTGGCGGGGTTTTCCCGCTACATGCGGTCGAACATGCTGGAGGTGATCCGGCAGGACTACATCGCCTCGGCGAAGGCGAAGGGGCTCCCCGAGCGGAAGGTCGTGTTCCGGCATGCGCTGCGCAACGCCCTTCTCCCGGTGATCACGATACTCGGACTCTCCGTGCCCGGCCTTCTCGGGGGATCGGTCATCTTCGAGTCGATCTTCGCCATACCGGGACTCGGGCAGCTCTTCTACCAGGGGGTGATGGCGCGCGACTACCCGCTGGTCATGGGGTCGCTTGTCATCGGCGCATTCCTGACTCTCCTCGGGAACCTGCTGGCCGACGTCGGGTATGCGCTGGCCGATCCGCGGATCAAGACAGGGTGACGTGATGATGGCGGGGTCGACCTCCATGTTCCGGGATTTCCTTCGGCGGCTCGGGAAAAACCGGCTGGCCGTGGCGGGGGGGATCGTCGTTTCCTTCCTGTTCCTCGTGGCGGCGGTTCCGTCCGCGTTTGCACCCCACGACCCGAGCCGTATCGATGTCCGGAAGATCCTGGAGCCGCCTTCCGCCGATCATCCGCTGGGGACCGACGAGCTGGGGCGCGACGTCCTCTCGAGGATGGTCCACGGGGCGAGGATCTCCATGGAGGTCGGGTTCGTGGCGATGGGCATCGCGACGGCCATCGGACTGGTGATCGGGCTCATCGCGGGGTTCTACGGGAGGTGGGTGGACGCGGCGCTCATGCGGTTCGTCGACATCATGCTCTGTTTCCCTTCCTTCTTTTTGATCCTCGCGGTCATCGCGTTTCTCGGGCCGTCGATCGTCAACATCATGGCCATCATCGGGCTCACCTCCTGGATGGGAGCAGCGAGGCTCGTCCGTGCCGAAATGCTCTCCCTCAAGGAGAGGGACTTCGTCGCGGCGGCGCGGGCGCAGGGCGCCGGAGACTTGCGGATCATCTTCCGCCACATCCTTCCCAATGCGATCGCCCCCATCCTCGTCTGGGCAACTCTGGGAGTTGCCGGCGCGATCCTCGTGGAGTCGAGCCTCTCCTTCCTCGGGATCGGCGTGCAGCCCCCGACGCCGTCCTGGGGAAACATGCTCACGGCCGGAAAGGACAATATCGAGTCCGCCTGGTGGCTCTCCGTCTACCCCGGGATGGCCATCCTGATCACCGTCCTCGGGTACTACCTCCTGGGCGAGGGGATCCAGGACGCCGCCGACCCGCGGCTCAAGGGAAGGTGAGGGATGCCTGCTACCCCATCCTGCTCCGCACACGGCGCCCCGATCATCGTGCGCCCGAACGGCTATGCAGCCTCGGAGGGGGACTCCGTTCGTGGCTCGCCGTGCGATGCACCTGCACGGCTGCGCACCGGCCTCCAGGGGGCCATTCCTCAGATCCCGACATTCGAGGAGCGCTGCATCCGCTCCGGCTTCGTTGCTCTCCCTCACCGTACCGCAGCGGGTACGCCTCGGTCGGGCGCCTTGCCGGGAGCGGCGCATCGACCCTCTCGATGCACGGCCTCTTACGGAACGGACCCCTGGACACCGGCCTCACTGCGCCCCTCCTCCTGCGGCTGCTGCGCCGGCAACCGAGGACTCGAGGCGATGCGGGGGGTTCCGCAGAGCGGGGGGACATTCCTGATGTATTCCGCGAAGGACAAAGGAGTGTCCCCACATCAGGTTGCTGCTCCGTCGAGCGGAACCGGCAGCGAGCGGGCGCAAGGTCGCGAGCGTAGCGGATGCGGAAGCCCCCCGCGAGCCCGGGTCCTCCCACCGGAAGCAGCACTCCGGAGCTACGGAGGGTATCGCCGTGAGCGCTGACCTTCTCGCTGTCCGCGATCTCTCCGTCTCCTTCCGGACGGAGGCGGGGACGGTGCGCGCCCTCTTCGGCGTCTCCTTCTCCCTGTCCCCCGGGGAGACGCTCGGGCTGGTGGGGGAATCCGGATGCGGCAAGACCATCACGGCGCTGTCCATCCTGAACCTCCTGCCCTCACCGCCGGCCGTCAGGGAAGGGGCGAGGATCCTGTTTCGTGGCAGAGATCTGGCGCCGCTGTCCGATGCGGAGATGTGCTCGGTGCGCGGAAAAGAGATCTCGATGATTTTCCAGGAGCCGATGACGTCGCTCAATCCCGTTCTTACCATAGGAGTCCAGGTAGCCGAGGTCTTCACCGCCCACCGGGCCTGCGGAAAGGCGGAGGCCATGGAGCGGGCGGTGGAATGGCTCCGGCGGGTACACATGCCCGACGCCGAGAGGAGGGTGCGGGAATATCCGCACCAGATGAGCGGGGGGATGCGGCAGCGGGCGATGATCGCGATGGCGCTCGCCCTCGAGCCGGCGATTCTCATCGCCGACGAGCCGACAACGGCGTTAGACGTCACCATCCAGGCGCAGATCCTCTCCCTGCTCAAGGAGATGCGCGAGCGGCAGGGGATGGCGATTCTCCTTATCACCCACGACCTCGGGGTGGTTTCGGAGGTCGCCGACCGGGTGGCGATCATGTATCTGGGCCGTATCGTCGAGATCGCGAAAACGGGTGACCTCTTCGCGCGCCCGATCCACCCCTACACGGAGGGGTTGCTCCGCTCCCTGCCCGGACAAAGGACGGGGGACCGAAGGCTTCCCTCCATCCCCGGGACGGTTCCCGGCCTCGACGCCATTCCGCCGGGATGCCCCTTCGCCGACCGGTGTCCGTTCCGGCAGGATGCGCGGATCCGGTTCCGCGCCGGGGAAACGGAACGGGACGAACTGGCGGTCTGCGACCAGGTGGACCCTCCCCTGGAGGAATATGCCCCGGGCCACCTGGCGGCGTGCCACTACCGGAGAAAGCGTTGGAAGGGGGAGAAAGGATGAACCGGCCAGACGGCGCTCTCCTCTCCCTGAGGAACATCTACAAGTACTTCCCGGTCCGGAAATCGTTCTTCTCCTCCGAGACGCAGCGGGTGCATGCGGTCGACAGCGTGTCGATCGACGTCCCCCCGGGAAAGACGGTCGGACTCGTGGGAGAGTCGGGGTGCGGAAAAACGACGCTCGGCCGGGTGGCGATCCGCCTGCTCCCGCCCGATGCGGGCAGGGTCATCTTCGAGGGCCTTGACATTACGTCGCTGTCCGGCGAGGAGCTCCGGCGGACCCGAAGGAAGATGCAGATCATCTTTCAGGATCCCTACTCGTCCTTGAATCCGCGCATGCGAGTCCGCGACATCGTGGGGGAAGGGTGGCGGGTCCACGGAATCGCCCGCGGCGGCGAGGTCAGGGAGAACGCCGAGCGGCTCCTCCTGCGCGTGGGACTGTCCGCGGATGCCGCCGACAAGTATCCGCACGAATTCTCGGGCGGACAGCGACAGCGGATCGGAATCGCCCGGGCGATCGCACTCTCCCCCCGGCTTATCGTGGCGGACGAGCCGGTGTCGGCCCTCGACGTATCCGTGCAGGCGCAGATTCTGAACCTCCTGCGTGACATCCAGGAGGAATACGGGATGGCTTACCTGTTCGTCTCGCATGACCTGCGGGTGATCCGCCACATGAGCGACACTGTCGCCGTGATGTACCTGGGAAAACTGATGGAGGTCTCCGCGGCCGCCGACCTGTTCCATGAACCGCTCCACCCCTACTCGAGGAGCCTCCTCTCGGCGCTGCCGGTTCCCGGCGGCGCGGCCAGGGAAACGATCGTGCTGGCAGGAGAGATTCCGAGCCCCATTCACATCCCCCCCGGGTGCCGTTTCCACACCCGCTGTTTCATGGCGCAGAAACTATGCGAAGAGGTCTGTCCCCTGCTGCGCGAGGTCGCGCCGGGACGTCACGCCGCCTGCCACTTCGTGTAGCCGCCGCCTGCCCTCCGAAAATTCGGCAGCCGACAACGTTCGGCTAGGCGAACGAGCGGTTCCGGATCTCTTCCGCAAAGCTGTTGCGGCAATAAGGACAGAACTTCCAGTGCGGGGAGACCATCTTCCGGCACGACGGGCAGCTCGATACGAGGGCGTGGCCGCACCCCGGGCAGATCTCGAAGTCGGCCCCGAGGGACGTGCCGCAGCGCGGGCAGCCGGCGCCGAATTCCTCCTCCGTCTCCACGACCCGGTACAGCTCCGAAAGCGTCGTCACGCCGGCCTTCAGCTTGGTCAGCGCCGACTGGCCGAGCGTCGTCATTCCCTTGGCCACCGCGAGCTGGCGGATGTCGGTCTCGGAGCCCTTGCTCATCATGAGGTCGCGCATCTGCTGGTGGAACGACAGAATCTCGAAAATCCCGGTCCGGCCGCGGTATCCCGTCCCCGCGCACGACGGGCACCCCTCCCCCTCGTAGAACGTGACCTCTCCTTTTTTCGTCTTCCCCAGCCCGATACGAGCGAGGTCGATATCGGACGGCTCGGCCTTGACCCGGCACTTCGGACAGATGACCCGCACCAGCCGCTGGGACACGATGCCGATCAGGGTGGAGGCGATGAGATAGGAAGGGATCCCGAGGTTGCGAAGCCGGGTGACGGTTGCCACCGAGCTGTTGGTGTGCATCGTCGAGAGGACCAGGTGGCCCGTAAGCGACGCCTGCATTGCGATCGTGGTCGTTTCGAGGTCGCGCATCTCCCCCAGCATGATCACATCGGGGTCCTGGCGGAGCATCGCACGCAGGGTCGACGCGAAGGAGAGCCCGATCTTCTCCTGCACCGCCACCTGGTTGACGCCGGGGATCTCGTATTCGATGGGGTCCTCGATCGTCGTGATATTCCGCTCCACGGACTTGATCTTGTGGAGCGCTCCGTAGAGAGTGGTCGTCTTTCCGGATCCGGTGGGGCCGGTGACGAGCAGGATTCCCTGCGGCCGGCGGATCAGCGTCTCCAGTTGCTGGAGATCGGTTTCGGACATCCCCATCGAATCGAGCGGGATCTGGGCATTGATCGAGTCGAGGATCCGGATAACCACCTTTTCTCCGTATGACGCGGGCATCGTGGACACCCGGAGGTCGAGCGACTTTGTGCCGACCCGGACCCCGATCCGGCCGTCCTGGGGAAGCCGTTTCTCCGCGATGTCCATCTTGGCCATGATCTTGATCCGGGAGATGACCGCTCCCTGCACCCACTTCGGCAAGTCGAGGGATTTCCGGAGGACTCCGTCGACCCGGTTTCGGATCTGCAGGATGGTTTTCAAGGGTTCCACGTGGATGTCCGAGGCCCCCTGGTCGGCCGCCTCCGCGACGAAAAGGTTCACCATCCGGATGATGGGGGCTGCCTCGCTCTTCTTTCGCAGGTCCTCGGTGTCGCGCTTGTCGGCCTCCCCGTTGTCCTGCACGATCTCCACCAGCCGCTCGTCGGCGATATCCTTGACGATCGTGCTCAAGGACGACCCCAGGTGGTAGTGCTGGTCGATCGCCCAGAGAATCCCCGAACGGGTGGCGATCGCGGGCTTGATCGTGTAGCCGGAGGCAAACCGGACGTCCTCGAATGCCTCGAAGCTCAAGGGGTCGGCCATGGCGATGTGGAGGTCCCTCTCCTCGATCGAGATCGGCACGATCAGGTGCTTCCGTGCGACCTTCTCGGGGATCAGCTCGATCGCCGGGGGCTCGACGGGCGTGTTGGTCAGGTCGATCAGCGGGATCCCGAGTTGCAGGGAGAGGGCCTGCGCGATCTCGTCCTCGGTGGCCATCCCCAGGGCGACGATGACGTCGCCGAGTTTTCCGCGCTGCGTCCGCTGTTCGGAAAGGGCGCGGGTCAGGTTCTCCTCGGACAGCAGTCCGGTCTCCACGAGCAGTTCGCCGATACGCTTCCTTGCGGCTGCCAACAATTCTCCTCCCGGGCGCGATGAGGGCATCCTCCCAGACTATTTCGGCAATTTCGGGAGAAACTTGCGTGTGAAACCGGGTTCTCGCCGGGGCATCAATATGTTGTAGGGAGGTAGGAAATGGCGCGACGACACATTAATCGGTGCCCCCGTTGCAACGGGGCGATGGTATACGAGCGGTTCCAGGACTTGCTGGACCTCTTTTACGCCTGGAGGTGCCTCAACTGCGGCGAAATCGTCGACCCGGTTGTGGCGCGGAACCGGGAGCCGGAAAAGAAATTCAAGAAAAGGGCCGCGGGGTAGGATTCCCCCTGCGCAAAGCAGGATTGACTCTTGACAGGGCGGGCCCCTCGTTGACACCGTAACCATACCTATGGTACGGTACCCCTTGGTTTTTTTTGGGTTGGGGGGCCGGGGAAAAGGTGGGGGATCGATTTCCATATTCCATCAGGTTCAGTGCCAACGGGCAGTCCCGGGAATTCCGGATCGGCAGGACCGGAGTGGCCGTGGCCACGGGGGTGCTCGCCTTTCTTTTCGTCCTGGCGACACAGTTTATCTATGACTACCGGGAGAACCTGGCGAAGGTGAGGGAGCTTGCGGGTCTTCGGCACCGGGTCAGCGAGCAGAACCTGACGCTCTACAACCTCTATGCAAAATTCGAGAGCCTGGAGACCGAGGTGGAGCGGATCCGAACGCTGGACGCCCGCGTCCGGGCCCTCGTCAACATCAACGAGGCGCTGGCGCCCGGCAAGGGAAAAACCGCGGCGAAGATGGGAATCGGCGGAGCGGAAACGCCCGAGACCTCGGCGACAAACCGCCTGGACAGCCTCCTCGATCTTCGGAGCGACCAGTTGAAGGAAAGCCTCCTGGTCGATGGGAAAAACCTCGAGGTGATAGTCGAACGGCTTGACGTCCGAAGGACCTACCTGGAAAGCCTGCCTTCCATTTGGCCGTCCCGTGGATTGGTTGTGTCGGGGTTCGGCGTCCGTGTTTCCCCCTTCACGGACACCAAGGTATTCCATCGCGGCCTGGATATCGATGCCCCGAAGGGGAGTCCGATCAAGGCGGCGGGGGGAGGCAGGGTGGTACGGTGCGGTTTCGAGTCGCGGTACGGAAACCTCGTCGTCATCGACCACGGGAACGGCTATCGTACGGTCTATGCACACCTTTCGGAGCGGCTGGTCGAGGAGGGCGAAACCGTGCTGAGAGGGGATCTGATCGGGAAGGTGGGCGACACGGGACGGACAACCGGCCCGCATCTTCACTACGAGGTCCACGTGAACGGCCTCCCCGTGAACCCGATCCGCTTCCTGAATTAGGAGGGAAACGGCGCAGTCGCCAAGTACTCCCCTTCACAGATCGGGAAACGGAGTACTTAGTGCTCCCGGGGCGCCTCCCCGTCGGAGCGTTTTTTTTTGGAGCCGGCAGCCAACAGAAGGATCTCCTCGATGCTGCAAAATTTCATAAAAAAGGTGTTCGGCACGGCCAATGAGCGTGTGCTGGAACGGATTCGGCCCATCGTCGACCGGATCAATTCCCTCGAGGCCACGGTGGCGAACCTTCCGGACGACCGTCTTGCGGCGCGCACGGCGGAGTTCCGTCAGCGGGTGGAGCAAGGGGAGTCCCTGGACCAGCTCCTGCCCGAGGTCTTCGCTACCGTCCGCGAGGTGAGCAGGCGTGTTCTCGCCATGCGCCACTTCGACGTCCAGCTCGTGGGCGGTGTGGTGCTGCACGAGGGGAAGATCGCCGAGATGCGGACCGGTGAGGGGAAGACCCTGTCCGCCACCCTCCCCTTCGTTCTGAACGCCCTGACGGGACGCGGAGTCCATCTCGTCACTGTAAACGACTATCTGGCGAAGCGGGACGCGGAGTGGATGGGGGCGATCTACCGGTTCCTCGGCATGTCCGTGGGGGTGATCGTCCACGGGATGGACGATCCGGAGCGGCAGGCGGCCTACCGTTGCGACGTCACCTACGGGACGAACAACGAGTTCGGCTTCGACTACCTGCGCGATAACATGAAGTTTCGCCGGGAGGATATGGCTCAGCGGGACCTCCACTACGCGATCGTGGACGAGGTGGATTCCATCCTGGTCGACGAGGCCCGGACCCCCCTCATCATCTCCGGCCCGGCCGAGGAGTCGACGGACAAGTACGCCCGGATCAATTCGATCGTCGGCTTCCTGAAGAAGGACGAGGACTACAAGGTAGACGAGAAAGCGCGAAACGTCCTGCTGGACGAGGACTCGGGGATCCCCAAGATCGAGCGCCTGCTGAAGGTGGACAATCTCTACGACCCGAGAAACATCGAGATCCTCCACCACGTGAACCAGGCGCTGAAGGCACATGTCCTCTTCAAGCGCGATGTCGATTACATGGTGAAGGACGGTCAGGTCGTCATCGTGGACGAGTTCACGGGGCGGCTGATGCCGGGACGGCGCTGGTCGGACGGTCTGCATCAGGCCGTGGAGGCGAAGGAGGGAGTACGGATCGAGAACGAGAACCAGACGCTCGCCACGATCACCTTCCAGAACTACTTCCGCATGTTCGACAAGCTGGCGGGCATGACCGGCACCGCCGACACGGAGGCGGTCGAGTTCAAGCAGATCTACAACCTCGATGTGGTGGTGATTCCCACGAACAAGCCGATGATCCGGGAAGACCTCCGGGACCAGATCTACCGCACCGAGAAAGAGAAATTCCAGGCCTGCTGTGAGGAGATCCTGGCCCTGCACGAGGCAGGCAGGCCGGTCCTCGTCGGGACCGTATCGATCGAGAAGTCGGAGCGCCTGTCCGGCATCCTCAACCGCCATGGCATCCCCCACAATGTCCTGAACGCCAAGCACCACGAGCGCGAGGCGCAGATCATCGCCGAAGCGGGGCAGCCGGGCAAAGTGACGATCGCCACGAACATGGCCGGGCGCGGGGTGGACATCAAGCTCGGCGAGGGGGTGGTGGATAAGGGAGGCCTTCACATCATCGGCACCGAGCGGCACGAGTCGAGGCGCGTGGACAACCAGCTCCGCGGCCGCGCGGGGCGACAGGGGGATCCCGGGTCGTCACGGTTCTACCTGTCCCTCGAGGACGATCTCCTCCGCATCTTCGGATCGGACCGGATTTCCCCCCTCATGGAGAAGCTCGGGATGGAGGAAGGGGAGCCGATCGAGCACAACCTCATCAACAAGGCGGTGGAGAACGCGCAGAAGAAGGTGGAGGGCCACAACTTCGACATCCGGAAGCACCTCCTCGAATACGACGATGTGATGAACAAGCAGCGATCGGTCATCTACGACATGCGCAGGGATGTTCTCTCCGGGGAGAGTCTGCGGGATGTGGTGATGGAAATGGCCGAGGAGGTTGCCGAGGATCACGTCTGGCGCTTCACGGAGGAGAAAACGCATCCGGAGGAGTGGGACCTTTTGGGCCTGCGGGACGCCACCTTCGCCCAATTCGGGTACCGGCTGGAGATTCCGGAGAGCGAGGTGCAGGGGCTGGTCCGGGAGAAGCTGGCCGCCCGGGTGGTGGAGGAGGCCCGATCCGCCTACCGCAAGAAGGAGGAGGAGTACGGGGAGGATGCGGTGCGCTACCTCGAGCGGATGTTCCTCCTCTCGACGATCGACGCCCTGTGGAAGGACCATCTGCTCTCGATGGATCACCTCAAGGAGGGGATCGGTCTCCGGGGATACGGACAGAAGGACCCGCTGAAGGAGTACCAGCGGGAAGGGTTCGACATGTTTGCCGACCTGGTGTTCCGGATCAAGGCGGAGTCGCTCAAGCGCCTCTTCCACGTGAAGGTTCAGCGGGAGGAAGAGCCCCAGAAGGCCGCGCAGTTGACGCCCGTTGCCCCCCGCCGGGTAAACCTCTCCCGCGGGGACATTTCCCGTGCGGGGGTGACCACCCAGCGTCATTCCTCGAAGAAGGTGGGACGCAACGAGCCGTGCCCCTGCGGCTCGGGGAAGAAATACAAGAAGTGCTGCGGCATGGGGGCGTGACGGGATGCCCGTCGCGGGGAAGATCGCTGTGCCCGGTTTCCGGGGGGGCGGGCTCTGGTGCGGGATCGGGAAGAGCAGAAAGCCCGATCTCGCGATCGTGGTGAGCGACCGGACGTGCACTTCCGCCGTTCTCTTCACACGGAACAAGGTCGCCGCGGCGCCGGTCGTATGGGGCAGGGGCCTTGCCTCCCGGTCGGCCTTGCGCGGCGTGATCGCCAACAGCGGCAACGCCAACGCGTGCACGGGCAGGGCGGGGCTGTCGGCGGTCCGCAGGATCTCCGCAAAAGCATGCAGCACGCTCGGGCTCCCGGACGGTTCCCTTCTCGTATCCTCCACGGGAGTGATCGGCGTGCCCCTTCCCGTGGAAAAAATCCTGGTGGCGGTCCCCCCGCTGTGCGCCTCTCTTTCGCCCGCGGGGATTCCCCGGGCGAACGATGCGATTCTCACGACCGATGCGTACCCGAAGCGCGTGGTGCGGAAGCTCCGGGTTTGCGGAGGAACCGTCACTCTGGGGGGGATTGCGAAGGGAGCCGGCATGATCGCCCCCGGCATGGGCACGATGCTTGCCTACGTGTTTACGGACGCCGCTGTCCGTGCCGCCGCCCTCCGGAAGGTCTTCCGTGAGGCCGTGGATCTGTCGTTCAACCGGATTGTGGTGGACGGCGACATGAGCACCAACGACACGGCGGCGATTTTCGCCAACGGTGCCTGCGCGCTCCCGCGGCTCGAGGGGAAGGATCTCGACCGTTTCGCCGGGGCGCTTCGGGAGTTGCTGCTCGATCTGGCGCTGATGATCGTCCGCGACGGGGAGGGGGCGACGCGTGTCGTGCGGATATCGGTGAAAGGGGCAAGGAGCGACAGGGACGCCGAATCGGCCGCCCGCGCCGTGGCGACGTCCCCGCTGGTAAAGACCGCGGTGTTCGGAGCGGACCTCAACTGGGGCCGCGTGATCGCCGCCGTCGGGCGGTCCGGGGCCGACATCGACCCGGGCCGTGCCGAAGTGTCCTTCACGGGGGAGAAGGTGATGCGCCGGGGCATGGAGATCGACCCCCGGGCAGTGCGCCGGGCGGTCCCGAGGATCCGGAAACAGGCGTATGCGATCGACGTGGACCTGGGGCTGGGCAAGGGCAGCTATTTCGTTTTCTTCTCGGACCTGGGGCACGACTACATCCGGATCAACGCCGGTTACCGGACGTGAGGGGCGACCATTACTTCTTGAGAATCCCGAATCATTTATGATACATATGACAGGTTAGGCGATTATCTCCCACGGGCGGGACTTTCCCCGGGGTGCCCCGGTTCGACCGGGGTGGATGGGGAAGGGCGGAACGCCCGGAGGAACAACCCCGAAACGAGGAGGAAGGGAAGACATGGCAAACGGGCAAGGTTCGGTTATCACGATGAAGCAGCTGCTGGAGGCAGGGGTCCACTTCGGTCACCAGACGAAGAGGTGGAACCCGAAAATGAAAAGGTACATCTTCACCGCCCGCAACGGGATCTACATCATCGATCTCCAGCAGACGGTGAAGATGTTTCGCACCGCGTACGATTTCGTCCGGGACCTGGCGGCGGAGGGGAAGACGGTTCTGTTCGTGGGAACCAAGAAGCAGGCCCAGGAGGCCGTCGAGGAGGAGGCGAAGCGCGCGGTCACTCCGTACGTGAATGTCCGGTGGCTGGGAGGCATGCTCACCAACTTCCAGACGATCCGCAAGAGCCTCGATCGGCTCCAGAAGCTTACGGACATGACCATGGACGGCACGGCCGACAAACTCCCCAAGAAGGAAGTACTCAAGCTCGCCAAGGAGCGCGCCAAGCTGGAGAAGGTGCTGGGCGGCATCAAGGATCTGCGGCGCGTTCCCGACGCCATCTTCGTCGTCGATCCCTCGCGGGAGGAGATCGCGGTCCTGGAGGCGAGGAGGCTTTCCATACCGATCATCGCCATCGTCGACACCAACTGCGACCCGGACCTCGTGGATTACATCATCCCGGGAAATGACGACGCCATCCGGGCGATCAAGCTGTTTCTGGGAAAGGTCGCGGACGCGATTATCGAGGGGAAGGCGGCGTACGAGGAGATGACGGCGTCGGCGGCGGACAAGGAAGCCGAAGCGCCGGAAATCACGATGGCGCTTATCTCCACGGAGGAAGAGACCACGGAGGAAAGCGCAGCCGGAACGGTTCCCGCCGCCGCGGAGGAATAACCTCCGCAAGACCGACATTCGACCAGGAGAGGACGAAAGATGCAGATAACCGCGGAAATGGTACGCGAGTTGCGCGAGAAGACCGGCGCGGGGATGATGGATTGCAAGAAAGCACTCGCCGAATCGGGAGGGGACACGGAGGCCGCTGTCGATGTGCTCCGGAAGAAAGGGCTGGCCGCAGCGGCCAAGAAGGCGTCGAGGATCGCTTCCGAAGGGACCGTCACCGCCTACGTCGCCGCGGAGTCCGCGACGCTTGTCGAGATAAACTGCGAGACCGACTTTGTCGCCAAGACCGACGAGTTCCAGGAGCTTGCGAGGCACGTGGCCGCGACGGTGAACACGAAGGGACCGAAGGGCGTCGAGGAATCGCTGCTCCTCCCGGGAGAAGGGGGAGTTCCCCTGGGAACCATGCTCAACGAGAAGGTGGCGAAGATCGGGGAGAAGATCTCGTTCCGCCGCTTCGCGCGCTTTGCCTTGCCGGCGGGAGCCAACGGGGTGACCGTTCCCTATATCCACGCGGGGGGGAAGATCGGGGTTCTGGTGGAACTCCTCGGCGCAGGGCCGGACGACGCGGAGTTCGTTGCGCTCGGCAAGGACATGGCGATGCAGGTCGCCGCAGCGAACCCCCTGTACGTTTCCCGGGAGGATGTCCCGGCGGCGGTGGTCGAGCGGGAGAAGGCGATCTACCGCGAGCAGGCGCTCGCTGCGGGGAAGCCGGAGAAGATCCTGGATCGTATCGCCGAGGGAAAACTCGAGAAGTACTTCGGCGACTTCTGCCTGCTGGAGCAATCCTTCATCAAGGATCCCGATCGCACCGTGAACGACCTGCTGAAGGAGATGGCCGCGAAGCGGGGAGTCGACGTGCGCGTCGGCCGGTTCGCCCGTTTCCAGGTGGGGGAGGGGCTCACGAAGCGTTCCGACGATCTGGCCGCGGAAGTGGCGAAGCAGCTGAACCGGGGGTAATCCCCCCGTGCCCGGAGGGCCCGTGGGAAAACCGGTGTACCGACGCATCCTGCTGAAGCTGTCGGGCGAGGCCCTCTTGGGCAAACATCCGTACGGGATCGATGACGGCATCCTCGCGGGCCTGTCGGAGGAGATCCGGGAAATCACCTCCCTGGGCGTCCAGGTCGCCCTGGTGATGGGAGGCGGGAACATCTTCCGGGGGATCCAGATGAGCCGCGAGTACGGCATCGACCGCGCCTCCGCCGACTACATGGGGATGCTTGCGACCGTCATCAACAGCCTGGCGCTGCAGGAGAGATTGGAACGCGACGGGGTGATGACGCGTGTCCTCTCCGCGATCGAGATGCGGGCGATCGCCGAGCCCTACATCCGGCGACGCGCCCTGCGGCACCTGGAAAAAGGAAGAGTGGTCATTTTCGCTGCGGGCACCGGCAACCCGTACTTCACGACGGACACTGCCGCCGCCCTCCGCGCGATGGAGATCAACTCGGACGCCATTCTGAAGGCCACCCGGGTCGACGGGGTGTATGACAAGGACCCGCTGCTCCATAAGAAAGCGAAAAAGTTCAAGGAGCTTACCTACATCGATGCTTTGAACAGAAACCTCAAGGTGATGGACGCCACGGCGATATCCCTGTGCATGGACAACGACCTTCCGATCGTCGTATTCAATCTGACGAAGAGGGGGAACATCCGGAGGGTGGTCATGGGGGAGAAGATCGGCACCGTGGTCCGGGGAGGTCACTAGTGGAAGCGCTTTTCAAGGACACGGGCGGGAAGATGGCGAGATCCATCGACGCCTTCCGGAAGGAACTGGGGAAGATCCGGACGGGGAGAGCGTCATTTTCTCTCCTGGACGGGATCAAGGTGGACTATTACGGGACCCTCACTCCGCTGGCGCAGGTCGGCACCCTCTCCGTCCCGGAGAGCAGGCTGATCACGATCACCCCCTGGGACGCCAAGATGGTCAGTCCGATCGAGAGGGCAATCCAGGCGAGCGGCCTGGGACTCAACCCGTCAAACGACGGGAAAATCGTCCGCATTCCCATCCCCCCCCTGACCGAGGAGCGGCGCAAGGACCTCGTCAAGGTGGTGAAAAAGATGGCGGAAGAAGCGCGGATCGCGATCCGGAACATCCGGCGCGATTCGATCGACCGGATCAAAGAGAGCGAAAAAAAGAAGGAGATCTCGGAGGATGAGATGAAGCGGTGGCAGGACCGGATCCAGAAGGAGACGGACAGCTACGTCAAGAAGATCGACGAGATCCTGAAGACGAAGGAACAGGAGATCATGGAGGTCTGAACGCCACGCGTCGGGCCACTTCCGTCATACGGAAACAGCAGAGGAGGAAACACAGCATGGCCATCATCATCAACGACGAGTGCACCGCCTGCGGAGTCTGTCTGGACGGCTGCCCGGCCGGAGCGATCGTCGAGGGCGAGAAGTACAAGGTGACCGATGAATGCACCGAGTGTCTTGCCTGCGTCGAGACCTGCCCGACCGGGGCCATCGTCCGGGTCTAGGACGCTTCCGCCGGGACTCGAAGACAAGCCTACATGAAAAGCGGCGGACCCCCTGCATCCGCCCTTCCGCGGCACGTGGCCATCATCATGGATGGAAACGGACGGTGGGCCAGTCTTCGCGGGCTGCCTCGTGTGGAAGGGCACCGGATGGGAATCCGCTCCGTCAGGGCAGTAGTGGAGTGCGCCCGGGAAATCGGCATCTCCTTCATTACCCTGTACGCGTTCTCCTCGGAAAACTGGGGGCGTCCCCGGCCCGAGGTGGCCACCCTGATGGGGCTTCTCCGGGAGTTTCTGATCAAAGAGCTTCCCGACCTCAACCGGCAAGGGATCCGGCTGAACGTCATCGGAGAGATCGGGCAGCTTCCTTCCCACGTCCGCGGGGTACTCGACCGGACGCTGGCGGCCACCGCGAAGAACCGCGACATGACGCTCACCCTGGCGCTGTCCTATGCCGGGAGGCACGAGATCGTTCGGGCGGCCCGAATGCTGGCCGAGGACGCGGCGGCGGGGAAGATCGTTCCCGGGTCGATTACGGACGAGGATTTCGCCGGAAGGCTGGACACGGCCGGGATTCCCGATCCCGACTTGGTGATTCGGACCAGCGGGGAGGTCCGAATCAGCAACTTCCTCCTTTGGCAGGCGGCTTACGCGGAGTTCGTGTTCACCGACGTCCTTTGGCCCGATTTCGGGAAGCCGGAGTTTCTCGCCGCCCTCGAGGAGTATTCGCACCGCGATCGCCGCTTCGGACTGACGGCGGAAGAGGGGAAACGTTCCCCGAACGACTTGTGACCGTGCTCGGGAAACGGATTCTCACCGCAGTCTTGCTGCTTCCCCCCCTCGTGGGGGTAGTGATGTTCGGAAAGGGTTGGCCCTTCGCGCTGCTGGTGGGAGCGGTAACCGTTCTCTGCTCCCGAGAGTATTTCCGGTTCTTCTTCTCTTCCGCCCGGGACAGGTGGTCCGGCGTGGTGATGTCTTTTCTGGTCTATCTCTGCGGCATTCTGCTGCCGTTTCAGGCGACGGTGGCGGCCGTGCTGTGCTGCGTCTCGCTGGGAGCGTTTCTTTTCCCGGCAGGCGAGAAGTCCCACGCAGAGATGGCGCGGAGAATCGCCCTTGCGACGCTCGGCGCGATCTACATCGGAGGATTCCTGTCCACCTATCCCCGTACCATCGCGCTCCCGGCCGGGGAGCGCTGGGTCTTCCTGGGTCTCCTGGTGGTCTTCGTGGGGGATATCTTCGCCTATTTTGTCGGAAAGGGGATCGGGAAGCGCCGTCTTTCGCCGGGCATCTCCCCCAACAAGACGGTTGAGGGTGCCCTCGGGGGGCTGGCGGCGAGCATCATTCTGGGGACTGTCTACGGAGCGCTGTTCCTCCCCCAGATTCCCTCCTGGTTTGTTTCTCTCGTCGCTGCGGTGGCGGGGATCGCGGGGCAGGCCGGAGATCTCTTTGAATCGCTTCTCAAGCGCGCCGCGGGGGTGAAGGACAGCGGCACGCTCCTGCCGGGACACGGGGGGATGTTCGACCGGGCGGACGCAGTCATCTCTGCAGGGCCGGTGCTGTACCTGCTCGCGCTGCTCGCACCGCTCGCGGGAGGGACGGGATGAGAACGGCCAGAGGAGTAGCCGTCCTGGGTTCCACCGGCTCGGTGGGCCGGAACGCCCTCGATGTGATCGCGAAATTTCCGAAGAGGTTCCGGGTGACCGCGCTTTGCGCGGGAAAGAACGTAGCGGAGCTCACCCGGCAGGCATGCCGTTTCCGTCCTCCCGTCGTGTGTCTTTCCGAAGAGGTGCCCGTCTCCCGACTGGGGCGCCTCCCCGCCGGGACGCGCGTCCTGTTCGGGGAGGAGGGGATGTTTGAGGTGGCCTGCGCCGAGGGGACCGATATCGTCCTGGCCGCCGCCGCCGGCGTGACGTCCATCCGTCCCGTTATCGAGGCCGCCCGGATGGGAAAACGGATTGCCCTGGCGAACAAGGAATTGCTCGTGATGGCGGGGAAGTTTCTCGTGGAAGCCGCCAGGAGGGGAGGAGGCGAAATCCTTCCCGTCGACAGCGAGCACTCCGCGGTATTCCAGGCGATCGAGGGGCACAGGAAGGAGGACATCTCCCGGATCATTCTCACGGCCTCGGGGGGACCTTTCCGCAACCATACCCTCCGGCAGATGCGCCGCGCGACGGTGGAGGAGGCGCTCGGGCACCCCGTATGGCGGATGGGTGCGAAGATCTCGATCGACTCCGCCACCCTGATGAACAAGGGATTCGAGGTAATAGAGGGCACGTGGCTCTTCGATCTTCCCCCGGACAAGATCGACGTCCTCATCCATCCCCAGTCGATCGTGCACGCGATGGTGGAGTACCGGGACGGCAGCCTGATCGCGCAATTGGGCGTCCCCGACATGCGGATCCCCGTCGGATACGCCCTGTCGTATCCCGAGCGGCTCCCGATGGAACTGCCCCGGCTGCTTCCGCATCGAATGGATGGCTGGGACTTCGAGCCTCCGGACAGGAAGAGATTTCCGGCCCTTCCGTTGGCGTACGCTGCTGCCGCATGCGGGGGAAGCGCACCCGCACTGCTCAACGCGGCGAACGAGGTCGCGGTCGATGCGTTTCTCAAGGGGCGAATCCGCTTCACGGACATCGTGAGGGTAGGAGAGGCCATGATGGGGGCATGGCGCAGGGAGGAAAGGCCTGTTACCCTAAAGAATGTTCTCCGCGTGGACGAAGAGGCAAGGGAAGAGGCGTCCCGCATCATATCCCAAATCAGGAGACCAAGCAGACCGTGATCTATTTCCTGTCCTTTCTCGGCGTTCTGGGCATTCTCATCTTTGTGCATGAATTCGGACACTTCATCGTTGCCCGTCGGCTCGGTGTGGGGGTCACGAAATTCTCATTCGGGTTCGGGCCGAAACTCGCGGGGATCCAGAGAGGGGAAACCGAGTACCTGATTTCCGCCATACCGCTTGGAGGGTACGTCAAGCTCGTCGGCGAAAACGACGCGGACGAGGTTTCTCCCGAGGAGCAGGAGAAGGCGTTTTACAACAAGCCGGTCTGGGTGAAGATGGCGGTTGTGGCCGCCGGCCCCATCGCGAACCTTCTGTTTGCGTTTCTCGTGTTCTGGGCAGTCTTTCTGGGCGGTATTCCCACACTGACTCCGAAAATCGGGGACGTCATGCCGGATACCCCCGCGGCGCGGGCGGGGCTTCAGGCCGGCGACCTCGTCGTCCGGGTGGGAGAGAAGGAAATCGCCACGTGGGAGGAACTCGCCGCCGGGATCCGGGCATCGGGGGCCGGCAACGAACTGCCTCTCACCGTCCGCCGCGGAAAGGAAGAGGTCCGGGTGACCGTCCTGCCGGAAATCCGGGAAGGACGGACCATTTTCGGGGAGAAGGTCGACGGTCCCAAGATCGGCGTGGTGGCCAGCAATGAGGTGTTCCAGCAAAAGATCAACCCCGTGGCCGCCATCGGCCGCGCCGCCGAGGAGACGGGGAGGATCGTTAAGCTGACCGTGCTCACCGTGGTGAAACTCATCATGCGGGTTATCCCCTCCAATACTCTCGGGGGACCCCTTCTGATCGCGCAGATTGCGGGAGACCAGGCCAGACAGGGGATTTCCCCGTTCATCTACTTCCTTGGATTGCTGAGCGTGAATCTGGGGATCCTGAACCTTCTTCCCATCCCGATCCTCGATGGAGGTCACCTCCTCTTCTTCTCGATCGAGGCGCTGCGGCGGAAACCCCTTACCCCCCAAGCGAGGATGATGGCGCAACAGGTTGGCCTGGCCGTGATTCTCATGCTCACCGCGCTCGTTTTCTACAACGACATCGCCCGCCTGATCGCCGGGTAGCTGCTTGATCCTGGCCATCGAATCGGCGACGCCCTGCGGAAGCGTCGCACTCGTCTCCGGGGGACGCGTTCTGGGGGAGACGGTGCTCCCCCGGGAGAAGCAGGTATCCGGGACGTTTCTCGCCGCCATCGACCGTCTTTTCGAAGAGGCGGGCGGGGAGACGAGCGGAGTCACGCACGTGGCGGTTTCGGCGGGCCCCGGATCGTTCACCGGTCTTCGTGTCGGGATGGCCGCCGCGAAGGGATTCTGCTTCGGGTGGGGCCTGCCCATCGTTCCCGTCCCGACGCTGCACGCACTGGCATCGCGCGTTCTTGCGAAAGAGGTGCCGGTGTGCCCTGTGCTCGACGCGAAGAAGAAGGAGGTCTACGCGGGTGTCTTCCGCTGGCAGGGGGGAGAGTGCCTCCGCGCCGCCCCCGACGCCGCCGTGCCCCCGGACGTGCTCCCGGACTGGTTTCCGGAAGGGAAGGTCGTTTTCTGCGGGGACGGAACCGTTCCGTACGGAGAGTTGTTCCGGGCCCGGTTGGGCGAGCGCGCCCTCTTCCCCCCTCCGGGCGAGGGGTTGCCGAGGGCTTCCGCCGTCGGCCTGCTGGCGGAGCGCATGGTCCTGCGGGGGGAGACGGGGGAGGCCCGAACGGTCGTGCCCGCGTATCTGCGCTTCTCGGAGGCGGAAACCCGCCGGCGTCGGGGAGGTCCCCCCGACCCGTAAATTGACAATTGACCCTCCTCTGCTACACTCAGATATCATCCCGAATCCGGAGGTGCCGATGGGGGCGCGGAACCAGGAAGAGAAAATCGCTGCGCTTGTCGAGAAGGATCCGGAGTTCAAAACCCTGGTGCAGGAACACCGCATGCTGGACGGGAAACTGAAGGAGTTCGAAAGGAAAGTGTATCTTTCCCCCGATGAGGAGATGGAGCGGAAGCGGCTTCAAAAACTCAAACTGGCGAAGAAGGACAAGATCGCACTGAAGCTTTCCGGACAATAGCGAGAGGAAGGGAGAACCCTCCTCCACGGGGTGCGGGCACGGACCGAATGCGCGTTCGGGCCGGGGGAAGATCCCGGCGGGCGAAATCCCTTAGGGGGATTCCATCCCCGCGGGGGTTTTTTTTATTTCCGAAGGAGCGAGAGGAATGTAGGCGATGCGAAGTGACAGGACGAAAAAAGGATTGGAGAGGATGCCCCACCGGGCGCTCTACTGCGCCGCCGGGGTTCCGCAGGCGGCGATGGGAAAGCCTTTCATCGGCGTAGCGACCTCCTTTACCGACCTGGTTCCCGGCCATGTCGGGATGCGGGCGCTGGAGCGCGTTGTGGAAAGCGGCGTGCACGCCTCGGGCGGCTACCCGTTCCTCTTCGGGGTGCCGGCGGTCTGCGACGGGATCGCGATGGGACATCGGGGGATGCACTACTCCCTCCCCCTGCGCGAACTGATCGCCGACATGATCGAGTCGGTGGCCGAGGCCCACGCGCTCGACGGTCTCGTCCTGCTGACCAATTGCGACAAGATCACGCCCGGGATGCTCATGGCCGCCGCGCGGATTTCCGTCCCCTCCATCGTCCTGACCGCCGGCCCGATGCTCTCGGGCAGGATGGGGGACAGGCGGCTTTCGCTCGTGACGGATACCTTCGAGGCGGTCGGCCGCTACCAGCGGGGGGAGATCGACGCGAAGATGCTGCGTCATCTCGAGGCCGAGGCGTGCCCGGGGGAGGGGTCGTGCCAGGGACTCTACACCGCCAACACGATGGCGTGCCTGACGGAGACTCTCGGGATGTCCCTGCCCGGGTGCGCCACCGCTCTGGCCGGCATGTCGAAAAAGCGCCACATCGGGTATGCGACGGGGAAGCGCATCGTGGAGCTGGTACGAAAGGGGATCACTCCGCGCAAGATCCTGACGCGCGCCGCCTTCGAGAACGCCATCCGCGTCGACCTCGCACTCGGGGGCTCCTCCAACTCGGTGCTGCACCTGCTGGCCATCGCCCACGAAGCGGGGATTGCGCTTCCCCTGGCAGCGTTCGACCGGCTGTCCCGGGAGACGCCCCAGCTCACCACGGTCACGCCGGCCGGCCCGCACATGATGGAGGATGTGGAGTTCTCCGGCGGGATCCCGGCAATCCTCAACCGGCTGCTGCCCCGGCTCAAGAAGAGTCCGACGGTGTCCGGCGAGGACATCACCGCGATCGCGAGGAAGGCGCGTGTCGTGAACGACGAGATCATCCGAAAAGTTTCCGCCCCCGTGCGGCCCGAGGGGGGGATCGCGATTCTCACCGGGAACCTTGCGCCGGGAGGCGCGGTGGTCAAGCAGTCGGGGGTCGACCCCTCGATGTTCACCTTTCGGGGGAAGGCCCGCGTTTTTGGCTCCGAGGAAGCCGCCATGGCGGCTATCATGGGGGGGAAGATCCGGCCGGGCACGGTTCTGGTCATCCGGTACGAGGGCCCGAAGGGGGGGCCGGGGATGCGTGAGATGCTCTCCCCCACCTCGGCGATCATGGGGATGGGAATGGGGACCAAGGTGGCTTTGATCACCGATGGGCGGTTCTCCGGGGGGACCCACGGACCGTGCATCGGCCACGTGTCCCCCGAGGCGATGGAGGGAGGGGCGATCGCCCTCGTGAGGGACGGGGACGAGATCGTTCTGGACATTCCGAAAAGGAAGCTTACGCTGAACGTGCCGGCGGCCGAGCTCGGCCGCCGGAAAAAATCGTGGAAAGCCCCGTCGCCGAAGGTTCGCACGGGGTATCTGGCCCGGTACGCCAAGCTGGTTGGCTCGGCGGGAACCGGCGCGGTGATCCGGTAGGGGGGATGACGTGAAGATGACCGGAGCGGAAATGTTCGTCAAGGCGCTCGAGGACCTCGGGGTGGACGTGGTATTTGGCTACCCCGGGGGAGCGGTGCTGAACATCTACGATGCCCTGTTCCAGAACACGAGGGTCCGGCACCTGCTTGTTCGTCATGAACAGGGGGGAGTGCACATGGCCGACGGTTATGCCCGTGCCTCCGGAAAGACCGGCGTGTGCCTGGTGACCTCGGGTCCGGGGGCGACCAACACCGTAACGGGGATCGCCACGGCGTACATGGACTCGATCCCCATGGTGGTCTTCTCCGGACAGGTCCCGACCCTCATGATCGGCAACGATGCGTTCCAGGAGGCCGACATCGTCGGGATCACCCGGCCCTGCACCAAGCACAACTATCTGGTCAAGAACACGAAGGACATGCCCCGAATCATCAAGGAGGCGTTTTATATCGCTTCCACCGGCCGCCCGGGACCCGTGCTGGTCGATATCCCGAAGGACGTCCTGACCGGAACCGCCGAGTACCATATCCCGAAAGAGGTGAAGCTGCGCGGCTACCACCCCACCGACGAAGGACACCAGAGGCAGGTGGAGAACGCCATCCGCATGCTGCTCGAGAAGGAGCGGCCCGTCATCTATGCCGGAGGAGGGGTCATCCTCGCCGATTCGTCCCTGCTGCTCACCGAGTTCGCCCACATTCTCGGAATTCCCGTCACGAACACGCTCATGGGCCTGGGCGGCTTCCCGGGAACCGACCGCCTCTCCCTGGGGATGCTCGGGATGCACGGCACCTTCCGGGCGAACATGGCAATATCGAACTGCGACGTGATCCTCGGCGTCGGGGCGAGATTTGACGACCGGGTCACCGGGAAGATCGACGAATTCGCACCCGGGGCGAAGATCATCCACGTGGATATCGACCCGACATCGATTCAGAAGAACGTCCCCGTGAACATCCCGATCGTGGGGGACCTGAAGGATGTGCTCAAGAAGATGATCAAGCTCGTCAAGGGGACGAAGGAGGCCGCGCAGTACCGGAAGAAGATCGGTCCGTGGCGGAAGCAGATCGAGGAGTGGAAATCGACCTACCCGCTTGCGTACAAGCAGGGGAAGGGAAAGATAAAGCCCCAGTACGTGGTCGAGCAGATCTACTCGCTCACCAAGGGGGATGCGATCATCACCACGGAGGTGGGGCAGAACCAGATGTTCGCCGCGCAGTATTACCTGTTCGACAAACCGCGGACGTTCCTCTCCTCCGGGGGGCTGGGGACGATGGGGTACGGACTTCCGGCGGCGATCGGGGCCCAGGTGGCGATGCCGGACAAGCTGGTGGTCGACATCGCGGGCGACGGCAGCATCCAGATGAACATCCAGGAGCTTGCGACCGCGGTGCAGTATCGCCTCCCCGTCAAGGTGGTGATCCTGAACAACGGGTCGCTCGGCATGGTGCGGCAGTGGCAGGAACTGTTCTTCCAGGGGAAGCTTTCCCAGACATGCCTCCCCCAGATCCCGGATTTTGTGCGCCTGGCCGCGGCATACGGGGCGGTCGGGTATCGTGCGACGAAGCCCGCGGAGGTGCCGGAGGTGCTCCGGAAGGGGTTCGCCGCGCCCGGACCGGCCATGATCGACATCGTGACGGATCCCAACGAGATGGTCTACCCGATGGTGCCCGCGGGGGCGCCTCTTACGAAGATGCTGCTCGTATGACGTTGGAGGGGACAAGCCTATGCGCCATACCATTTCCGTGATGGTGGAGAACGAGTTCGGGGTCTTGAGCCGCGTCTCCGGTCTGTTTTCCGGGAGGGGGTTCAACATCGAATCGCTGACGGTGGCGGAGACGCTGGACCCGACGATCTCCCGCATGACGATCGTGACCTCCGGGAACGACCAGATCCTCGAGCAGATCCTGAAGCATCTGAACAAGCTTGTCTCGGTCATCAAGGTGGTCGACCTGACGGGGGCGGAGACCGTCGATCGCGAACTCGTTCTGATCAAGGTGAATGCGGAACCGGAAACGAAGCCCGAGGTTCTGCGCCTGGTGGATATCTTCCGCGCGAAGATCGTCGACGTGGCATCCCGGTGCTACACGATCGAGATGACGGGCGACGAGGAGAAGATCAACGCATTGCTCCAGCTGCTGAAGCCGATCGGGATCCGCGAAATCGTGCGGACGGGGCGTGTGGCCATTGCGCGGGGGATGTAGCGGGGGGGCGAAGGGTCGGCTGGTTCCACTATACCCGGGGAGGGGTTGATCATGGTCCGGATCTACCGCGAGAAAGATGCCAGGCAATCGTTTCTGAAGAAGAAGAAGATCGCGATTTTGGGGTACGGAAGCCAGGGACATGCGCACGCGAACAACCTGCGGGAAAGCGGGATGGACGTTGTCGTGGGCGAGCTCCCGGGGTCCGAGAACGCGGCAAAGGCGAAGAAGGCCGGGTTCGAGGTCGCAGATGCCGCTGCCGCGACGGGCAAGGCGGACGTGGTCGTCATGCTCCTTCCCGACGAACTGCAGGGGGACATCTACCGGAACGCCGTCGGGCCGAACATCAAGAAAGGGGCGTACCTCATGTTCGCCCACGGATTCAACATCCACTACGGCCAGATCATGCCCCGGGCCGACCTGAACGTGTTCATGGTGGCACCGAAAGGCCCCGGCCATCTCGTGCGGGCGCAATACGAGAAGGGCGAGGGCGTTCCCGCTCTCATCGCCGTCCACCAGGATCCTGCGAAGGACAGCCGGGACATGGCCCTCGCATACGCGAGCGCGATCGGCTCCGCCCGCGCGGGGGTGATCGAGACCTCCTTCCGCGAAGAGACGGAGACCGACCTCTTCGGCGAGCAGGCGGTCCTCTGCGGCGGCGTGACCGCGCTGATCCTCGCGGGATACGAGACGCTTGTCGAGGCGGGATACGCGCCCGAGATGGCGTACTTCGAGTGTCTGCACGAACTGAAGCTCATCGTGGACCTCATCTACGAGGGCGGAATCTCCACGATGCGGTACTCCGTGAGCAATACCGCGCAATTCGGCGACCTGACGCGGGGACCGCGGGTCGTCAACGCCGAGACGAAAGCAGAGATGAAGCGGATGCTCGAGGAGGTCCAGAACGGATCCTTCGCCCGGGAGTGGATCCTGGAGAACCGGGCCAACCGACCTGTCTTCAACGCCCTCACAAGGCGTGGCGAGGAGCACCCGATCGAGGAGGTGGGCCGCCGCCTCCGGGCGATGATGCCGTGGATCGCGAAAGGGCGGCTGGTCGACAGGACGAAGAACTGACCCGGAAGCGATGGATCCGGGGGAGAAGGGTCGGGAGGGTGGGGTGATCGCCCCCGAAGGGATCCTGTTTCTTCTGGGCGGGGTTGCTCTTGCTGCTGTGCTCTCCCTCGTGTGGCCAAGGACGTTGCCTGCATCGGCCTTCGGGATTCTCCTCACCGTTTTTATCGGCTGGTTCTTCCGGAACCCTGACAGGTTTCCCCCCGCTCTCCCCGGAGCGGTAATATCCCCCGCGGATGGTAAAATAGTGTACGCAGGCGACAACCCGCCGGGAAGGTATTTCGGGGAACCGGGGAAGCGGGTGAGCGTCTTCATGTCGCCCTTGGATGTGCATGTGAACCGGGCTCCGGTCTCCGGCCGGGTCTTGTCGGTCCAATACCACCCGGGAAGGTTCCTGGCGGCGAATGTCGAGAAAGCGTCGCTTGCCAACGAGCAGAACGGCGTGCTCCTCGAAACGACGGACGGCCAACGGGTCGCCTTTGTGCAGATCGCCGGGTTCATCGCACGGCGCATCGTGTGCGACCTGTCCCCGGGGGACACCGTTCGGGCGGGCCAGCGGGTGGGCATCATCTGTTTTGGATCGCGGGTGGACATCTTGCTTCCCGCCTCCGCCTCCCTGAACGTGCGGGTGGGGGACCGGGTTCGGGCGGGAGAGAGCATCGTGGGAGTGGTGAAATGAGGAAGAGGATGAAGCGGGAGGACGGGATAAGCAGGGGGATCTATGTGTTGCCCAACCTGATCACGTCCGGATCGCTGTTCGCCGGGTTCTACTCGATTGCCGCGACGTACACCGGCCAGTTCGAGAGGGCGGCCGTGGCCATCATCGTGGCGGTGGTGCTGGACGGCCTGGACGGCCGGGTCGCACGGATGACCAGGACGACCACGCAATTCGGGGTGGAGTACGATTCCCTGGCCGACATCGTAGCCTGCGGCGTGGCGCCGGCGTTCCTCGTTTACGGCTGGGCGCTTTCGCGCTTCGGGCGGTGGGGCTGGTTGGCCGCCTTCCTCTATCTGATCTGCGGGGCCCTCCGTCTTGCCCGGTTCAACGTCCAGATCAATACGATCGAGAGGGGAAAATTCAACGGGCTGCCGATTCCCGCAGCCGCCACGTTCGTGGCATCCCTGATCATGCTCTTCTATTACCTGGGGGGGGCCGGCAATTTCCGGCATATCTCCGTGCTTCTCTCCATCTACGTACTGGCCTTTCTCATGGTCAGCACCGTCCGGTACAACAACTTCAAGGATTTGGAGCCGTTCCGGCGCCGGCCGTTCAACACCCTGGTGGTGTTTATCTTCCTTTCCCTCCTGTTGGTCGCGGAACCCCAGGTGATGATCTTCCTGTTCGTCTCGGCGTACATCGTCTCCGGGCCGCTGGGGGAACTGGTGCGCTTGGTGAGCGGTCAGCGAAAGAAAACCTTGGAAAGCGAGAAACACGTTGGCGGGCATGACGCTCACAGAGAAGATCCTCGCGAGGCACGCGGGGAAAGAGACGGTTGAGCCGGGGGAACTGATCCTGGCGAGGGTCGACCTCGCGCTCGGCAATGATGTGACAAGCCCGATCGCCATCCAGGCGGTCCGGAACCTGGGAGTCCGGGAGGTATTCGACCGGGAGCGGATTGCGCTCGTCCCGGACCACTTCACGCCGAACAAGGACATCGCCTCGGCGGAACAGGCCAGGATAATGCGCGACTTCGCCCGCGAATACGGGATCGTGAACTACTTCGAGGTAGGGCGGATGGGGATCGAGCACGTGCTCTTGCCCGACGAGGGGCTCGTCGTTCCCGGCGATCTCGTGATCGGAGCGGACAGCCACACCTGCACCTACGGTGCGCTGTGCGCCTTCTCGACCGGAGTCGGCAGTACCGACCTGGCCGCGGCGATGATCTCCGGGGAGGTGTGGCTCAAGGTGCCCAAGTCGATCCGGATCGTGCTTTCCGGCAAGCCACGGAAGTGGGTCGAGGGCAAGGACGTCATCCTCCACATCATCGGGGAGATCGGCGGGGACGGAGCACTCTACCAGGCGATGGAGTATGCCGGGGACGGCCTCGCGGCTCTCCCGATGGCTTGGCGGTTTACGATTTCCAACATGGCGATCGAGGCCGGCGCGAAAAACGGCATCTTTCCCTTCGACGGGATCACGAAGGCCTACGCGGACGAGCGGGCCTCCCGGAAATACACGGTGGTCGAGGCGGACCGCGATGCCCGGTACGCGGCGGAGATGGGGATCGACCTGGGTGCTCTCGAGCCGCAGGTGGCGTTCCCGCACATGCCGGAAAACACCCGGTCCCTTTCCCGGGTGGGGAACGTCCCCATCGACCAGGTCGTGGTGGGCTCGTGCACCAACGGACGCATCGAGGATCTCCGGAGCGCGTGCGAGGTCCTGCGCGGCCGGAAAATCCACGATGGCGTCCGGATGATCGTGTTCCCCGCCACGCAGGAGATATACCTCCAGGCGATGCGGGAGGGGCTGATGGAGACCTTCGTGACCGCGGGAGCGGCCTTTTCCACGCCGACCTGCGGGCCGTGCCTGGGCGGGCACATGGGAATTCTGGCAAAGGGGGAGAAGGCCGTCGCCACCACGAACCGCAATTTCGTGGGCCGGATGGGGCATCCCGAGAGTGAGGTCTACCTCTCCAACCCCGCGGTGGCGGCAGCCTCCGCGGTACTCGGCCGCATCGGCGGCCCCGACGAACTGTAGGGACGGTCCTGGGGCAGGACTTGGTGGGCCTACAGCGGGCCCGCGGTTCACGACGAAGGTTGGAGAAACCAGGAAGGGATGACAGGACCGTCCCTGCTTGTTCCCTGGGGCAGGACTTGGCAGGCCGATGGCGGGACCGGCTCCGCATCCTCGGAGGGGGGCTCCGCTCGTGGCTCGCCGTGCGGTAAACCTGCACGGCTGCGCATTACCTCACTGCGCCCCGCCTCCTGCGGCTGCTGCGCCGATGAACGGGGACCCGGGGCGATGCGGGGGGTTCCGCGGAGCGGCCTGTGGAGAGAGTTCCCTGCTTTCGCGAGCGGAACCGGCAGCGAGCGGGCGAAGGTCGCGAGCGTAGCGGAGAGGAATCCCCCGCGAGCCAGGGTCCCCGACCTGGTTGCCGCGGTCACCTGTGGATGAGAGGGGGGACAGACAGCATGGCGCTGAAAGGACGGGCCTGGAAATTCGGGAATGATGTCGACACCGACGTCATCATCCCCGCACGATACCTGAACACCTCAAACCCGGCGGAACTGGCCCGCCACTGCATGGAGGACATCGACAAGGAGTATGCGGCGAAGGTCTCCACAGGGGATTTTCTCGTGGCAGGGAAGAACTTCGGGTGCGGCTCCTCCCGAGAGCACGCTCCCATCGCCATCAAGGCGTCCGGAGCCTCCGCCGTGATCGCCCGCTCGTTTGCGCGGATCTTCTACCGGAACGCGTTCAACATGGGTCTTCCCATCTTCGAGGTGCCCCAGGCGATTGACGAGATCGATGCGGGGGACGTTCTTGTGCTGGACATGCGGCAGGGAATGCTGCGAAACGAGACGAAGGGGCGTCAGTACGCCATTGCCGCGGTACCGCCGTTCATGCAGGAACTTGTCGCTGCAGGCGGATTGCTGAACTACATGGCGTCCCGGCGGAAAGGAACGTAGCGGCCATGCCCAAGATCTGCGTGTTTCCCGGCGACGGGATCGGGCCCGAGGTGATCCGGGAGGCGCTGTTTGTCCTCCGGACGGTGGAGGAGGTCTCGGGGAAAAAACTGTTCGAGACCGAGGAGGAACTGCTGGGCGGGGCGTCCTGCGACGTCCACGGCATTCCGATGACCGACAGGGCGTTGTCCCTGGCCCGGTCGTCGGACGCCATTCTCCTGGGAGCCGTCGGCGGGCCGAAGTGGGACCAGCTCCCCTTCGAGGTCAGGCCGGAGCGTGGACTGCTGGAGTTGCGGAAAACCCTCGGGCTTTTCGCGAATTTGAGGCCCGCGAAGGTGTACGGGCCCCTTCTCGATGCCTCGCCCCTGAGAAGGGAGCTCGTGGAAGGAATCGATCTCCTGGTCGTCCGGGAGCTCACCGGGGGGATCTACTTCGGCGAGCCCCGCGGGATCAAGATGATCGACGGCGTCGAGACGGGTATCAACACGGAGGTGTACTGCCGCCCGGAGATCGAGCGGGTCGCCCGGGTCGCCTTCGAACTCGGCCGGAAACGGACGGGAAGCGTAACCTCCGTGGACAAGGCAAACGTCCTGGAGGCGTCCGTGCTGTGGAGAAAGGTCGTCACGGAGGTGGGCGCGGCGGAGTTTCCGGACGTTGTCCTTTCCCACATGCTCGTCGACAACTGCGCCATGCAGCTTGTCCGCAACCCGAAGCAGTTCGACGTGATCGTCACGACGAACCTCTTCGGCGACATCCTGACGGACGAGGCGTCGATGGTCACGGGCTCGATCGGGATGCTGCCTTCTGCCTCGCTGGGGGGAAACGTGGGACTGTTCGAGCCGATCCACGGGAGCGCCCCGGACATCGCGGGGAAAGGGCTGGCCAACCCTCTGGCCATGATACTTTCCGCTGCGATGATGCTAAACTACTCCTTTGCCATGGCCAGGGAGTCCGTTCTGATCGAGGACGCGGTGGGAAAGGCGCTCGCGGACGGCTACCGCACGGGCGACATCTATCGCGATGGCCCCGGGATTCGGCGGGTAGGAACCTCGGAAATGGGTGACAGGGTACGGCAAACCATTATGGACAACTCGTGATAAGGAGCGAGGGAAATGGCCACGAAAAACGTTAACGTCGCCGTTGCGGGTGCGACGGGAGCGGTCGGGAACGTGATGCTGCGGATCCTGGAGGAGAGGAAGTTTCCCATTCGGAACATCCGGCTGCTTGCCTCCGAAAGGTCGGTCGGGAAAAGGGTCCGGTTCCGGGGGGAAGAGGTTCCCGTCGAACTCCTCCAGAAAGGCGCTTTCCGGGGTATCGACATCGCCCTGTTCTCGGCGGGGGCGTCCCGGAGCAGGGAGTTCGCCCCGGCGGCCGGGGAGTCCGGAGCGGTGGTCGTCGACAACTCGTCGGCCTTCCGGATGGAGCCCGACATCCCGTTGGTGGTGCCCGAGATCAACGGCGACGCGATCGTCCAATACCGGAATCGGGGGATCATCGCGAACCCGAACTGTACCACAATCGTCGCGGTCATGCCGCTCAAGCCCCTGCACGACTTCGGAACGCTGCGGCGGGTCGTGGCTTCCTCCTATCAGGCGACCTCCGGAGCGGGGGCCAAGGCGATGGCCGAGCTCATCGCGCAGACGAAGGCGTTCGCCAGCAACGAGAAACTGGAAGTGGCGGCGTTCCCGCACCAGATCGCCTTCAACGTGATTCCGCATATCGACGCCTTCCTCGAGAACGGATACACGAGGGAAGAGATGAAGATGACGAACGAGGGGCGCAAGATCATGGGGATTCCTGACCTGCGCATCACCTGCACCACGGTCCGCGTACCGGTCCTGACCGCCCACTCGATCTCGGTCAACGCACAGTTCGAGAGGAAAATCTCCCGCGAAAAGGCGCGGGAGCTGATCGCGGCGTTTCCCGGCTGCCAGGTGATGGACGACCCGGCGGGCAGCGTGTACCCGATGCCTCTTTTCTGCGCGGGAAAGGACGATTGCTACGTCGGGCGCATCCGCGAGGATGAGAGCGCGGAGAACGCCCTGAACTTCTGGGTGTGCGGGGACCAGCTGCGGAAGGGGGCGGCCCTGAATGCGATCCAGATCGCCGAGGTGCTCGTCCAGAAGCACCTGCATCCCGCCCACGCGTAAGCGCCGAAGACGGTACGGATCGATGCAGTGCCACCGGGAGCGGAGGGTTCCCCCGCTCCCGGTGGCGTTTCGATCCCCGGGCTCGGCTCCGCATCCTCGGAGGGGGGCTCCGTTCGTGGCTCGCCGTGCGATGAACCCGCACGGCTGCGCTTTACCTCACTGCGCCCCGCCTCCTGCGGCTGCTGCGCCGATGAACGGGGACCCGTGGCGATGCGGAGGGGAATCCCCCGCGAGCCAGGGTCCTTCCTCGGCGGGGGTGAGGCGACAGGGAGAATTTCCGGAACGATGCGCCGCGTAAAACTGACGATTGCGTACGACGGGATGGCGTACAGCGGGTTCCAGCGCCAGGCGAACGGGGTCACCATCCAGTCGGTGGCGGAGGATGCCCTTTCCCGGCTCCTCCAGGAGCCGGTCCGTCTCCGGCCGGCCGGCCGCACCGATGCGGGGGTGCATGCCCGGGAACAGGTGGTCGATTTCGCCGACTCCGGGAGACGTTCTTTGGGTACAGTCGTCCGGGGGGGAAACGCTCTTCTCCCGCCGGATATCCGGATCCTTTCCGCGAAGGAGGCATCTCCGTCCTTCAACGCGCGACGTGACGCAAAAAGCAAGGAATACCGGTACTTTTTCTACCTTGATTCCGCCGCCTCCCCGTTTCTGGCGCGCTACTCGTGGCACCTGGGAAAACTTGTCGACATCGACGCGATGCGGCAAGGTCTCGCACATATCGTGGGAAAGCACGATTTTTCCTCCTTTCGGGGACAGGGATGCGCCGCAAGGACCACGATCCGGGAAATTTTTCGCGCCGGCATCGAGGAGGAAGGCGTTCCGGGTCTGGTCTCCGTCCGCATTGCCGGCAGCGGTTTCCTCAGGCACATGGTGCGAAACGTCGCGGGGACACTCGTTGACATCGGCAGGGGAAAGAACCTGCCGGACTGGGTCCGCGAACTGCTCGGGCGGCGGGACCGGACGCTTGCCGGGCCCACCGCTCCGCCCCACGGACTGTTCCTGTGGGAGGTGGTGTACGGGAAAAGCCCGTCCTCCCGCCCGGCCGGGGGGAAGCGGGAAAACGGTTTTTCCTCTTGACGTTGGAGGTTGGCTGAGGTCTAATACCTCTTTGATTTTTAAGAGAAAGGTCTGCCAGGATGAAACCGACGGTTTTTTTTACCAGAGAGGCCGCGAACCAGAATTGGCACGTGGTGGACGCGCAGAATCAGGTGCTCGGCCGGCTCGCCACGCGGGTGGCCGCGGTGTTGCGGGGGAAGCACAAGCCCACCTATACGCCCAACGCGGACATCGGCGATTTTGTTATCGTCATCAACGCGGAGAAGGTGAAGCTCACCGGCAAGAAGATGACCGACAAGTCGTATTACCGGCACTCGGGGTACATCGGGGGCCTGAAGGAAACCACCCCGGAAAAGGTCATTGCCTCGAACCGCCCCGAACGTATTGTCGAGTGGGCGGTGCGCGGAATGCTTCCCAAATCCCGGCTGGGGGACCGGTTGTTCACGAAGCTCAAGGTCTACGCCGGCCCTGACCATCCCCACCAGGCCCAGCAGCCGAGGCCGCTGGTCGTGAACGGAAAGGAGAGGGCGTAAACGTATGGCACAGGCAAAGATCTATGCAACCGGCAAGCGGAAAACTTCCATCTCGCGGGTCTACATCAGACCGGGCACCGGACGCATCCTTGTGAACGGTCGCGAGTTCGAGGAGTACTTCCCCGTGCTGGCCCTTCGGGCCGCGGCGGTGCAGCCGCTGGTCCTCACGGGGAAGCGGCAGAGCGTGGACGTGGAAGTCAACGTCACGGGTGGCGGGCCTGCATCCCAGGCCGACTCGCTCAAGTACGGGATCGCCAAGGCGCTGCAGATCGACAATCCCGAGCTTCGGTCCATGCTGAAGCGAGCGGGCTATCTGACGAGGGACGCGCGCGTCAAGGAACGGAAGAAGTACGGACGGCCGGGGGCGCGGAAACGGTTCCAGTTCTCCAAGCGGTGAGCGCGAAGGGCTTCTCGCCCAGCGAACGGTTTCGGAAGGGGAAGGCCGGTGGCGCCTTCCCTTTTTTTTTCGAGGAGGTTGGTAAATGACCAGGGTGGCCATATACGGGGCGACGGGATACACCGGGTTCGAACTCATCCGTCTGCTGCTCTCACACCCCGGGACGAAGATCACGGTCCTTACCTCCGAGCAATATTCGGATCTTCCGGTGGACCAGGCGTTCGCTCCTTTCCGCGGCAGGCTGCCGAAGGTCGCCTTCGGAAAGATGGGGCAGGTGCGCACGGAAGACGTGGATGCGGTATTTCTGGCCCTGCCGCACACCGTTTCCGCCCCCGTGGCCGCAAAGATTCTCCCGCGGGAAGCCCGGGTCATCGACCTGTCGGCCGATTTCCGTTTCCGAAGCATCCCGCTGTACGAGTCCGTCTACGGGGTCCGGCACAATTTTCCGGGCCTTTGCAAACAGGCGGTATACGGGCTCCCCGAAATCTACCGGGACGCTCTCCGGAAGACCCGGCTGGCGGCCATTCCCGGCTGCTTTCCCACGGCCGTGATCCTGGCCCTTTACCCGCTGCTTGCGGAAGGTCTGGTCGATGCGGAGGGGATCGTGGCGGACTGCAAGACCGGCGTGTCAGGGGGAGGAAGGGGACCGAATCTCGGCTTCCACTATCCGGAGGTAGAGGGAGGGGTGCGCCCGTACGGACTTCCCACGCACCGCCACAACCCGGAGATGGACCAGGAACTTTCGCTTGCCGCCGGGAGAAACGTGGCTGTGACCTTCGTCCCGCACCTCCTTCCCATGGGGCGGGGAATTCTCGCGACGTGCTTTGCGATGGCGCGAAGGAAGGTCGTGACGAAGGACGTGGAAAAGGCCTACCGGAAGCATTACGGGAAGGAGCCGTTCGTGCGTCTCTGTCCGCCGGATGTCCTTCCCTCGACGAAGGATGTTTCCGGGAGCAACTTCTGCGACATCGCCGTCCGGTTCGACGAGAAAAGCCGCCGGGTGATCGCTGTTTCCGCGATCGACAACCTGGGGAAGGGCGCCTCCGGCGCCGCCGTCCAGTGCTTCAACCTCATGATGGGCTTTCCGGAGGACGAGGGTCTCCGGGGGCTCCCCGTGTTTCCATGAGTGTTTCCCCCCCCGGCGTCGCGGTGGTCATCCCGGCGAGATACGGTGCCAGCCGCCTGCCGGGGAAGCCCCTGGCCCAAATAGACGGTCGCCCGATGATATGGTATGTTTGGGAAAATGCAAGGAAATCGGTGTGCGCAACGCGCGTGATCGTGGCCACCGACGATGAGAGGGTTGCCGGCGCTGTGCGCGGGTTCGGCGGGGAAGCGCGGATGACATCCCCCGCGTGCGTCTCCGGAACGGACCGTGTGGCCGAGGCGGCGCGGGGGCTTTCGGAGGAGATCATCATTAACCTGCAGGGCGACGAGCCGATGATGGACCCGTCGGTGATCGACGCTGTTGCCGGCCCTCTCCTTTCGGACCCGGCGGTCTCGATGGCAACGGCTGCCGTTGTCCGGGAGGACCCGGAGGAGTTCCTCTTCCCCTCTGTGGTCAAGGTGGTGGTCGACAACCGCGGAGACGCCCTGTACTTCTCTCGTGCGCCCATCCCCCATTACCGGAATGCCGGGTCCGGCAGCTACCGGAAGCACCTCGGGATCTACGGATACCGGAAGGACTTCCTGCTCCGCCTTTCCCGCCTTCCCCCGAGCCGGCTGGAGGAGGCCGAGTGTCTGGAACAGCTCCGAATACTGCATTATGGCGAAAAGATCCGCGTCCTTGACGTCCTTTCCGACTCGGTGGGTGTGGACACCCCCGAGGATCTCCGTGCGGTGGAGCAAAGGATATGCGCCCGGAAAAAACGGTAAAACCGAAGTATATTTTCGTGACGGGTGGGGTGGTTTCCTCTCTCGGGAAGGGGCTCGCCGCAGCCTCCATCGGGGCCCTTCTGGAAGCGAGGGGGTTGCGGATCACGATGCTCAAGCTCGACCCGTACATCAATGTCGACCCGGGCACGATGAACCCGTTTCAGCACGGGGAGGTCTACGTGACCGATGACGGGGCCGAGACCGATCTCGACCTGGGCCACTACGAGCGCTACACGTCGACCAGGATGAGCAGAAAGAACAACTGCACCACGGGAAGGATTTATCATTCCGTGATCAACAAGGAGCGGCGCGGGGACTATCTGGGCGGCACGGTTCAGGTCATCCCGCACATCACCGATGAGATCAAGCGGGTGATCTATTCGGCGGCGCAAGGGTATGATCTGGCCATCGTCGAAGTCGGTGGGACCGTAGGCGACATCGAGAGCCTGCCGTTCCTCGAGGCCATCCGGCAGGTACGGACCGATCGCGGGAAGGAAAACGTCCTCTACGTGCACGTCACGCTCGTTCCCCTCATCAAGACGGCGGGGGAGCTGAAGACGAAACCGACCCAGCACAGCGTGAAGGAGCTCCGGTCAATCGGCATCCAGCCCGACGTCCTCTTGTGCCGCACGGACCGGGTGTTGCCAAAGGAGATCAAGGCGAAGATCGCATTGTTCTGCAACGTCACCGAGGACGCGGTCATCACGGCCCGGGACGTCGATCTGATCTACGAAGTGCCGCTCGTCTTCCACCAGGAAGGGCTCGACGACAAGATCATGGAGATGTTGAATATCTGGGCGGGCGAACCCCGGCTCGAGCCCTGGGCCAGCGTGGTGGAAAAGTGGAAGAATCCCGTGGGCGAGGTGACGATCGCCATCGTGGGCAAGTACGTCAATCTGAGGGAGTCGTACAAGAGCCTGAACGAGGCCCTGACGCACGGCGGGATCGCCCATACCGTGCGGGTTCTCCACCGCTACGTGGATTCCGAGGAAGTGGAGCGGCAGGGAGCGGAGGCGCTTCTCAAGGGAGCGGACGGCATCCTGGTGCCGGGCGGGTTCGGGATGCGCGGCGTCGAGGGGAAGATCGCGGCGGTCCGGTACGCCCGGGAAAATGGCGTCCCCTTTTTCGGGATCTGCCTCGGGATGCAGGTGGCGGTGCTCGAGTTCGCCCGGAACGTCTGCGGACTTTCGCAGGCCACGAGCCGGGAACTCGACCCCGAGAGCGAGTGCCCGGTCATCGACCTGATGCCCGAGCAGCGTGACGTCAAGGATAAGGGAGCGACGATGCGGCTGGGAGCGTATCCCTGCCGGCTCAGCGAGAACTCGTTCGCCGGCAGGGCCTACGGGGCCCCCGAGATCTCGGAGCGGCACCGTCACCGGTACGAGTTCAACAACGAGTACCGGGAACCGCTCTCCGCGGGGGGGATGCGGATCACCGGGCTGTCGCCCGACGCGCGCCTCGTGGAGATCGTGGAGATCCCCGATCACCCCTGGTTCCTCGGTTGCCAGTTTCACCCCGAGTTTCAGTCCGGGCCGCTTTCCCCACACCCGCTGTTTCGGGACTTCATCCACGCTTCCCTCGTCTACGCGAGGCAGGGCGGACCGTGATCCGGCAGGTCGATATCGCGGGCCGCTTCCGGATCGGGGGGGGGAATCCCCTGGCCTTCATCGCCGGCCCCTGTGTTCTCGAGTCCGCGGAACTGGCGTTCGCGGTTGCGGCGTTTCTCTCCTCCCTGGCAGACCGGCTTTCGATTCCCGTCATCTTCAAGGGCTCGTTCGACAAGGCCAACCGCTCCTCGTTTCGGTCCTACCGGGGGCCCGGGGAGCAGGAGGGCCTGAAGATCCTGGCCGAGGTAAAAAGCCGGTACGGGTTGCCCGTAACCACCGATGTGCACGAGCCGCGGCAGGCGTCATCGGCTGCGAACGTGGTGGACATCCTGCAGATTCCCGCGTTCCTCTGCCGTCAGACCGATCTGATCGTCGCCGCGGGGGAAACGGGCCTTCCCGTCAACATCAAGAAGGGGCAGTTCATGGCCCCGTGGGATATGGCGAACGCCGTGGAGAAAGTCGCGGCCACGGGAAACGGGGCCGTTCTCGTCACGGAGAGGGGAACCTCCTTCGGCTACCACAATCTCGTCGTCGACTTCCGGGGAATCCCTGCGATCCGCGAGAGGATCTGCCCGGCGATCTTCGACGCCACGCATAGCGTGCAGCTTCCGGGAGGAGCGGGGGACACTTCCTCGGGGGAGAGGTGGTTCATCACCCCCCTGGCGCGCGCGGCCGTGGCGGCAGGCGTGGACGGCCTGTTCCTGGAGATCCACCCCGAACCCGAACAGGCCCGGTCCGACGGGCAGAACAGCCTTCCCCTGCAGGACGTCGAGCCGCTGGTTCGGTCCCTGCTGGCGATCCGGACAGCGGTGGAAGGGGCAGGGGTCGGCGGGGAGGGGGCGGGAGAAGGACCCGCAGGCGGACAGGCGGGGAGCACGGCCGCCGGGAAAGGAGGCAGGAGCAATGGGACGTGATCCGCGCGGCCGGTCGGAAGCGCTCGTCCGGCGAGCCTCCCGCATCCTCTCGATCGAGGCGGAGGGCATCACCGGATTGCGGGAGAGAATCAACGAGAATTTCTCCCGGGCCATCGACATTCTCCTGGAGGCGCCGGGGAAGCTTGTCCTGACCGGGGTGGGAAAGTCCGGTCTTATCGGCAGGAAGATCGCCGCGACGTTCGCCTCCACCGGAACCCCCGCGTTCTTCCTCCACCCGGCCGAGGGAATGCACGGCGACATCGGGATGGTCCGCACGGGAGACGTCGTCATCGCCCTTTCGAACTCGGGGGACACCGAGGAAATCGTTCGGCTCCTGCCCATCTTCAAGCGGCTGGGACTCTCTCTCATCGCACTGACCGGGAATCCGGACTCCATCCTGGCGCGACACGCCGACGTGACGCTGGACGCCGGAGTGCGGGAAGAGGCCTGTCCGTTGGGCCTTGCGCCCACCGCGTCCACGACCGCCATGCTGGCGCTCGGCGACGCGCTTGCCGTCGTCCTGTTCGAAGAAAAGGGATTTTCCTTGCAGGACTTCGCCATGCTCCATCCCGGAGGAGCGCTGGGGCACCGGCTGCAGAAAGTGGAGGACGTCATGCACCGCGGAGAGGAGATCCCGCTGGTCCATCCGGAGACCCCGCTCAAGGACGCCCTCTTCGTGATCAGTTCCAAGCGGCTCGGGGTTACGGGAGTCGTGAGCGAGAAAGGGGCCCTCGTGGGGGTGATCACCGACGGAGACGTCCGAAGGGCGATGGCCCGGGGGATCGACCTGTTCACGGCGAAGGCGGGAGAGATCATGACCCGGGGTCCGAAGAGACTGACATCGTCGGAGTTGGCCGCATCCGCCCTTCGGAAGATGGAGGAGTTTTCGATCACGAGCCTGTTCGTCTTCGACGAGAAAGCCCCGGAGGCCCTGGTGGGAATCGTCCACATCCACGACCTCCTGAAGGCAGGCATCCGATGAGCGGGCCTCTGGTGAGGCAGGGTGCCGAAGCGAAGGCGGCCGCGGTGCGCCTGTTCCTGGTCGACGTGGACGGGGTGCTGACCGACGGGGGAATTATCTTCGACGGCAACGGGGTGGAGACGAAGCGGTTCCACGTGCGGGACGGGCATGGGATCAAGATGATGCAGCGGGCGGGAATCGAGGTCGGGATCATCACGGGAAGGACGTCGGAGGCGGTGCGGATCCGTGCGGAGGAACTGGGGATATCCCTTGTCCGGCAGGGGGTATGGGACAAGGTGGCCATGTGGCGGGAAATCCTGGGGGAGAAGGGGATCGCCCCGGAGGAAAGCGCTTACGTGGGGGACGACATCGTGGACGTTTCCCTCCTGCGGCAGGTCGGGTTCGCTGCGGCGGTGGCCGACGCCGAAGAGTACGTCCTTTCCGAGGCCGACTACGTCTCCTCCCGGCGGGGAGGGCAAGGTGCCGTGCGGGAGATCATCGAATTCGTGCTGAAATCCGGCGGGGCGTGGGGCAAGATCTGGGGGAAATACTCCGATAAAGGAGAGGAAGGGTGATCGGAAAGCTGTTGTCGGGGCTGGCGGCGGCGGCGCTCATCGCCGGGGCCTATCTGCTGGTTCAGAACCTGTCAGGGATTCCGCGCCCCCTCCCCGAAGAGAGGAACGGCGGGAACGGCGGTGGCCCGAAAATTATTCTGCGCGTTGTCGAGATCGTCGAGGTGCACCCGGAGGGGCAGATCTACCGGCTCGCTTCGGATAACGCCTCCTACTCGATCTCGCTGGGAAGGGTGGTGGCGTCGGGTGTGAGACTCTTGCTGCGGGAGCGGGGAGAAAACGTCGTGGCGAGCGCCCCATCAGCATCCTGGGACCTGAACAACGGCCGGATCGAACTGGCAAAAGGGGCCGCCGTGGAAAACGGTACGGGCTGGACCGCGACCGCCCCCCGGGCAAGCATCGACCTGATTTCGGAGGTGGTCATGGCGGAGGAAGCCAGCCTCGCCGGCCCCGGCTTTTCAATGGAGGGAAAAAACCTGCGCTGGCGGTGGCACGACAGCACGGTGGCGCTCGATTCCCCCCGGAGCAGGTTCCTTCCGGGGAACGTTCTGGCTCCGGGAAAGAAAGGATGAGAACGTGAACGGAAAAACGACCCGCCTGGGAAATTTCGCGCGTTTTGCGGCGAGGGGAGCGGTTTTTCTTCTATTCTTTCTGGTCATGGCGGTTCCGGCCGGGGGTGAGGAGAAACCGGGAGCATGGCGTTCGGACGAGGCGGGCCGTCAGCCCATCGAGATTACCGCTGACCGCCTGAATGCCGACAGCGGCACGGAATCGGTGACCTTCGAAGGGAATGTCATGGCGATGCAGGCGGACGTGACGCTTCATGCCGACCGGTTGTTCGCGGAATATTCCCGGGGGCAGAATGCCATCGAGAAGATCACGGCGGAGGGTAACGTCCGGGTGGTGCAGGGGGGGAGGGAGGCACGTGCCGCGAAGGCCGTGTTCTACAACCTGGAGCAGCGGATCGTCCTCTCGGGGGGAGCCGACCTGAAACAGGGGGAGAACACCCTGAAAGGCGATACGGTGACGATCTACCTGCGGGAAAACCGGTCCGTGGTGACGGGCGGGAAGAGCGGGCGCGTCCGTGCGGTCCTCCACCCCCAAGGCCTTCTTCAGGGCAAGGAAAAGGAAATCCGTTGAAATCACTGGCCGTACGCGACCTGAGAAAGCGATATCGGGAACGTGAGGCCGTCAAGGGTGTTTCGATCCAGATTGCCCCCGGGGAGGTCGTGGGTCTCCTGGGTCCGAACGGCGCGGGGAAAACCACGATCTTCTATATGATCGTGGGGCTGGTTCGGCCGGACAACGGCACGGTCCTTCTCAACGGACAGGATATCACCCGCCTTCCGATGCACCGGCGGGCCAGGATGGGGCTCGGCTACCTCCCGCAGGAACCGTCGGTCTTCCGCAAACTGACGGTCCGGGAGAACATTCTGGTCTTTCTGGAAGAGACATCCCTGCCGAAGGGAGAACGGGAAAAGCGGCTCTCCGATCTTCTCGCGGAGATGCGGATATCCCACGTGAAGGAGACGATGGCGTATTCCCTGTCGGGAGGGGAGCGGCGGCGCGTGGAGATCGCCCGCTCCCTGGTGATCTCCCCGGTGTTTCTGCTCCTCGACGAACCGTTCGCCGGGATCGACCCCATTTCGGTCGCGGATCTGCAGCAGGTGATACTTGGCTTAAAAGAGAAGGGAATCGGGGTTATAATAACGGATCATAACGTGCGCGACACCCTCACGGTGTGCGACCGGGCGTACATCATATCCGAAGGGGAGATCCTTCTCGAAGGAAATCCCGAGGAGATCGCATCCTCCCCGCGTGTGCGGGAAATATACCTGGGAGAGCAGTTCTCCCTGTAGGCAGCCGGGAACATTATGGCCTTGGAACTACGACAGTCCCTGAAGCTCAGCCAGCAGCTGGTGATGACCCCGCAGCTGCAGCAGGCAATCAAGCTGCTGCAATTGTCGCGCCTGGAACTGCAGCAGGCGGTACGGGAGGAGCTCGAGGTGAATCCCGCCCTGGAGGAGGATGCGGAGGAGTCCCCGGAAGGTCAGGAAGGATCGGAAGGAGAGGGGGCGATGGAGGTGTCTCCCCCGGAAGCCGGGTCGGACGGTACCGAGGCTTCCGAGGCTCCGGCAGCCAAGGAGCTGATCGACCGCGTCGACTGGGACTACTATTTCGGGGATAACGCCACGGTGTCCGGAACCCGCGGGGAGCGTGATCGCGAGGAGGAGGACGGCCGGCCCTACTACGAGAACCTTCTTACCCGGAAGCCCTCCCTCGCGGAATACCTCGAAATGCAGATCAACCTGTCCCCCACGGACGATACGGTGGCGGAGATCGCTCCCTACCTGATCGGCAACATCGATGACAACGGGTATCTCAAGGTATCCGCCGAGGAGACCGCAAGCGCCCTTGGAAAGACGCTCGAGGACGTGGAGCGGGCGATCGCGAAGATCCAGACGCTGGACCCGGCCGGCGTGGGGGCCCGCGACCTCCGCGAGTGCCTGATGATCCAGGCCCGGGAGAAGGGCGAGGAATTCACCCTCCCCTTGAGGATCCTCACCGAGCACTTCGATCTCTTCACCCGCGGGGATGTGGCCGGCGTCGCGAGGAGGCTCAAACTCTCCCGGGAGGTCGTACGGGATGCCTTCCAGAAGCTGGTGACGCTGTGGCCGAAGCCCGGCAGGGCGTTTCTGGGGGACGACGTGCACTACATCACCCCGGATGCCTATGTGATCAAGAGAGACAATGAGTGGGTGGTCACGCTGAACGAGGACGGCCAGCCGCGTCTTCGGCTCAGTTCGTACTACCGGGATCTCCTTTCCGCCGGGGACCGGCTTGGCAAGGAGGACAAGGAATTCCTGAAGCAGAAAATCAACTCGGCTCTCTGGTTCATCAAGAGCATCCATCAGCGCCAGCGGACCATCTACAAGGTTGTGGAAAGCATCATGAAGCTGCAACGGGAATTTCTCGAGACCGGGCCGAAGAACCTGGTACCCCTGACGCTCCGGGACGTCGCGGAGGACATCTCCATGCACGAATCGACGGTGTCCCGGGTGACGAACAACAAGTACGTATACACGCCCCACGGGATCTTCGAACTGAAGTTTTTCTTCAATTCCGGCCTGAACCGGGACGGGGGCGAGGAGAATATCGCTTCCAAGTCGGTGAAGGAGGAGATCCTGGAGATCATAAAAAGCGAGGGGGAGGAGAAACCGTTGAGCGACCAGGACCTCGTACGGATCCTCCGCAATCAGGGAATCCGGATAGCCCGCCGCACGGTCACCAAGTACCGTCAGGCGATGGGAGTGCTGCCGTCGTCCAAGAGAAAGAAGCTGTTTTAGGCAGAAGCGAAACGCATTGAACAAAGGAGGAAATTGCGTGTCCAACATCTCCGTGACATTCCGTCATATCAACCCGAGCCAGCCCCTCAAGGACTATGTTTCCGAAAAGCTGGGAAAGGTCCAGAAGATCCTGGACGATACCTTCGAGGCGAACGTGACGCTTTCCGTGGAAAAATACCGCCACATCGCGGAGGTCTTTTTGACGTCACGGGGCATCACGATCAAGGCGTTCGAATCCACCGACAACCTGTATTCCGCCATCGACCTTGTCTGCGACAAGGTGGAGCGGCAGACGAAGAAGTACCGGGAGAAGAGAAAGGATAAGAATACGGGCCTCTCGGTGGAGCCGATCGTTTCCGGGTCCTCCCTCACGATCAGCGAAAGCGATGTGGGTCCCCGCATCATACGCCACGACAACTTCATCCCGAAGCCGATGAGCGTGGAGGACGCGGCGCATTACCTCGACATTATGAAGGTAGACGTGTTCATGTTCGTCAACCAGGAGACCAACCAGCCAAGCGTCGTATTCCGGCAGCAGGACGGGAACATCGGGTTCACGGAGCCCATGGCCCGATGAAGATCCAGGATATCGTCTCTCCCGAGGCGATCGTAGACAATCTTCGGGCGGATACGAAGGAGGGCGTCCTCCGGGAACTGTCCGAGGTGATTGCGAAGTCCATTCCGAAGCTTTCGACGAACTCCCTGGCCGCCATCCTGATGGAACGGGAAAACCTGGGCAGCACGGGCATTGGGGACGGGGTGGCCATTCCGCACGGCAAGGTGGCCGGAATCGAGAACCTGGTCGCCGCGTTCGGCAGGAGCCGCAACGGCGTCCAGTTTCACTCCCTGGACGGCAAACCGGCGCATCTGTTCTTTCTGATTATGGCCCCTGAAAATTCGGCCGGTATGCATCTGAAGGCGCTCGCGCGCATTTCCCGTCTCCTCAAGAACGATCGGTTCCGGCGATTGCTCCTCGAGGCGGCGGACGTCGACGAACTGCGAAATCTCCTCATCGAGGAGGACGACGGTTCGTAAAGAGGTTGCTCCGGCAAAGGAGGCACATGACGTGCCGGTTACGGTAGGCCGTTTCCTCAAGTCCTGTGCCGGTCTCCTCCGCCTGCGGCTGGCCTCGGGGGCGAGCGGTCTGTCCCGCGAGATCTCCGACAGAAGAGTGCAGAAGACCGGGCTCGGGATCACGGGGGAGGTCGACTCCACACACCCGGGAAAGATCCAGATTCTGGGGAAGACCGAGGTCATTTATTTCCGGAACCAGTCCCCCGACCGGCAGACCCGGATCGCCGATCTCTTTTTCTCCCGGCCGATGGCGTGCGCCATCGCGGGCGCTTCGCTCCCTCTTCCCGCCCCATTGGTGGAGACAGCAGAACGCCGTGGGGTTCCGCTGCTCGTATCCGATCTCTCCACCTCGGATCTCATACACGAGGTGCTGCGGGCCCTCGAGCGGTTGTTTGCCGAGACCGGTACGGTTTACGGGGTACTGATGGAAATCCTCGGGGTGGGAGTAGCCCTCCTGGGGAAGAGCGGAGTCGGAAAGAGCGAGTGCGCGCTGGACCTCATCCTTCGGGGCCACCGGTTCGTATCCGACGACGTCATTCACCTGGAGAAACGGGGGCCGGAGACCATCCTGGGGGCCGGGGACGACATGACCAGGTACCACATGGAGATTCGCGGCCTCGGGATCATCAATATCCGGGACCTGTTTGGCCCCACGGCGATCGTGGACCGGAAGAAGGTGGAAATGGTCATCCAGATCGAGGAATGGGACGCCGGTAAGGAATACGACCGCATCGGGCTGGAGGACCGGCGCACGGATTTCCTCGCGGTGAGCCTGCCGACGTTCCTTATCCCCGTCTCTCCTGGCCGGAATCTCGCTACAATCGTGGAAGTGGCGGTCCGGAACTACCTGCTGAAGAGGCGGGGAGTCTTCTCCGCTGCGGATCTGGTGGAGCGCCAGGGGAAGCTGGTGAGAGGGAGGGAACCGGAATGACGGCGCACCGAAGACCCCGCGCCCGCATCGTCGTCGTGACCGGCCTGTCCGGATCGGGAAAAAGCACGGCGATAAAGGTGTTCGAGGATCTGGACTATTTCTGCGTCGACAACCTTCCGCCGGTGCTTCTTCCGAAGATCGTGGACCTTGTCTCCGAAGCACGGGATGACACGGCCCGAATCGCGCTCGTGGCGGACGTGCGGGGACGGAAATTCCTGCCCGATTTCGCGCGGGTTATCGAGGAACTGCGGCGCGGGCGGCACGACGTCCGTGTCCTGTTTCTCGATGCAGAAGACGACGTCCTTCTCCGCAGGTTCAGCGAGACGAGGAGAAAGCACCCGCTCGCTGCGCGGGGCGGGGCGAAGGAGGCGATACGAAGGGAACGGGAGATGCTCTCCCCCCTCCGGGAGATGGCCGACACCGTCCTCAACACCTCCCAGTACACGGTCCACCAGCTGAGGGACACCATCGGCCGGAGATTTCGGCCGAGCGAGAAGTCGGGCCTCCAGGTGGGAATCATATCCTTTGGATACAAGTACGGGATTCCCCTCGAGGCCGATATGGTGGTGGACGTGCGGTTCCTTCCCAACCCCAATTTCGTCTCCGATCTGAAACAATTGACCGGTTTGGACCGCAAGGTCCGGAATTACGTCATGAAGAGCCGGTCCGCCCGGACGTTTTTCGGGAAACTGACCTCTTTCTTGCAGTTCCTCCTCCCGCTTTATACAAGGGAAGGGAAGGCCTATTTCACGTTGGGCGTGGGATGTACGGGGGGGAGACATCGCTCGGTGGTCGTGGCGGAGGAGGTGAAGCGCTTTCTCCCCAAACCGGTGGCTCCGATCGTGGTCCATCGCGACATCGGCAGGTCACCTTCCGATACCAGGAGAGCCCTATGATCGGCGTCGTACTGATTTCCCATGGACAGCTTGCTTCCGAGATCCTGCGCGCTGCAGAAATCATCGTCGGGAAGATCGAGAACATCGTGACGGTGGACATCCACCCGAAGATGGGGATGGAGGAGATCCACAAGACGTTGGAGGCGGCTATCCGGACGGTCGATGCGGGAAAGGGCGTTCTCCTCCTCATCGATATGTTCGGCGGCACACCCTCCAATATCGGCCTGTCGTTTCTCGCAACCCATCAGGTGGAAGTGGTGACGGGCGTGAACCTGCCGATGATGGTGAAGCTTCCGATGGCGCGGCCGTCGATGTCCCTTCCCGAGCTGGCGAAGCATCTTCTCGAATACGGCAAACGCAACATCACGATACCGGGCGACATGCTCAAGAAGAAGGCGGAAAAATAGAAGCGATGTCCCTCGTTCTGGTGCGGGTAGACTGCCGGCTGATCCACGGACAGGTGGTGGAGACCTGGGTTCCCCACACGGGTGCCAACTGTCTCGTCGTGGCCAACGACGACCTCGTCGGCAACCCGTTTTTGAGGTCGGTCATGGAGATCGCCGTGCCGCCGGACATCCACGCCGTCTTCTGTCGTGTGGAAGAGGTCGGACCCGTCCTTTCCGAGGTCGATCGGCTGGGAGAGAAGGCGATTCTTCTCTGCTCGACGTTTGGCGACGCTCTCGACATATTCCGTCGCGGTGTCCGTTTTTCCACCCTGAACATCGGCAACCTGCATTACGCGGAGGGGAAGGTGGAGATTGCCCCCTCGGTGTATTTCACCCGGGAGGACTTCGAGGCCGTTCAGTGCCTTTCCCTCCAGGGCGTGGCCGTAACCGTCAAGGCGACTCCGTTCGAAGCCGGCACCTCGTTCGGACCCGAAAGGTAACGGCGATGGCGTGGAGTTTCCTTATAGCCGCTGCGTGGGGGGGGATCTGCTATCTCGATCGGACCGCCGCGTTCCAGGTGATGCTGCACCGGCCCCTCGTCGTGGCGCCCGTCATGGGGGCGATTTTCGGAAACTTCGCCGCGGGGGCGCAGGTGGGGGCGGTGCTGGAACTTCTCTACATCGTGCGCCTCCCCGTCGGGGCTTCGATACCCCCCGACGACACCGGTGCCGCCGTGTTCGGCGGAGCAGCCGCGGCTGCGGCATCTTCCTCGATCGGGCTCGGACCGGGGAGTTTCGCTGCGATTCTCCTGCTATCGGTGTTATGTGCCGAACTCGGGAAGTACGCAGACCGCCTCGTGCGGCGGCTGAACGGAAGAATCGCCCACCTCACCGTCGAACGGCTGGAGGAGGGGGATTCCCTGTCGGTGGAGAACGGCCTGGTGGCCGGTCTCGTCCTCTTCGGAGTTTTCGGAGTGGCGCTTACACTCATGTTCTCCGGTCTCGGCGTCTTCCTGGCGAGATTTCTCCTCCCCCGGTTCGGTCCGGAGAGCCACTACCAGTTCGGCATCCTCCTGCCCGCGATCCCTCTTCTCGGGGCAGCGGCGGTCTTTTCCTGCAGCAGGACGGACCGGACCTCGCCCGTGTTCTATCTGACGATGGGGTGCGTTTTTTCCGCGATCTTCTTCTTTCGGTGGTTGGTCTGATGAGCGATATCCCGTTGCGTGTTCGCCGGAGGGTCTGGTTCCGCCAGTTTCTCCTGCAGGCCTGCTGGAACTACGAGGGAATGCAGAACGTGGGATTTGCCTACAGCATTCTCCCGGCGCTCCGCGACCGCTACGAGGGCCGGCCGGAAGAGTTCTCCCGGGCGCTGAAGCGCCACCTCGAGTTCTTCAACACACATCCGTCGATGGCGACGGTGATCCTGGGGGCGGCGATCCGGCTCGAGGAGCGCGTGGCGGAGGGGAAGGTGGATGCGAGGGCGGTCGGGACGTTCAAGGTGGGGCTGATGGGTTCCCTCGGGGCGATCGGGGACTCGTACTTCTGGGGGTCACTGAAGCCGATGGCCTCCGTGGCGGGCGCGATACTGGCATTCGTCCATCCTCTCCTGGGAATCGCGATGCTCCTGTTTCTTTACAATAGTTCGCATCTGGTGCTGCGGTTCCGGGGGTTCGCCGCAGGCATGGGAGGCGAGGAGAGCGCGGTCCGGTTCCTGAAGGAAGCGGGGTTCACGGGAAAAACGGAGGACAGGAAGATGATCGCCGCCATTCTGGGAGGAGCGTATGGCGGAGTAGTGGCCAGCCACACGGCCCATCAGTTCGGCGGAGCCTGGATGGAGCTGGGGGTCTTTCTCCTTGCCGCCCTGGCCATTCATCTGTTCACGGTCTTTTTCCGGAAGGCGGTGTCGCCTTCGGAACTTCTCGTCCTGCTTCTCCTCATCGGGACGCTGATTCTCTGGCAATGACGATGGAGGGAGACGGGAAAAACGATATGGCTGTGGAATCGCAGAAGGTCGAACGCCGGTTTGAGATCGTGAACAAGCTGGGGCTGCATGCCCGGGCCGCGGCGAAGCTTGTCCGTCTTGCCAACCGCTTCTCCTCGGAGATCCTGCTGGAAAGGGAGGGATTGGAGGTGAACGGCAAGAGCATCATGGGGGTTCTGATGCTTGCGGCACACCGGGAGTCCCTCATATCGGTGTCCGCCAAGGGGCCGGACGCCAACGAGGCCGTGGATGCCATCGGAGGATTGATCGCGGAGAAATTCGAGGAGGAGGAGTAGGACCCTTGCCCGACAGAGCGCGCCCCCGGATGAAGATGCTTAAGGGAATTCCCGCCTCCCCCGGCGTTGCCATCGGAAAGGCGTTCTTTGTCAACCGCGCGCTCTCGCGGTCCGTCCACTCGACGGTATCCAAGGACAAAACAGACGAGGAGGTCGCCGCGTTTTTCCGGGCCGTGGCCCGTTCCAAGGAGCAGATTCAATCGATCCGGGACGGCGTGAAGGACCAGTCCACGGAACATTACCAGATCCTCTCCGTCCACCTTGCCCTTCTCGAGGACTCGATGTTGATCGACCAGACGGTCCGCCTCATACGCGAAAACCGGTTCAAGGCGGACTGGGCGTTCAACAAGGTATTGCAGAACCTGCTCGAGACATTCCACCGCATCGAGGACAAATACCTGCGGGAGCGGGGACAGGACCTCCGCCAGATCGGCCACCGGGTACTCGAGAACCTGGCCGGCCGGCCCATGGAATCGGTCGCGTCCATCAAGGATCCGGTGGTGGTGATTGCGCACGACCTCTCCCCGGCCGATACGGCGCAGATATTGAAAAGCCCGGTTCTGGGCTTCGCGACCGACGTGGGAAGCAAGACCTCGCACACAGCGATCACCGCCCGCTCTCTTGGCATCCCCGCCGTCGTGGGGTTGGAGCGCGTGACAGTGGAATTCGCGGAAAACGAGGAGGTCATTGTCGACGGGGAGGAGGGCGTCGTGATCTTCCGGCCCACCCCCGAGACGGTAAAGGAATACACGGATAAACAGAAGGCATATGCCCTCCGCATCCGGGACCTTGCGAAGTTCGCCAAGCTCCCCGCCGTCACCAGGGACGGGAAGACGCTCAAGCTTCTCGCGAACATCGAGTTTTCCGAGGAGGCCGACGTGGCGTTGCGAAGCGGAGCGGACGGTGTGGGATTGTACCGGACCGAATTTCTGTACCTCAACCGCAGGGATCTGCCATCGGAGGAGGAACACTTCCAGACCTACCGCCGCGTCGCGGAGAAGTTCGGCCGCCATCCCGTCACGATCCGGACCATCGACCTGGGGGGGGACAAATTCGTGTCGCAGCTCGAACTGGCCGAGGAGATGAACCCCGCGCTGGGGCTGCGGGCGATCCGGTTCTGCCTTCGGGAGCGGGAGATCTTCAAGCAGCAGATTCGGGCCATCCTGCGCGCCTCTTCGTATGGCCAGGTCCAGATGATGTTCCCCATGATCTCCGGGGTCGGCGAATTGCGCGCGGCTCTCACGGTAGTCGATGACGCGCGGTCGGAGCTGAGGAGGAAACGTATTTCGTACGACCGTAAACTGCGCGTGGGAATCATGGTGGAGATTCCTTCGGCGGCGATTGTCGCAGACCAACTGGCGAGAGAGGTGGACTTCTTCAGCATCGGAACGAACGACCTCATCCAGTATGTTCTCGCCATCGACCGGGTGAACGAGCATGTCTCGTACCTCTACGAGCCGTTGCACCCGGCGATCCTGCGGCTGGTCCGCCGGATCGTCGACGGGGGGCATGATGCGGGGATCCCGGTGGCCATGTGCGGCGAGATGGCGGGCGAGCCACTCTATTCCTACGTCCTTCTCGGCCTGGGGATTGACGAGTTGAGCATGAGCGCGACCTCCATCCCGCGCGTAAAGCGAATCCTCCGGAAATCGGTGGCATACGAGGCGCGGGAATTCGTGGGAGAACTTCTTGCCCATACCACAGCGGCCGATATCGCCGGGAATTTGATGAAAAGGCTGGTAGAGTTATTCCCGGAAGAACGGTTCTGAAGTATAATTCGCCCGTTTTCCACTTTTCTCTACAGGAGTCCTTCGGCATGAGAGAGTATCTTTTTACCTCGGAGTCGGTAACGGGAGGGCATCCCGACAAGGTTGCGGATCAGATTGCCGACGCGATTCTCGATGAGATCATCAGGAAGGATCCCCGGGGGAGAGTGGCCTGTGAAACGATGGTGACGACCGGTCTGGTCATCGTGGCCGGGGAAATCACTACGAACGCCCTGATCGACTTCCCCGCCTTGGTTCGCCAGACCATCACCGGCATCGGATACACGGAGAACGCAAAGGGATTCGACGCGAACAACTGTGCTGTCGTGATGGCGGTCGACAGACAGTCTCCCGATATCGCCCGGGGAGTCGACCGGGGGGCGGTCGAGAAGCAGGGAGCCGGCGACCAGGGGATGATGTTCGGGTACGCCTGCAACGATACGAAGGAGTTGATGCCGATGCCGATCGCGTTCGCCCACCGGATATGCGGCCGGCTGACCGAGGCGAGGGAGAAGAAGGTGTTGCCGTGGCTCCGGCCCGACGGGAAGAGCCAGGTGACCGTACGGTACGTCGACGGTGTTCCGCGCGAGGTGACCGCCGTCGTCTGTTCGGCCCAGCACGCGGCGGACGTGAAGAGGGCCACGCTCACCGAGGGAATCATCGAGGAGGTCATCCGGAAGAGTATCCCGGCGGATCTTCTGTCCCGCAAGGCGAAGATCTACATCAATCCCACCGGGAGATTCGTCGTCGGAGGACCCCATGGCGACACGGGGCTGACGGGGCGGAAGATCATCGTAGACACGTACGGCGGGTACAGCCGGCATGGCGGCGGGGCGTTCTCCGGGAAGGACCCCTCCAAGGTCGACAGGAGCGCCGCGTACATGGCCCGGCACGTGGCGAAGAACATCGTTGCCGCGGGGCTGGCGGCGAAATGCGAACTTCAGCTTGCCTACGCCATCGGTGTGGCGGAGCCTGTGTCCGTCATGGTGGATACCTTCGGCACGGCCGGCGTCTCCCCGGAAAGGATCGAGCGGGCGGTGCGCGAGACGTTCGATTTGCGGCCCGCCAAGATCATCCGGACCCTCCGCCTCCTCAGGCCGATCTACCGGAAGACCGCGGCCCTGGGCCATTTCGGACGGGAGCTTCCGGAATTCACATGGGAAAATACCGACAAGGTGAAGGCGCTGCGCAAATCCGCGGGCCTCTAAATTTCCTGGTAAAAGAAGAAAGGAGGATACGATCATGGCCCGCGCGCAATCATCCGACATCAAGGACAGGCGCCTTGCTCGGGCAGGACGAGGCCGCATCGAATGGGCGAAGAGGGAGATGCCGGTTCTCCGCTCCATCGGAGAACGGTTCGCGAAGGAGAAGCCGCTCAAGGGAACCCGGATTGCCGCCTGCCTTCACGTAACGACCGAAACGGCGACCCTCATGCAGGTGCTCGCTGCGGGAGGTGCGAAGGTTGCCCTGTGCGGGTCCAACCCCCTCTCCACGCAGGACGACGCCGCCGCCGCGCTCGTGGCGGACGACGGCATATCCGTCTATGCCGTCAAGGGAGAGAACCGGAAGACCTATTACGGACACATTCTCCAGGCGTTGTCGGTAGAGCCCCACGTGACGATGGACGACGGCGCCGACCTGGTCACCGTGATCCACACGAAACGGAAGGAGTACCTGAAGAGCGTCGTGGGGGGCACCGAGGAGACGACGACCGGTGTCATCCGACTGCGCGCCATGGCGAAACGGGGGGTGCTTCACTACCCCATCGTGGCGGTGAACGAAGCGAAGACCAAACATTTTTTCGATAACCGGTATGGTACGGGGCAGTCCACGATCGACGGCATTCTTCGGGCGACCAACCGGTTGCTGGCCGGGTCCTGCTTCGTGGTGGCCGGGTACGGATGGTGCGGACGGGGGCTGGCGATGCGTGCCCGTGGGATGGGGGCAAGAGTCCTTATCACCGAGGTAGACCCCCTTTCTGCGCTCGAGGCGGTCATGGACGGCTTCGAGGTCGCCACGATGAGCGATGCGGCCGCGAGGGGCGACATCTTCTGCACGCTCACGGGAAACATCCATGTGCTGAGGGAGGAGCACTTCCGCAAGATGAAGGATGGGGCGATCCTTTGCAATTCCGGGCATTTCAACGTGGAGATCGACATCTCCTCCCTGGCAGGGATGGCCAGATCGGTCCGCACCGTGCGGCCCTTCGTCGAGGAGTACCGGATGCGCGACAGGAGGGTGATTTACCTCCTGGCGGAAGGGAGGCTCATCAACCTTGCCTCCGCGGAAGGCCATCCATCCAATGTCATGGACATGAGCTTCGCCAACCAGGCGCTCGGCGTGGAGTTTCTTCTCCGGAATAGGGAGAGGATGGAGAACGTCGTATACACGATCCCCGAGGAGATCGACCGGGAGATCGCGAGACTGAAGCTTGCGGCCATCGGCGTCAGGATCGACCGCCTCACGCCGGAGCAGAAGAAATACCTTGCCTCATGGGAGATGGGGACCTGAGGGTCACTCTCTACCGTCTTGCCCCCCGGAACAGGTACACTCCTGCGGAGGCGATCGCCAGATCCGGGAGCCAGGCCGCCAGAACCGGCGGGAGAAGTCCTTTTTTCCCCAGCGAAAGGGATAACGAAAGCAGCATCCAGCATACGAAGCCGATGAACAATCCCGCTCCGATGCTTCTCCACACTCCTCCCGACCGGGGGGAGCGGAGAGCGAAGGGGATGGCGACCAGGCTGATGACCATGTTGAGCAGCGGGTAGGAAAGCTTGGCGTGCAGGTCCACCTCGTATCGGCGCACATCGTACCCGCGGGCGACGGAGTCGCGGATGTAGCCGGATAGCTGGGCATAGGTCATCTCTTCCGGCGGCGTTTCCCCCACCAGGAACGGGAGGAAGGATTCCGGAAAACCGAACTCCTTCTCGGTGAAACGTGCGACCTCGGGATTGCCGGAAAAATCCCGTTCGGTACCCTGACGCAGCACCCAGACCCCTTCCTTCCTATACGTTGCCGATCGGGCGTCGATGCGCCGGACGAGCCGGAACTCCTCATCCAGCTCGAGGTACTGGAACCCGAACAATTCCTGCCTGTCGGGATAGACCACCTGGGCGGAAAGGATTCCTTTCTCACCGCGAATCCAGTACCGGTTCAGCGAGAACTGGGCGGCGACTTTCCCGTTCCGCGCCGTGAACTGTACGATTTCTCTTGCCTTGCGGGTCATCCGGGGGACGAGGGTTTCCGAGCTCGCAAGGGAGAGGGCGGAAAAGACCGCGCATCCCGCGAGAATGGGAGCGCAGGCCCTCCAGATGCTTATGCCGCCGGAGAAGATGGCGGTGAACTCGTTGGCTCTCGCCCGCAGGGAGACGGTGATCAGCACGGCAAGGAGAACCGCCACGGGGGACGTCAGGAGGAAGATGTTCGGCGCGCTGTACAGGTAGTATAGGAGCACCTCTTCCACGGAGGTCCGGTATTTCAGAAATTCATCGGCCTGTTCGACGAAGTCGATCACGATGAAAAGGAGGAGGAATCCCGCAGTCGCCGCCACGGCGATCTTGGAGAATTCCCGGAGAAGGTAGCGGGTGATGATCGTCATTTTTTCCGTTCGAAGCGCCCGAACAGGTCAGGGAGGAAAACCAGGCGGGACTCGGATCGCCAGATCAGCCAGCATGCCGCGGCGAGCCCTGCGGAATTGGGGACCCAGAGAAGCAGCGTCATGAGTGCGGGGGAGAACGGCTCGAGTGTCCCCGCGGCGGCGAGGAAAAGATAATAGAAGAGAATGATGGCAAGGGTAAGGGCGAGCGCGGGGGATTTCCCGCGGACGCGCTGCGAATGCCCCAGCGGTATCGCGAGGAGGCCGAACGCCAGGCAGGAGACCGCAAGCGAGAGACGTCGGTGAAAGTGGTACCGATAGTTGGCAGAGGATCCTGTTCCTTCCGTTTCGGAAATCTTTCGTGCCAGCTCCGGCAGGGTGAGGTGCTTGGGACTGGCCCGGTCGCCGTCGGTACCGACGTTCCTCCTGGGGAGGTAGAATTCCATCTCCCGGAACGAGGCGATCCGGTACGCATCCGCCCCCCTGTCGTTGTGGTGGATGGTACCGTCCAGGAGGAGAAGCCCGGCGGCCCGGTCGACGCTTTCCGGCAGAAACGTTCCCTCCTTTGCAAAGACGAGCAGGGGGTCTTGCCCTTCCACCCGCTGGGAGAGCATGATTCCGGTCATCCCGGTGCCGTCGGTCGATACCCGGTCGGGGAACAGCAGGACATCGGGGGCCACATCCCGGAAGACGTGTTCTTCGACCCCCGCGCCGGCACGGACCGAGACGATGCGGGCGATCGACTCCGTGAGATTCCGCTGCCCCCAGGGAATTCCGACCCATCCGATGAAGAGACTCGCCAGAAACGTCGCCGTGCTGAGCAGGAAAACCGGGAGAACCAGGCTGCGCATTCCCACCCCTGCAGTGCTCAGGGCGGTCGTTTCCGAGTCGGCTCCGAGCCTTCCGAGGGCCAGGAGAATGGCAAGGAGGAGGGCGGCCGGGAGGGTGATTGCGAGAAACTGCGGAAGAAGCGAAAGCAGCAGCTTTCCCACAAGCGGGGAGGGAACGCCCTTGGCGACCACGAGATCGGTGAGACGGGAGAAACGGTGCAGCAATGTCAAGAGCGTAAAAGTGAACAGGGCGATGAGATAGGGTCCCCCGATTTCGGACAGGATGTACCGATGGATGACTTTCATCGCCTGGGCTTATGCCCCCTCCTCCCGCCAACCGTCTCCGTCCCTGGTTGACCGGTCGTACGCAGATGCCGGGTACGGCCTTCGGGAACCACGTCTTGATAAATCGGGAAAAACAGTGGAATCTGTGTATAGTATCATAATAATTAAGAGATTTTATTGCCTGCGGGCGCGGGAAGCGAGGGCAGGTTGGCCAAGAGCAAGGAGACCGACAAATGATCGTGGTCCACGGTTCCTCCGAATTCACCCCCGAAACGGGCGTCTCCCTCACGGTGGGCAACTTCGACGGAGTGCACCTGGGGCACCGCGAACTGCTGCGGCGGACAATTGCCCGCGGGCGCGAGGCGGGAACGATTGCCGTAGCGCTCACGTTCATCCCGCACCCCGTCCGCTTCTTTTCCCCGGGCGCTAGGTTCTACGAAATCACGGAGCAGGAGGAGAAGGCCGATCTCATCGCCCAGTCGGGCATCGACGTGCTCGTGATCGATTCCTTCGACAGCGCCATCGGGGAAATGTGGCCGGACGAATTCGCCCGTCAGATTCTTGCGCGAAGGCTCCGGGCCCGCTGGGTGACGGTCGGCTTTGACTTCACGTTCGGAAGGAACCGGACCGGATCCCCCGCGATGCTCGCCGAGGTCGGGCAGGAGCTCGGATTCGAGGTGGACGTGGTCCCTCCCCTCTTCCGGGGCGGCCTGATCGTCAGCTCGACCCGCATTCGGGGCCTTCTGCTGGCCGGTCGGGTTCGGGAAGCGGAAGAGCTTCTGTGCCGCCCCTACCGGATGTCGGGACCGGTGGTGACGGGGGCGGGACGGGGAAAGGATTTGGGATTCCCGACCGCGAATGTACGGTTCTCCCAGGAGCTGGTACCTCTTCCCGGCGTTTATGTTGTGGAGGCGGAGGTCGGGGGTATCCGGCACCGATCGGTTGCCAGTGTGGGATTCAATCCGACGTTCGGCGAGAATTCCCTGGGCCTCGAGGTCCACGTGATGGACTTCCACCGGGACATTTATGGAGAGAAAATAACCGTGTATTTCCGGGACCGGATCCGGGACGAGAGAAAATTCAAGAGCGTCGAGGAGCTGGTGCGTCAGATCGAGAAGGATGTCCAGTATGCCCGGGAGGCGAAGCTTCCCGTGAGGAGGGTGGAGGCCTGCACGGGGCAGAACCCTGCTGCTGCCGGGGGGTCCACGGCATGAAGGCGGGACGCGCGGCGGCGATCGTGACCGTCCTGGTTCCACTCCTGGCGGCGTGTTCCGGGGACGGGGGCAAGTCATCTCCGGGAACGAAAGATGTCGCCCGAATGCAGCAGGGGTTTGTCGCCGCCGTGGAGAGGGCGGTTCCCGCGGTCGTGAACATCCGGACGGTCACCCGCTTTTCCCGGGGAGTCTCCGCGGGCACCCCCGAGGGCGGCAAGAGGATGCAGGATTACCTCGCGGAGCTGCTGGAGGATAACGGCGGATTCCCGGAGGACTCCCTCGGTTCCGGCGTCATCGTCGGCGAGGACGGGCTCATCGTCACGAACGAGCACGTCATCCGGGACGCCGATGAGATCGTCGTCCGGCTTTCCGACCGCACCGAGTACCGGGCGAAAATCGTCGGGGCGGATCCGCGCACCGATGTCGCCCTTCTGAGGATCAAACCGTCGCGGAAGCTCCCTGTTGCCGTCCTCGGGGATTCCTCACGGATAAAGGTCGGAGAGTGGGCGATCGCCGTGGGGAACCCGTTCGGACTCGAGAGCACCGTAACCCTGGGAGTGATCAGCGCCACCGGACGCATGGACCTGGGGATCGACCCGACGGGAGACCTGATCCAGACCGACGCATCCATCAATCCCGGCAACTCCGGAGGCCCGCTGTTGAACACCCGGGGGGAGGTGGTGGGCATCAACACCGCGATGGTGAGCGGGGGACAGGGGATCGGGTTTGCGATCCCCATCAACACCGTCCTCGAGATCGAACGGGAGCTGGCGAATACCGGGACGATACGGCGCGGGTGGCTCGGCGTCGGCATACAGCTCCTGACCCCCGAACTGGCGGAGTCGTTCGGCGTCAAGGGCGAAAAGGGCGTGTTGGTCAATCGTGTGGTCCCCGAAAGTCCCGCGGCCGCAGGGGGTCTTCGCGGGGGAGACATTGCGATCTCGTTCGGAGGGACACGAATCACCGGGGTCAAGGAGTTCCAGAAGATGGTGGCAGGCATTGCCCCGGGCAGCGATGTGGTCATCGAGATCCTTCGCGGCGGGAAACGGATGGGGGTCACCGTAAAGCTGGCCGAGTTGGATAGTCCGGCGCCGCATCCGGTGCCCAGGAAACCCCCCTGGGACGCCTGGGGGCTCTATGTGAAGGCTCTTCCGAAGGGGTCGGAGCGCGTCCTGGGGATCGAGGGGGGGGTGGAGGTCCAGCGCGTGGACCCGTCGGGGTCGGCCGGCACGGGAGGAATACGCGAGGGGGACATTCTCCTCCGGATCAACAGGGAGCCGATAGGAGGGCTGGAGTCCTACCGGAGGATGCTGGCGAAATCGCCGCGCGGGCAGATGGTGTCCGTCCTGGTCGACCGGGACGGAGGACAGATCTACCTGGCGTTCCGCAGCAGGTAGTCAGGAGAAACGAACAGAGGGCAAGGAGGAAGAGATGGGGGTCGTAAAGGATCCGGACGTGGCACGGCGCGTTGCCCGGGCGGTCGTATCGGACATTGCCCTGTATAACGCGAAGAAGGTGGAGGAGGGGATCGCGAAGGACAACCTGTTCGACCTTCTGAAAGGCGAGATCGAGGAAGGGAGGAACTATTATCTGAGCCGCGTCGACCCCGAAGTCATCAAGAGCACCAATTTCTTCAATCGGGCCCTGGTCGATCTCCTGGTGAAGCCCTGGGGCCACGTACCCTCCAAGGCCTGGTAGTTTAAGGTCCGTGGCGGTTACCCACCGTCTCACGGTTCCCCCGGAAAATGCGGGGGAGCGGCTGGACCGGTATCTTTCCGGTGCCCTGCCCACCCTGTCCCGGTCCCGGATCCAGCAGTTGATCAGTGAGGGGCTGGTGACCCTGCGGGGTGCGGAGGCAAGGCCGTCGGTAAAGCTCAAAGGAAACGAAAGGATCACGGTTTCCATTCCTTCGCCCCGCCCTCTGGATCTCGTCCCCGAAAACCGCCCTGTCGCCGTGCTGTTCGAGGACGATCATCTGATGGTGGTCGGAAAGCCGGCGGGGATGGTGGTACACCCGGCCCCCGGGCATCGTGCCGGAACGCTTGTCCACGCCCTTCTGTCACGCGCCGGCAGCCTCTCGGGAATCGGCGGGGTCGATCGGCCGGGAATTGTCCACCGGCTCGACAGGGACACCTCCGGTATCATCGTGGTCGCGAAACATGATGCCTCCCATTCGGGCCTCTCCTCGCAGCTGGCTGCTCACAAGATGGTCCGTCGATATCGGGGTATCGTCTGGGGAAGACCTCCGCGGGACGAGGGGGAGATCCGGACGCGGGTGGGGAGGCACCCCGTTCACCGGAGGAAGATGGCGGTTTTCCCCGTCGTGCTTCCGCGGGTCACCCGTGGCGGGACCGCAGCGAAGCCCGGAATCGTTCCTCCCGGAGGCTTGCGCGGCAGGAGGATCGCGGTTACCCGATACCGCTTTCTCGAGTCATTCGGGGGATTCTCCCTTCTCGAGTTCGATCTGGAGACGGGCCGAACGCACCAGGTGCGGCTTCACTGCGCCCACCTTTCCTGTCCGATTGTGGGCGACGACGTGTACGGGAGACCGCGGGAGGTTGCTTTGGGCCGGGGCAAGACAGCGGGAACGGTGACGGTTTCGCGCTTTCTGCTGCATGCGTTCCGTCTGGGGTTTGTGCACCCTCACACGGGACGACAAATGGAGTTCACGGCGCCGGACCCGCCGGAGTTCGGGGAGTTCCGGGCGGCGGTCCTGGCGGCAGGGCGGTAAATGGCCTCCATGTATAGTTCCGGGACGTTATTACAATGTTCCAGGGTGAGAGAGTCGGCTGTGGACGCGCCATGAGCCGCTTCCGCATCCTCGGAGGGGGCCCCTCGCTTCGTCGCTCGACTTGCGAACCACCCGCAAGTCTGCGCTCGCCCTTCCTCCCCGAGAAGCTCCGTTCGGAACCCCCTTCCTCGGCTGCTCCGTCGCCATCGCCCTGCTGCGGGAGCGCCTGCGTCGGCTTTGCATCCGGGACGTTGCCCCGCCATCCGGCGGCAAGAGGGCTGCGCAGGTGATCCTTCCCCACTTCGTCCAGTCTCCCCTGCTCCGGTCCGTGCCCGGGTTCTACCACGCGTTTTTGGGAGTCGACCCGCTGCCGGAACGAGGGGATGCGGGCAGGCTGCAAAGCGTGTTCGCCATATCCCCGTCCCGGGTCGGAACGCTGCGGCAGGTCCACTCCGCGACCGTTCTGGAATGGGCGGAAGGGGACGCGGTCCCGGGAGCGGAGGGGAAGCGGAAAGGAGACGCCTTGTTCACCGCAGTGCGGGGGACGGGGGTCGGCATACGCACTGCCGACTGCGTTCCGATCCTGATCGCCGTTCCGGAGGCGCGGGCCTGCGCCGCGGTCCATGCCGGATGGAGGGGGTTTGCCGCCGGGATCGTTGGAAAGACCGTTCGCCGGATGAGCGGGCGCTTCGGGATCGCCGCTTCCGGGGGACTTGTCGCTGCGGTGGGGCCTTCGGCCCGAGGATGCTGCTACGAAATCGGGGGGGAGGTGGCGGACCTTCTCCGGCCGCTTCCCGGGGGAGGGCGGTTTCTGTTCCGGGGAAAATCGGCGGGAAAATGGATGGCGGATCTTGCATCTCTTGCCCTGGAAGGCCTTGCCGCCGCGGGGGTGCCCGGAGAAAACCTCGAGGCAGTTGGCCCCTGCACGGTCTGCTCCCGCTCGTTCCACTCGTATCGCCGCGAAAGATCCTTGACCGGCCGACAGCTGAGTTTTATCTATATTACGGACGCGTTCCCGCAATAGCTCTCTCCGAAGAAACAGGATGCCGAAGGAGCCGATCGCTGCGGAAGGACGGAAACGCCTTCCCCATGCACCGGGAGTAGACGCGTGAGGAACGTCAGGCGATTTTCCTTGACATCGGGAAACCGCACGGCGGAAAATGAATCGTACGAATAGCCGGAGAACCTGCCGGAGTCTTTCTACCCATCTATACGATAGATACGAACACATCAGGAAATCCGACCAGCTTACAATTTCGGGGGAATGTGCATGAATCTGAAAGAACTGAAAGCGATGCGTATCGGGGATCTCACGGAAATAGCGAAAAGCCTCCATGTCGACGGCGCCGCAGGCCTCAAGAAACAGGAACTCATTTTCGCCATCCTGCAGGCCCAGACCGACCAGGAGGTCATTGTCTCCGGAGAGGGCGTTCTCGAGGTTCTCCCTGACGGCTACGGTTTTTTGCGTTCCCCGGATTCCAACTATCTGCCGGGGCCCGACGACATCTACGTCTCTCCCTCGCAGATCCGCCGTTTCGGGCTGCGCACCGGAGACACGGTGACGGGCCAGATCCGGGCGCCCAAGGGGGACGAGCGGTATTTCGCCCTCCTCAAGGTGGAGAAGATCAACACCGAGGACCCGGAGATAGCGAAGGACAAGATCATCTTCGACAATCTGACCCCGCTCTATCCGCAGGAAAAGTTCACGATGGAGCATGTGCACGACAACTACTCGACGCGCATCATCGACCTCGTCGCTCCCATCGGAAAGGGGCAGCGAGCGCTGATCACTTCCCCTCCCCGGGCCGGCAAGACCATCATCCTCCAGAACATCGCGAACGGCCTCACGAAGAACCATGCGGAAGTCGTCCTCATCGTCCTGCTCATCGATGAGCGCCCCGAAGAGGTCACCGACATGCAGCGCAGCGTGAACGGAGAGGTCATCTCCTCCACGTTCGACGAACCGGCGCAGCGGCACGTGCAGGTGGCCGAGATGGTTCTGGAGAAGGCCAAGCGCCTCGTGGAACACAAGAAGGACGTGGTGATCCTCCTCGACAGCATCACCCGCCTGGCGCGGGCCTACAATGCGGTGGTTCCCCCTTCGGGGAAGGTCCTCTCCGGCGGCGTGGACGCGAACGCGCTGCAGAAACCGAAACGGTTCTTCGGCGCCGCCCGGAACATCGAGGAGGGCGGATCCCTGACGATCATCGCCACGGCGCTGATCGAGACGGGAAGCCGTATGGACGAGGTGATCTTCGAGGAGTTCAAGGGTACGGGGAACATGGAACTCGTCCTCGACCGGAAGATCTCCGAAAAGCGGATCTTTCCCGCCATCGACATCAACAAGTCCGGGACGAGAAAGGAAGAGCTCCTGCTCGAGAAGCCGGTTCTCCAGCGGATCTGGGTGCTGCGGAAATTCCTCTCCCCGCTGTCTCCCGCGGAGAGCATGGAATTCCTCCTCGACAAGATTTCCAAGACGAAGACCAACCAGGATTTTCTCGACTCGATGAATACGTGACCAGGGAGGAAGCGACAACCCGATGAAGCCGGACATCCACCCGAAATACATGAAGTCGACGGTCAAATGCGCATGCGGAAACACCTTCGAAACCTTGTCCGCGATCAATGAGATCAAGGTGGCGATCTGCGCCAACTGCCACCCGTTCTATACCGGTAAGCAGAAGCTGGTCGACACCGCGGGCCGGATCGAGAAGTTCCACAAGAAGTACGACAAGACCCGATAAGGGACGCTTGGCGTCCCTCCTTCCGTGAACGTAATCCTCCTGCAGTGCACCCCGGAGCCCGAAAGGCTGGTGGCGCTGGCTGCACGCCTGTGCTACTCTCCCGTCTCGATCGATGACCTGCGGGAGGACATCTCCGGGAAAGACGTCCGCAATCTCGTCCGCCGCGTTCTGTCGATGGGGCACGCCTCGGTGCTGGAGCATGTGACCCTCACGTACGGCGTCGAGGGTATCTCCCGGGCGACCTCGCACCAGCTGGTTCGCCACCGAATCGCCTCCTATTCCCAGCAGAGCCAGCGGTATGTCGCCGCAACCTTCGGGTATGTGACGCCGAAGTCCCTCGTCCGGCGGGGCGGCACGAATCGGGGAAGAAAGAAACCCGCCGGGGCGCCGGAGGGCAATCCGCTGTATGATAAGTTCGAGGAGCACATGAGAAAGTGCTCGGCGCTTTACGAGGAGATGCTCAAGGGCGGCATCCCGGCAGAGGACGCCCGATTTGTTCTGCCCAACGCTACCGAGACGAAGATCCTGATCAGCATGAACGCCCGGGAGCTGCATCACTTCTTCGCCTTGCGGCTGTGCCGGCGCGCCCAATGGGAGATCCGGGAAATGGGCAAGAGAATGCTTGCGATCGCATATGCGAAGGCACCCCTCCTTTTCGAGAGCGCCGGTCCGGGTTGTCTGCGGGGGCGCTGCCCCGAGGGGAAGATGAGCTGCGGGGACGCCGCTGGGGTGAAGCGGGAGTTGGCGGCGCAGCGCGGGGGCGCCCGATGAGATCCGCGGAACGACAGGCGTTCGTCCCCGGGGGGGTTGTCATCGAGGGCCCGTCTTTTCCCCGCGGGATGCAAGAGGCAGGATCGGAGGGTTTCCATGTGGGATAAGCTCGAGGGGATCCAGGGTCGCGTCGAGGAGATCACGCGCCTGATGGGGGACCCCGTCGTGACGGGCAACCCGCGGGAGCTCCAGAGACTGGGCCGGGAACTGGCCGAGGTGAGGCCCCTGGCCGAAGGGTACGCCCAATACCGGAAGATAAGCCGGGAGTTGGAGGAAAACCTTTCCCTTGCCCAGTCGGAGAAGGATCCGGAGATGCGGGCGCTTGCCCGGGAGGAAGTCGCCAGACTCACGGAGGAGAGGGAGCGGCTCGAGGGGGAGATGCGCGTTCTCCTTCTGCCGAAGGATCCGAACGACGAGAAGAACATCCTCGTCGAAATCCGTGCAGGGGCCGGCGGGGAGGAAGCCGCCCTGTTCGCTTCCGAGCTGTTCCGGTCCTATACGATGTACGCCGCGGCGAAGGAGTGGAGGGTGGAAATGCTCTCCCACAGCGAGACGGGCCTCGGGGGGACCAAAGAGGTCATCGCGATGATCGAGGGGAAGGGCGCCTACAGCCGGCTGAAGTTCGAAAGCGGCGTTCACCGGGTCCAGCGGGTGCCCGCCACGGAGGGGGGGGGCGGATTCACACTTCCACGGTGACGGTGGCGGTGATCCCGGAGGCCGAGGAGGTAGACATCCAGATCGCCCCCGACGACCTTCGCATCGACGTCTTCCGCTCTTCGGGCCCCGGCGGACAAAGCGTGAACACGACGGACTCGGCGGTCCGGATCACGCACATTCCGACGGGGCTGGTTGTCTCCTGCCAGGACGAGAAATCCCAGCTGAAGAACAAGTCCAAGGCGCTGAAGATCCTCCGGTCGAGACTGTACGACCAGGAAATGGCCCGACAGAACGCCGAGCGGGCGGGCATGCGCAAGGCAATGGTGGGGACGGGGGACCGGAGCGAGCGGATCCGCACGTACAACTTCCCGCAGGGCCGGGTGACCGACCACCGCATCGGGTTGACCGTCCATCAGCTGTCCCTGGTGTTGAACGGGGGAATCGACGTGTTCGTGGATGCCCTGATCGCTCGCGCCCAGACCGAAGCGCTCAAGCACGCCGGCTGAACGCCGTCCGACCCCGCATGCAACTCTTCGAACTCCTCGCGCTTTGCCGCAGGGAGATGGAGGAGAGGGGTTTTCGCTCCTTGCCCGAAGCCGAGATCCTTGTCTCCCACCTGACCGGAATCCCCCGTTCCCGCATATCCCGGGAGGCGGAAAGGGAGGTCGGCAATTCGGCTCCCGCCCTTCGTTCCCTTCTCCGGCGCAGGTTTTCCGGAGAACCCGTCCAGTACATTCTGGGAGCGTGGGATTTCTACGGGCGCGAATTCCAATTGACGCGCGACACGCTCATTCCGAGACCCGAGACGGAGGGGCTGGTCGAGCGTATCGTCGAGGAATGGCGGCGGGAGAGGGGGGGGACGGGAAGAATGCTCGACGTCGGCACGGGGTGCGGGGCCATCGCCGTGACGCTCGCGGCGGAACTCTCCGGGGTGGAGGTGCTCGCATCGGACGTGTCCGGTGAATGTCTGGCCGTCGCCCGGGAAAACGCCCGCCGCCACGGGGTTGCCGGCCGGGTCCGGTTTCTCCGCGCGGATAAATATTCCGCCTTGAAAAGAGGGGTCCGTTTTGATGTAGTGGTTTCGAACCCCCCGTACGTTTCCGAAATGGAATGGGATTCGCTTCCCTGGGATGTCCGGGGATTCGAGCCGGCGGGGGCCATTTTGGCCGGTCCGGACGGGATGTCGGTGATTCGTCCTCTCGTGGCGGATGCCTGGGAATATTTGAAGCCGGGGGGGACGCTCTGGCTGGAGATCGGTGAGTCGCAAGGCGTTTCTGTGCAAAAGCTCCCCTGCGGCCCCCTGCGCTTCGTCGGCGTAGAGAAGGACCTGGCGGGGCGGGATCGCGTGGGCCGCTGGATCCTCCCGGTGGGGGGGGAGCGGGGCGGATAGGAGGAGTTTCTGGACACGTTCCACATCAATGGAGGAAACCCGCTTTCGGGCGCTGTCCGGGTGTCGGGGGCGAAAAACGCCGTTCTTCCGATCATGGCGGCATCGCTGCTTGCGGAAGGGCCCGTGGAGATTGCCAATGTTCCCCGCCTGCGGGACATTGATACCTTCGGAACGCTGCTGGAGTTGATGGGCGCATCGGTTACGCGCGCGGAAACCGGGGAGCCGGGTTCTTCCGTTCTCCGCATCGACACGCGGGAGGCCCGGAAAGCGGAAGCTCCCTACGACATGGTGAAGAGGATGCGCGCTTCCGTCCTCGTGCTCGGCCCCTTGGTGGCCCGGTTCGGCATGGCGAGGATTTCCCTCCCCGGCGGGTGCGCCATCGGCGCCCGCCCGATCGATCAGCACCTCAAGGGGCTTTCGCTTCTCGGAGCAGAGACGAAGCTTGCGGAGGGGTATATCGAGGCCCGGGCCGACAGGCTTACCGGGACCACGATCTACTTCGACGTGAAAACGGTCACCGGGACCGAGAACCTGATGATGGCCGCCACGATGGCACGGGGGACCACGGTCCTGAAAAACGCCGCCCAGGAGCCCGAGGTATGCGACCTCGCCCGTGCGCTCCGCGGCATGGGTGCGGAGATCGAGGGAGAAGGGACGGACGAAATCGTCGTTCGTGGCGTCTCCTCCCTGTCCGGGGTCCGGCACGAAGTGATGCCCGACAGGATCGAGGCAGCGACGCTGTTGCTGGCGGGTGCGATCACCGGCGGCGACGTGACCGCCGAAGGGGCAGATGCGGAGACGATGGGCGCCATCCTCGAGAAGCTTTCCGAGAGCGGTGCCGACGTATCCCTCCTGCCGGGTGCGGTGAGGGTGCGGAGGAACGGGACGATCCGGTCGGTCAACATCAAAACCTCTCCCCATCCGGGGTTTCCGACCGATGGGCAGGCGCAATTCATGGCCTACATGTGCCTCTGCGAGGGGTTCAGCATCATCCGGGAAACGGTTTTCGAAAACCGGTTCATGCACGTGGCGGAGCTCCGCCGGATGGGGGCCCAGATCGATATTTCGGGGAACACCGCCGCAGTCAAGGGCGTTCCCAGGCTTGCCGGCGCCCCCTGCATGGCTACCGACCTGCGGGCGTCCGCCTCCCTCGTTCTGGCGGGACTGGCCGGGAACGGGACAACCGAGATCCTCCGCATCTACCACCTCGACCGGGGGTACGAGATGCTGGAACGAAAACTTTCCTCCCTGGGCGCCGACATCGTCCGGGTGGAGGAATAGGGAGGTCGCGTGCGCTGGGTGAAATCGGGGACCGCAGCGTTCCGGAAGATTCTGGCCGAGGGGGAGCGGCGCGGGGATACGGATTCGGCGAAGGTGCATTCCGTGGTGGCCGAAGTGCTGGCCCGGGTAAGGGAGGAAGGCGACGATGCACTGGTCGAATTCACCGGGCGGTTCGACCGGTTCGACCTTCGGAGGCAAGGGGCCGCGGTTTCCCGGAAGGAAATCGATGCGGCGTGGAGGCGCACGCCGAAGGCAATCCGTGCATCGCTGTCTCTCGCGGCTTCCCGGATCGAGTCGTTCCACCGCCATCAGGACGAATCCGGTTTCCCCGCGGGGATTCCGGGCGCCCTTCTCGGGCAACGGGTGCTGCCGGTTGCCCGCGCGGGCGTCTATGTCCCCGGCGGGAAGGCGGCCTATCCGTCCACCCTGCTCATGAACACGATTCCGGCGAAGGTGGCCGGCGTGCGGGAAGTGTACGCCGCCTGCTCCGCACCGGGGGGAAAAGTGCCGGACATCGTTCTTGCCGCCGCGAGGATCGTGGGTACCCAGGGGGTCTTCCGCATCGGCGGCGCGCAGGCCATCGCTGCATTCGCCTACGGGACCGAAATGGTCCCCCGGGTGGACGTGATCGTCGGTCCGGGAAATGCCTACGTCACGGAGGCGAAGCGGCAGGTGTACGGCAGGGTGGGGCTCGACATGCTGGCCGGCCCGAGCGAACTGGTGGTGATGGCCGACGACACGGCGAAAGCCCGTTTCGTTGCGGCGGACATTCTCTCCCAGGCAGAGCACGACGAAGATGCCTTCGTCGCAGTGGTGACCGACTCCCCCCGGCTGGCCGGGAAGGTGGACATCGAACTGGCGAGGCAGAGGGGAAAGCTGCCACGAAAGAAGATCCTGGCAGGGTCGCTCTCCCGAGCCGTGGGGTTCCTCGTCAAGGGACTCGACGAGGGGATCGACGTGGTCAACCGGCTGGCGCCCGAGCACCTCGCCCTGATGCTCGAGGACCCGTGGAGAGCCTTCGAGAGGATCCGGAACGCCGGGACGGCGTTTCTGGGGGACCACAGCCCGGTCGCGGTGGGGGACTACCTCGCCGGGATCAACCATACGCTGCCCACAGGCGGGGCAGCGCGGTTTTCCTCCCCCCTGGGAGTCGCCACCTTCCTCAAGCGAACGAACGTGGTATCATATCAATTCCGGGCACTTGCGGGCGATGCGCCTCACGTCGTGCGGCTTGCCGAAAAGGAAGGGTTGTTCGCCCATGCCCAGGCCGTCCGGATACGGATCGGAAAGGGGGCATCATAGGGCCATGGCGAGGGAAGCGCAGGTCGATCGCACGACGAAGGAAACCGACGTCAGGTTGACGCTCCGGCTGGAAGGGGAGGGGGAAGGGCGGATTGCCACGTCCGTGCCGTTCTTCGACCATATGCTCACCCTGTTCTCCCGGCACGGATTCTTCGATCTGACCGTCACAGCGAAGGGCGATACCGATGTCGATTTCCACCACGTCGTGGAGGACGTGGGGATTTGTCTCGGAGAGGCTTTCCGGAAGAGCCTCGGGACCATGGGGGGAATCGCCCGGTATGCCCATGCGAGCATTCCGATGATCGAGGCGCTGGCGCAGGTCACGGTCGACGTTTCCGCGCGTCCCCACCTGGTGTTCCACTGTCCCCTGGAGCATGAAAAAGTCGGGACGTTCGATCTGGAACTCGTCGAGGAGTTCCTCCGTGCGTTTTCCCAGTCCTCCGGGGCATGCATTCACGTCAACGTCCCGTACGGGTCCAACGCCCACCACACCGTGGAGGCGATCTTCAAGGGACTCGGGAGGGCCATGGCGGAAGCCGTGCGGATCGACCCGCGCGTAAAGGGGGTCCACTCGTCGAAAGGTGTGCTGGGATGACGGAAGGGGACGCCATCGGCGTCGTCGACTACGGCATGGGGAACCTGCGCAGCGTGAGCAAGGCGCTTGCGTCGCTCGGGTTCCCGACCATCGTGAGCGGAAACCCGGCGGAGCTGTCCCGCTGCGCCGGCATTGTCCTTCCGGGGGTGGGTGCTTTCCGGGACTGCATGGAGAATCTGGGCAGGCAGGGGCTCCTTCCGTTCCTGTCCGATGTTCTCCTGGAGGAACGGCCGTTCCTGGGGATCTGCCTCGGGCTGCAGGTGCTCTTCACCGAGAGCGAGGAATTCGGCTGCCACAAGGGGATCGGGTTTTTCCCCGGGAAGGTGGTGCGGTTTGCCTCCGGCCTGCGGGAGACGGTGCCGGGCGTAGGGGCAGTTTCGCTCAAGGTTCCGCACATGGGGTGGAATCGGGTCGATTTCACCATGGATCACCCCGTGTTTCGCGGTGTCCCTTCCGGCTCGTACT